>NZ_JBSGZN010000016.1:141848-168718 GCF_053611025.1 Streptomyces sp. NPDC054842
CGACCTTGCGGGGGGGGGTGGGCCGCGCCGCCCGGCGCGCCGGGCGGGCGGGGCCTGCGACAGGGCCCCCCTCCGGGGGGGCGGTGGGCCTTCTCGTACGGTCAATGACACCGACCCGCCATGCTCGCCTCGCGGCAAGTGGTCGCTCGTAGCGACGAAGGTTGGGCCCGGGGGCTTGGATCGGGCCGGTGTCACGTCCAAGGTAACAAACGATCCCCGCAAGGCAATTCCCGTCCCGAAAGTTCATTTCCGGGTCGCCGGGTCGGCGGGCCCCGGAAACCCCCTCAGTCCCTCAGCAGATCGGGCACCCCCCGGCCGTCCGGCTCGTCCCGGTCGGCCGACACGATGGTGAGCTGCTGGGTCGCGCGGGTCAGGGCGACGTACAGGACGCGCAGGCCGGCGGGCGACTCGTCGGCGATCTCCGCGGGCGACACGACGATCGTGGCGTCGTACTCCAGCCCCTTGGCCTCCAGGCTGCCCAGGGCCACCACCCGGTCCCCGAGGCCCGCCAGCCAGCGGGCGGCCTCCTCGCGCCGGTTCATGGCCACCACGACGCCCACCGTGCCGTCCACGCGGTCGAGCAGCCGCGCGGCCTCCGCCCGGACGCTCTGGGCGAGCGAGTCCCCGGCGACGGCGAAGCGCGGCTCGACGCCCGTGGACCGTACGGCCGACGGGGACTGCGAGCCGGGCATGGCGAGGGCGAGCACCTTGGCGGCCAGCTCGGCGATCTCCGCCGGGTTGCGGTAGTTCACCGTCAGGGTGAAGCGGCGCCGGGGACGGGACCCCAGGGCCTCGTCACGGGCCTCCGCGGCCTCCTCGGGGTCGGACCACGAGGACTGGGCGGGGTCGCCCACGACCGTCCACGTGGCGTGCCTGCCCCGGCGCCCGACCATGCGCCACTGCATGGGCGTGAGGTCCTGCGCCTCGTCGACGATGACGTGCGCGTACTCCACGCGCTCCTGGGCGAGCCGCTCGGCCCGCTCGCGCTGCGACTCCTCGCGCACCGGCATCAGCTCCTCCAGGCCGGTGAGCTGGTCCAGCGGGTCGAGGTCGCGCCTCTTGCGGGGCCGGGCGGGCGTCCCAAGGATCGCCTGGAGCTCGTCCAGCATGGCGACGTCGTGCACGGAGAGCCCCTCCCGCCTGAGCGAGCGGGCCACCTTGCGGACCTCGCCGGGGTTGAGGATGCGCCGCGCCCACCGGCCGAGCCGTCTCTCGTCGGCCATGGCGGCCAGCACGCCCCGCGGGGTCAGCTCGGGCCACCAGGCGTCCAGGAACTCGATGAAGCTGTCCTCGGCCGTGATGTCCTCGTCGAAGGACGACCGCAGCTCGGCGGCCAGCTCGGGGTCCGTGTGCCGCGTACCCGCGCCCGAACGGGACCACAGGGCGTCGAGCAGCAGCTTGCGGGCCCGCGGGCGCAGCAGGTTCACCGGCGCGGTCCCGCTGAGCGCGCTCTGCCGGATCCGGTCCAGCTCGTCGGCCTCCAGCTCGATCCGCCGGCCGAAGGCGACCACGCGCAGCCGGCCGGGCGTACCGGCGGGTGCCCCGGCCTGTTCGGTGTCCTCGCCGAGGGCGAGCTGCTCGCCGCCCGCGGGGCCGCCGGAGCCGCCCCGGGAGGACGGGCCGCGCCCGGCGCCCGACGGTGCCTCCAGGGCGCCGCGGGCGGCCTTCCGCAGCACCTTGAGCATGCGGTACGAGCCCTTGGCGCGGGCCACCGCCGGGGAGTCGTACTGGGTTGCCTCGGCGCCGTCGACCAACGAGCCGATGGCGCGGATGGCGACCTGGCCCTCCTCGCCGAGCGAGGGCAGCACGCCCTCGGTGTAGGCGACGAGCAGCGGGGTCGGGGAGACGATCAGGATGCCGCCCGCGTATCTGCGGCGGTCCTGGTAGAGCAGGTAGGCGGCGCGGTGCAGGGCCACCGCCGTCTTGCCCGTGCCGGGGCCGCCCTCGACGTAGGTGACCGAGGCGGCGGGCGCCCGGATCACCAGGTCCTGCTCGGCCTGGATGGACGCCACGATGTCGCGCATGGTGTGGCTGCGGGCCTGGCCCAGGGCGGCCATGAGGGCGCCGTCCCCGATCACGGCGAGTTTCTCGCCGTCCAGGGTCGCCGTCAGCTCCGGCCGCATGAGGTCGTCCTCGACCCCGAGGACCCGGCGGCCCTTGGAGCGGATGACCCGGCGGCGGACCACCCGGCCGGGCTCGACCGGCGTCGACCGGTAGAACGGCGCCGCCGCGGGGGCGCGCCAGTCGATGACCAGCGGCGCGTAGTCGGCGTCCAGGACGCCGATACGGCCGATGTGGAGCGTCTCCGCGATCTCCGCGGTGTTGTCCTCGCGGACGGCGCCCTCGGCCGGGTCGACCGCGGTGTACGCGCCGTCCGGGCCCTTCTTGCCGTCCTTCCCGAGGAGCAGGTCGATCCGGCCGAAGAGGAAGTCCTCGAACTCGTTGTTCAGGCGATTGAGATGGATTCCCGCGCGGAACACCTGGGCGTCGCGCTCCGCGAGCGCCCCCGGCGTACCGACCTGACCGCGCTGGGCGGCGTCGTTCATCAGGAACTCGGCCTCGTGGATCTTCTCCTCGAGGCGCTGGTACACCCGGTTCAGGTGTTCCTGTTCGACGCCGATCTCCCGGTCGCGTACGGAATCTCCGGCCGAGTCGAGCGCGGCGGAACCCTCGACCGGACCGAGCGCGGCCTGCTGTTGAACCTGAGCGGCCACCGGGCCCCCTTCTGACGTGCTGGGCAGCCGTCAACCGTACGCGAAGGGGGGCCCGCCAGGCTACGTGTGCGCTGCTGGTTCGCTCACGCGTCCCGCGGGGGCACGCTCACGCGTCCACCTCCACGAGCCGCTTCCCGTCGAAGGTCATGACCTCGAAGTGGTCGATCTCGTTCGGGGTGAAGGCGGCGCCGCCGTGGACGTAGAGCGGCTGCTTGGCCTGCTCCGTCTTGGCGTTCTCGATGCCGTAGCCCCACTTCGGGACCGCCCAGGAGGTCACCGTCTCGCGCTCGCCGTTCTTGCCGACGGCGATCAGGGAGCACTTGAGCGGGCCCTTGACGTTCTTCAGCTCCAGCACCGCGTGGGTGCCCCAGGGCTTCGGCTCCGTCGCGACCACGGCGTTGACCTTGGTGCCCGGGTCGGTGGCGTGGACCTTGTCGGACATCACGTCGAAGGCGGCCTTGGCGGGGCTGGTGGGGTGCGGCACCCCGGCTTCGTTCGAGGTGTCGCCGCCGCTGACCGCCATCACCGTCAGCGGACCGCCGATGATCAGCGCGGCCGCGGCCGCCACCAGGTACATGCCGCGCCGGCGCTTGCCGGCACGCCGCTCCGCGACCTCGTCGACCAGGCGCTCCGCGAGCCGCGGACCGGGGCGGGCCGAGAGGGACTCGCCGATCGCCGGGGTGCCCTGGGAGCCGGGGAGGTCCGCGAGGGCGGCCAGCATCGGTTCCATCCCGGCCAGCTCGTCGAGCTGCTGGGCGCACCACTCGCAGGTGGCGAGGTGTGCCTCGAAGGCGGTCGCCTCGGCGTCGTCGAGGATGCCGAGCGCGTAGGCGCCGACGGTCTCGTGCTCGTTAGGGCCTTGTGATCCCTGCATGGATCCAGGACTACCCGTTCCGAATCCCCCGTAAATGCTCATGCCGTCACCCCCCGCTCCTCCAGTGCCAGCTTCATCGACCGCAGCGCGTAGAAAACTCTCGAGCGCACCGTGCCGCTGGGGATTCCGAGCGTTTCGGCCGCCTCATTGACCGTACGCCCCTTGAAGTACGTCTCGACCAGGACTTCCCTGTGGGCAGGGGTCAGGTCGTCCAGCGCGTCAGACAGTGTCATCAGCCACAACGCCTTGTCGATCTCGTCCTCCGCGGGGATGACCTCCAGCGGCGACGGGTCGACCTCCTGCGGCCGGGCCTGCCGGCTGCGGTGGCCGTCGATGACGATGCGCCGTGCGACCGTCACCAGCCAGGGGCGTACCGAACCGGTGGCCCGATTGAGCTGACCGGCGTTCTTCCAGGCACGGATGAGCGTCTCCTGCACGACGTCCTCGGCCCGCTGCCGGTCACCCGCGACCAGCCGCAGCACGTAGGCGAGCAGGGGTCCGGCGTGCTCGCGGTACAGCGCCCGCATCAGCTCCTCGTCAGGTTCCGAGGGCTGGGACGCACGATGTCGTGCCCTTGGCGGGCGTTCATCAGCCACGGCGGAATCCTTGCGCACGCCTACCTCCGGTGTCCCCGATTCGACCGGGGTCCCCCAGTCGGTCGCTCACCACCGGGTACGGACGCGGGTGCGCCTGTGTTCAAAGTGGTCGCACATATTTCTTGTACGGGGTGTGACAGGAGGGTAGTTCACGCCCGTGCGAGCGCCGCACGCCGCCGGTGCCTGGCCACTCTCTCCCGGTTCCCGCACACCTCGCTGGAGCACCACCGGCGCCGGCGCCCCCGCGAGGTGTCCAGGTACACGATCGGGCAGCTGTCCCCCTCGCAACGCCGCAGGCAGGCCCGCGCGACGGGGTCGGTGAGCAGCTCCAGGGCGTCGCGCGCCACGGCCGCGAGCAGCGGGGCGCGGAGCAGCGGCCCGTGCAGCCGGCGCAGCAGCGCGCCGTCCTCGGCGCGCACGGCGCGCGGCGCGGGCGGCGCGTGCAGGGCGAGCGCGTTGACGCGGGCCAGGTCCGCGTCGGCGGGCCGGCCGTCCAGCTCGCCGGCCACCAACCGCTGGACGTGGCCGCGCAGTTCGTGGCAGGCGACGAGCCACGCCTCGTCCACCGCGCCCAGCGGGGTCCCCTCGGGCACCAGGCCGGAGCCGGCGATCCAGGCCCGCAACCGCTCGGCGGAGCCGAGCCGTTCCTCGGGATGGGTGGTCGCCACCAGGTCCAGGCAGATCCGCCCGGAGTCGAACCGCATCTCGTACGAGGCCGTGGCCGTGCCCGATGCCATGTGCCTGTCACCGCCTTGGGTTACCGCTCCGCGAGGGGTCCGTGCGGGGTCCGTCCCCCTACAGTGCCCCTCCCCGGCCGTCGCGGGAACCCCCGCGCTGGACGTCCGCTTATGCGCCCGCGCGCCTCGGCCATGTCCCGTGTCCCGCCTCGCCGGTTGACTGGGCGGCATGACACAGAACGGCAGGGGGCGGCGTACGGCCGCCGGAGGTGTGCTGGGCGCGGCGGCGGTCGCGACGGGCCTGATCGCCGGGGTCTTCTACGTGTTCGCGTGCGCCGTCATGCCGGCGCTGGCGCGCAGCGAGGACCGCGTCTACGTCGAGGTCGTGCGGAACGTCAACGAGGTGATCCAGAACCCGGTGTTCCTGCTGAGCTTCCTGGGGGCGCTGCTGCTCACGGCGGTCTCGGCCTGGCAGTCGCGCGGCGAACCGGGGCTCCGGGGCTGGGTGGGGGCGGCGCTGCTCGCCTACGCGCTCGCCTTCCTGGTCACCGTCGTGGTGAACATCCCGCTCAACGACGCGCTCGCGGACGCCGGCGATCCGGCGCGCATCGCCGATCCGGCCGCCGTGCGCGAGGAGTTCGAGGACCCGTGGGTGGCGTGGAACGTGGTGCGGGCCCTGCTGTCCACCCTCGCGCTGGGCTGCCTCGTGCGGGCCCTCGTCGGGTACGGGCGGCTCAAGGGGGCTCAGGAATCGGCGTACTTGGCGTCGGCGGCCGGGTCCAGCGCCAGCCGGTAGCCGCGCTTGACCACGGTCTGGATCAGCTTGGGCGCGCCCAGCGCCGTCCGCAGCCGCGCCATCGCCGTCTCCACGGCGTGCTCGTCGCGTCCCGCGCCGGGCAGGGCCCGCAGCAGGTCGGCCCGGGAGACCACCCAGCCCGGCCGCCGGGCCAGGGCCCGCAGCAGGGACATCCCGGCGGGCGGCACCGGCCGCAGCCGTTCGTCGACCAGCACCGCGTGCCCGCGGATCTCCACCCGGTGGCCCGCGACCGGCAGCGTACGGGCCCGGCCGGGCAGTTCCTGGCACAGCAGCTGGACGAGGGGGCCCAGCCGGAAGCGCTCGGGCTGGACGGTGTCGATGCCGTGGGCCTGCAACGGCAGCGCGGTGACGGGGCCCACGCAGGCGGGCAGCACGTCGTGGTGGAGCGCGGCGAGCAGTTCGGGCAGCAGGCCCCGGTCCTCGGCGCGGGTGAGCAGGGAGGCCGCGGCGGGGGCGCTGGTGAAGGTGAGGGCGTCCACACCGCGGGTGACGGCGGCGTCGAGCAGCCGGTCCACGGGGCCGATGTCCTCGGGCGGCATCCACCGGTAGACCGGTACGCCCACCACCTCGGCGCCCGCCTCCCGCAGCGACTCCACGAACCCGGGCAGCGGTTCCCCGTGCAGCTGGATGGCGACCCGGCGGCCCTCGACCCCCTCGTCCAGCAGCCGGTCGAGCACCTCCGCCATGGACTCGGAGGACGGCGACCACGCCTCGGTCAGCCCCTGCGCCCGGATCGCGCCCTTGACCTTGGGGCCGCGGGCGAGCAGCTCGACCCCGCGCAGCCGTGCCAGCAGGTCCTCGCCGAGGCCCCAGCCGTCGGCGGCCTCGATCCAGCCCCGGAAGCCGATGGCGGTGGTGGCGACCACCACGTCGGGAGCCAGGTCGATCAGTTCCTTGGTGGCGGTGAGCAGCTCGCTGTCGTCGGCGAGCGGCACGATGCGCAGGGCGGGGGCGTGCACCACGAGGGCGCCGCGCCGCTGGAGCAGGGCTCCGAGCTCGTCGGCCCGACGCGCGGCCGTCACGCCCACGGTGAACCCGGCGAGGGGGCCGTGGTCTGGTCGCTGCTGTTCGTCGTACATGGCGTTCGTCCCGGCTCTCGTCGTGCGCTCGAGTCGTCGTGCGGTCGCGGCTGGCCCGAGCCTGTCAACGCCCCGTGACAGGCTCGGTTCAGCCGCGTGTCGCGCGTGTAACGTCACACTTCGGCGTAGCTGAGCTGCGGGTTCGTCTCCGAGGCCGCGGTCGTGGAGCTCGCGGCGGCCGCCGGACGGCGAAGGTATACGGCCCAGGTGACCGCGAAGCAGACCCCGTAGAAGGCCAGGAAGGAGACGAACGCCCCGGTGCCGGAGCCGTAGGAGAGGAACGACTGCCGGAAGGCGAGGTTGATGGCGACGCCGCCGAGCGCGCCCACCGCGCCGATGAGCCCCATGGAGGCCCCGGACAGCCGGCGCCCGTAGACGGCGGCCGCCTCTCCCGTCAGCCCCTTGGCGAGGGCCTTGTTCTGGAAGATGCCGGGGATCATCTTGTACGTCGACCCGTTGCCGAGGCCGCTGAGCACGAACAGCGCGATGAAGGCGACGGTGAACAGCGGCAGCGACTTCTGCATCGAGGCCGCGATGATGACCGAGGTGGCCGCGGCCATGGCGACGAAGTTCCACAGGGTGATCCTGGAGCCGCCGTACCGGTCGGCGAGCCAGCCGCCGACGGGCCGGATCAGCGAGCCGAGCAGCGGTCCGATGAAGGTGACGTAGGCCGCCTCCAGCGGGGTGCGCCCGAACTGGTTCTGCAGCACCTGGCCGAAGGCGAAGCTGTAGCCGATGAACGAACCGAACGTCCCGATGTACAGGAACGCCATGATCCAGGTGTGGCCGTCCCGCGCGGCGTCCTTGGCGGCGCCGGTGTCGTTCTTCACGGACGAGATGTTGTCCATGTAGACGGCGGAGAGCACGGCGGCGACGACGATGAGCGGGATGTAGATGCCGAGCAGCACCCGCGGTCCGCCGCTCGCGCCGATGATCGCGAGCGCCACGAGCTGGATCACCGGCACGCCGATGTTGCCGCCGCCCGCGTTCAGACCGAGCGCCCAGCCCTTCTTGCGCAGCGGGAAGAAGGCGTTGATGTTGGTCATGCTGGAGGCGAAGTTGCCGCCGCCGATGCCGGCGAGCAGGCCGACCAGCAGGAAGGTGGAGAACGAGGTCCCCGGCTCCATCACCGTGAACGCGGCGATCGTCGGAATGAGCAGCAGGCTCGCCGAGACGATCGTCCAGTTCCGCCCGCCGAAGATCGCCACCGCGAAGGTGTACGGCACCCGCACGACGGCGCCGACCAGCGTCACCATCGAGGTGAGCATGAACTTGTCGGCCGGGGTGAGGCCGTACTCCGGGCCCATGAACAGCACGAGCACGGACCACATGGTCCAGATCGAGAACCCGATGTGCTCGGACAGCACGGAGAAGAACAGGTTCCGCCGGGCGACCTTCTCACCGGTCTCTTTCCAGAAGGTCTCGTCCTCGGGGTCCCACTCGTCGATCCAGCGGCCTCCCCTGCTCTGTGCGGGGGCTGTGCTCGGGGCTGTCATGACGCCTCCACGGTTCTCCGGTGCTCGGGTGTCGTACGGGTGACGACTCCTGAAGGTAGGGAGAGCGCGTTTCCGCCCTGTGGCTGTGGGTGACCGGAAGGGAACGTTGCTCTCACGTGCGGCCGGGGGCGGCGGTGAGGCCCCGGACCGCGGCCCGTCACCGCCGGCGGTGGGCGTACGGCAGGCCCGGGCCGCCGCGTACGGCGTGCCCGGGCCTGCCGGTGTGCTGGTCGTGGGGGTTCAGCCCCGGTGGGTGCCCGCCCGCTTCGGCCGGGAACCGTCCGGCCACAACCGGGGCGGACGCTTGGCCGCGAGGTCCTCCATCCACCCGAAGCAGACGACGCAGCCGCCGACGAGCAGCCAGGTGGCGGCCAGGACCGGCCAGGGGCTCTCCAGCAGCCAGGCGTAGTGGCGCCACATCACGTCGATGCCCCAGAGCCGGTCCCAGAGGGTGGCGGCGATCAGGATGCACACGTTGTGCCAGAGGTAGATCGTCACCGCGCGGGAGTTGAAGAGGGTGATCAGCCGGTCCCAGCGGCGCAGCAGCCGGGGCCACTCGGACCACGAGGGGCTGAAGTGCAGGAGCAGCAGTACCGTCGCGAACGACCAGAGGGCCTGGCCGACGGGGATGTCGTCGAGGTCGTGCCCCTCGGTGAGGTTGTGCCGCATCGCGTACCAGAGGCCCAGGCAGGCGACCGCGGGCGCCACGGACGGGACCACGTAGCGGGGGATGCGCGCGAGGATCCCGTCCTGGTGGGCCATGCCGAGGATCCAGCAGGCGCCGAAGGTGCTGAAGTCCGTGAGCGTCGAGGGGACGCGCTCGCCGGGCAGGGTGAGCCACTCCAGTTCGAGCGCCAGGGCCAGGGCGAGCGGGGAGAGGATCGTCGCCCACGGGAGCGCGCGCAGCGCCCGCAGCAGGAACGGCGACAGCAGCACGAACCAGATGTACGCCCGCAGGTACCACAGGGGTCCGGCGAACTCCGCGGCCCAGTCCTCGCCGAGGATGCCGTGCCAGCCCGGGAGACCCTCCGCGTAGGGCGGATCGCTCAGCGGGAGGATCCAGAAGCCCAGGTGGAGCCACCACCAGCCGGGGTGGCCCTCGGCGTCCGGGCCCCAGCCCTGGAGGACCATGCCGGACACGCCGACGACGCCGAGCAGCCACAGCGGGGGCAGCAGCCTGCGCAGCCGGCCCTTGACGACCTGGAGTGCCGGGCGCTTGAGCGAGCGGGCCATGAGGCTGCCGGCGAGGGCGAACATCACGCCCATGGAGGGGAACACCAGCGGCAGCCAGGCCCACCCCATCAGGTGGTAGAAGACGACCCGGAACAGCGCGACGGCGCGCAGCAGGTCGAAGTAGCGGTCCCGGCCCGGGCGCGGGGCCGCCGCCTCGGACGTGCCGCCCGGAGGCGCGGCGGCTTCCCGGCCGGCGGCCTGCTGCGGGACGGTGGCCGTCGGGTACGGCGCCCCCGGCCCGGACGGTGTGCCGAGGCCGGTGTCCACGCCCGGCCGGGCGGCGCCCTGTGACGAGGTGCTCATGCGACCGGTCCCCCGTCCATCGCGGGCTGCCGTTCGTCGGGCAGCGCGTCGGGCAGGCGTACGTCGCCGGTGCGCCGGAGTTTCTGCCAGCGCAGCCGGCCGCCGGTGAGCGCGGTGATCCAGGACTGCAGCAGCACCACGTACATGAGCTGGCGGTAGAGGATCTGCTGGAGGGGCAGTGAGACGAGGGGGCTCATGTTCTCCCGGTCGAGTGCGAAGGCGTAGGCCGCGCAGACGCCCTGCACCGCCGCCACGGCCAGCCAGGCGAGGACGGTCTTCTCGGTCGGCCCGAAGACCACTCCGTACAGGAGGAAGACGTCGATCAGGGGGGCCAGGAGGGGGGCGACGACCATGAACAGCGACACCAGCGGCAGGCCGACGCGCCCGAACCGGCCCGAGGGGCCTCGCTCGACGATCGCCCGGCGGTGCTTCCAGATCGCCTGCATGGTGCCGTAGGACCAGCGGTAGCGCTGGGACCACAGCTGCTGCACGGACGCCGGGGCCTCGGTCCAGGCGCGCGCGTTCTCCGCGTACACCACCCGCCAGCCGTCCCGGTGCAGGGCCATCGTGATGTCGGTGTCCTCGGCGAGCGTGTCGTCGCTCATCCCGCCGACGCGCTCCAGGGCGGAGCGGCGGAACGCGCCGACCGCGCCCGGGATGGTGGGCATGCAGCGCAGGACGTCGTACATGCGGCGGTCGAGGTTGAAGCCCATCACGTACTCGATGTGCTGCCACGCGCCGATCAGCGAGTCGCGGTTGCCGACCTTGGCGTTGCCCGCGACGGCGCCGACCCTCGGGTCGGCGAAGGGCTGCACCAGCTCGCGGACGGTGGCCGGTTCGAAGACCGTGTCGCCGTCCATCATCACGACGAGGTCGTGGCGGGCGTTGGCCAGGCCGCGGTTGAGGGCGGCGGGTTTGCCCGCGTTCAGCTGGCGCACCACGCGCACGTCGGGCAGCCGCAGTCCCTCGACGATCCGGGCGGTGCCGTCGCTGGAGCCGTCGTCGACGACGACCACCTCGATGGGGTGCTCGCTCGCCATCAGGGAACGGACGGTGCTCTCGATGCACTTGGCCTCGTTGTACGCGGGGACCAGCACCGAGACCGGTTCCGTGACCGGGGCCGGGCCCCAGCGGAAGTCCCGGCGGCGGACACGGCGGGTGTGCAGGCCGGACAGCAGCAGCATCAGCCCGAAGCGGGCGAAGACCAGGACGCCGATCACGGCGAGGCCAGCCACCAGCACGCCGGTGGTCCGCTCGGAGGCCCGCACCGCGAGGACCCAGGCCTCGCCCTTCCACCGGTCGGGGCCGCTCACGGGGGTGTGCGCGCTGGGCGCGGCGAGCGCCTCGGTGAGGTTCGTGAACCGGTAGCCCCGCTCCCGCAGTTCCGGAAGCAGTGTGCCGAGCGCCTGGACGGTCTGGTGGCGGTCCCCGCCCGAGTCGTGCATCAGCACGATGGCGCCCTCGCCGTTCCGGGGGGTCGAGCGGCGGACGATCTCGGCGGCGCCGGGTCTGCGCCAGTCCTCGCTGTCCCGGTCGTTGACGACCGTGATGTAGCCGCGGGTGCCGATGTAGCGGGTGACCGGCCAGGACCGGTTGTCCATCGCGTCGGCGGCGGAGGAGTAAGGGGGCCGGAACAGGGAGGTGCGGATGCCGGCGGCGCCGGCGAGCGCGAGCTGGTTCTGGGACAGCTCCCAGTCGATGCGCTTCTTCGACTGGTAGGAGAGATCGGGGTGGTTGAAGGTGTGCAGGCCGATCTCGTGGCCCTCCCGCACCATCCGGCGGACGAGTTCGGGATGGCGCGAGGCCATGGTGCCGGTGACGAAGAAGACGGCGTGCGCGCGGTGCTCGGCGAGGACGTCGAGGACCTTGGGCGTCCAGGTGGGGTCCGGGCCGTCGTCGAAGGTGAGGACGAGGCGGTGGTCCGGGACGTCCAGGCTGGCGGTCCGGCCGCCGCGGGTGTCGATGACCGGGCCGCCCGCGAGGATCTTCTCCGGCACCCGGTCGGTGGGCGCGGCGGACCGGACGCGGTGGTCGGCGAGGATCTCGCTGTGCACGAAGCCGCGCAGCATCAGCATCGCCATGAGGGCGACGAGGAGGAGCGAGGGCAGCAGGTAGCGCATGGGCAGGCGGCGGCGGGCGCGTGCCGCGGGCGCCCGCCGGGCGGCACGCCCGGTGCGCGGGGCGGGGACGCGGCGGCCGGTACGCGGTGCGCGGCCGTCGCGCCGGGTGCGGGGTGCCATCAGAGGACGTTCTCCCCGCGCGGGGAGCCGGCGGCGGCCACGGTGGTGGTGGTACCGGAGTCCCTGGTGCCGGTGGTGTCGGACACGGTGGTGGTGCCGGATCCGTCGTCGGCCGGGGGCTGCGAGGACGAGCCGCTCGGGGGGCCGCCGACCGAGGTGCTCGGGGCCGGCGGGCCGGACACGGTCGCCGACGGTCCGGGGCCCGGGTCCTTGCTGGTGGAGCTGGGCTTCGGGCGGGCGGTGCCGGCCGTGGGCCTCGGGTTGGTGCTCGCTGCGGGGGCGGTGGCGCTGCCCGAGGGGCGGGCCGAGGGGCCGCCGCCGGGGGACGCCGAGACGGTGCCGCCGGCCGAGGGACCGGCGCCCGGCACGGCGCTGCCCGCGCCCGGCGGTTCGGCGTCGTCGACGGGCACCGGCGGGATGTCGACCCGGCCGGCCGGCGGCTCGTCCTGGCGGGCGGGCACCGGCAGCCAGGGCGCGTTGGAGTTGCCCGACAGGAGGGTGACGCCGATGACGACGGCGTACACCGCGCACGCGAGACCGACGACGACGCCGAGGCGGCGGAAGGTGCGGCCGCGGCGGCCGGACTCGTCGACGAAGACCGGGCCGTCCGAGCCGTCCGCTCCGCCCGGGGCGGTCCGGACGCGCCGGCCCGGCCAGGCCCCCACCTCCCGCCCGGCGCCGTCCAGTTGGACCGTCACCTCGTGCGGGTCGTGCGTGTGGCTCGGCTCGCCGGTCCGCTCCCAGGAGGACGGTACGGCCGCGCCGTCCGCCTGCCCGGCGGCCGGGTCGCCCGCTTCGCCGACGGGTCCGGCGGTGTCGTCGGACGTGTTCGCAGCGGCCGGTGACGGGCCGTCGGCCGTGCCGGCGGACCGGCGCCCGGCGGGCTCCGGTCCGGTCGTCGGCTCGGCGAAGAGGTCGTCCGTCGGGACGGCCGTTGGAACGGCCGTCGGGACGGCCGCCCGCTCGGTGGTCGGCCACGAGGAGGTCCGGGCGGCTTCCGGCCAGGTCACCTGCTCGGGGATGGACACCGGTGGCGCCGGCACGGGTGCCGGTGACCGGGTGTGGCTTCGGGTCGAAGGAGTGGCTTGACCGACACCGTCCGAGTCTGCAATTTGCTGATCGGGTTGGGCGTCTTTCCGCCAGTTCTTTACGCGCACGTGCATCCCCCAGGGACAGGTTCGAGGCGCACGCGACGACCCCGGGCACTACGCACTTTGTCGGTACTTGTCGGCCGGACCGGGCCCCCAACCCGGTCCGAGCGCCCCCTTTTGTCACACTGCGCCCGGGCCACGAATGTAGCGCACACGGGTGACACCCGTTGCGCTAAGTCATCAGAGAGTCATCATGATGAGTGCATCGGTGGCTGGAATCCATCCATCGGCCGGACGCTCCAACCACTGTTTCTCGCCAGCCAGTTCGAGGGCCGCCCGGCGCAGCGCGTCGAGCCCCGAGTGCACCAGGCCCTTTCGCCACACGAGCGACACGGGCGACAGCGGGACCGGGTCGACGAGCGGACGCAGCACCGTCTCCGGCATGGCCGGAAAATCCACCACGGCGAGGACCGGGGTCCGGGTCTTCGCCATGACGCGCCGGAACTCCTCGGCCCCGATGGCCACCGGCGCGGGCGACGCCACTTCGATTCCGCGCCCCTCGAAGAGCCGCAGGGCGAGGTCGGTCCACTCCAGCGTGCAGGGGTTCCCCGCGCCCGCGTAGACGGTTGCGCCGGCGAGCGCGTCCAGCGGCACCGCGTCCAGGGCGGCGAGCCGGTGGTCCTCGGGCAGGAGCACCGCCATCGGCTCGTACCGCACGGGCTGGTGCTCCAGGCGGGCCCGGACCGCGGGATCGAGGCCGCCGAACCTGCCGAAGGACGCGTCCAGCCGGCCGGCGAGCATCTCCTGGGCGGCGCCGGTGAGTCCGCTCTCGAAGCGGGCCATCAGCTCGCTGTCCGGGGCGAGTTCGCGGGCCCGCTCGAGGACCCGGCCGGAGATCAGCCCCGGCGAGTTGACGTCGACGAGCAGGGGCGTCTCCGCGGCCGGGTGCCGCCTGCCGGAGCCCGCCCGGCCGAAGGCGGCCAGCAGCGCGTCCTGCGCGTCGGTCACCTGGCGCGCGTACGGCAGCAGCCGGACGCCGTCGGACGTCAGCGCCACCTGCCGGGTGGTCCGCGTGAACAGCTCCGCCCCCAACTCGCGCTCCAGGCGCCGGATGTCCCGGCTGAGCGCCTGCTGGGCGACGTACAAACGGGCGGCGGCGCGGGTGAAGTGGAGTTCCTCGGCGACGGCGAGGAAGGCGCGCAGCAGGCGCGGATCGGCGGGCATCCGGCGAACTTACAACCGAGGTGCGTCAATCGCCATCGACTTCGGTGTTGGACCGCCGCCGGGCGCCCGGGCGACGGTGGGGCCATGCCGCGTCAGCCTTCCGGGGAACCGCCCTCGATCTTCGCCACCGTCACCGGGGACACCCTGGTCGTCGCCGACCTCGGCCCCCGCCGCAAGCACCGCGCGGGCCCGCCACCGGGCGACGGACCCGGGCACGGCCCCTCCCGCGAACCCGAGGACGGACCCTCCCGCGAACCCGGGCGCGGACTCGGGCGCGGCCCCTCCGTCCGCACCCGCGCCCCGTACCGCCGTCTCTTCGCCGTGCCGGGCGCCCGCGCCTTCACGCTGGGGAACCTGCTCGCCCGCCTGCCCATGGGCATGTTCAGCGTCAGCGCGGTCATCATGATCGCCGGGTCGCGCGGCTCGTACGCGCTCGCCGGCGCCGTCACCGCCACCGGCCTGGCCGCGACCGCGGTCGTCGCCCCGTGGACGGCCCGGCTCGTCGACCGCTACGGGCAGGCCCGCGTCGCCGTGCCCGCGACGGTGACCGCCGCGCTCGGCTCGCTCGCACTGCTGCTCTGCGTCCACCACGACGCCCCGGCCTGGACGCTCTTCGCCGCGTACGCCGCCACGGCCACGACGCCCAACACCGGCGGCATGTCACGCGCCCGCTGGGCCCACCTCTTCGCCGGGGACGCCGAGGCTCTGCACACCGCCAACTCCTTCGAACAGGCCGTGGACGAGCTGTGCTTCATGCTCGGCCCGGTGCTCGCCGCCTTCCTGTGCGGGGCGTTCTTCCCGGAGGCCGGGACGCTGACCGGCGCCGTCCTGCTGGTCACCGGGGTCCTGGTCTTCGCCGCCCAGCGCGCCACGGAACCGCCGGTGCGGCGCGGCCCGGGCCCGGCCGGCGGCTCGCCGCTCCGCGCGCCCGGCATGGCCCCGCTGCTCCTCGCCTTCCTCGCGGTCGGCGCCGTCTTCGGGGCGATGGAGATCGTCACCATCGCGTTCGCCGACGAGCGCGGCCACCGTCCGGCCGCGGGTGCGGTCCTCGCCCTCCAGGCGGCCGGTTCCTGTGCGGCGGGCCTGCTGTACGGGGCGCGCGGACCGGGCGGGCCCGCCGCGCGCCTGTTCCCCCGGTGCCTCGCCGCCATGACCGCGCTGATGGCGCTGCCGCTGCTCGCGGCGTCCCTGACCGGGTCCCTCGTCGTCCTCGCGGGCGCCCTGCTCGTGGCCGGGACGGCGACCGCGCCGGCGATGATCACCGGCATGACCGTCGTCCAGGAACGCACGCCCGAGGGCCGGCTGAACGAGGGCATGACGCTCGCGGTGACGGGGCTCCTCGGGGGCATCGCCTGCGGTTCGGCGGCGGGCGGCTGGGTGGTGGAACGGGCCTCGGCGGCGGCCGGTTTCGCGGTGCCGGTGGCGGCGGGGGCGCTCGCGCTGGCGGTCTCGGCGGCGGGCGCGGTACGGGGCAGGCGGGGCCCCGGGAAGTGAACTCGCGTACACCGTCCGGCCCGTGGGACGACCGGCTTGATTCCCGCGCACCCCATTGACGTGCCCACGCCCCCCACATACCTTCGCCCGTCGAAGCGCTTCGACGCGATCGTGCGGGGCGTGGACGAGGGCGTGGGCCGGGCCGACCTCCCGTCCCGGAGCCGAAGCGGGAGCGGGGAGGCGGACCGATGGTCAGGATCACCGATGTGGCCCGGCACGCGGGGGTGTCCGCGAGCACCGTCTCGTACGCCCTGAGCGGCAAGCGCCCCATCTCCGCGGAGACCCGGCGGCGCGTCGAGGCGTCCATCCGCCAGCTCGGCTACCGGCCGCACGCCGGTGCCCGGGCGCTCGCCGGCCGCCGGTCCGGGGTGCTGGCCCTGGTGGTGCCGCTGCGGACGGGAGTCCACGTGCCGGCCGTGACGCGGTTCGCGGTGTCCGCGGTGACGGCCGCGCGCCGGCACGGCCACGACGTCCTGCTCCTCACCCGGGAGGAGGGCGACGAGGGGCTGCGGCGGGTCGCGGACGGCGCCCTGGCGGACGCGCTGATCGTGATGGACGTGCAGCTCCGCGACCCGCGGCTGCCGCTGCTGCGGGCACTGGACCGGCCCTCGGTGCTCATCGGGCTCCCGGCCGCGCCCGGCGGGCTGACCTGCGTCGACCTGGACTTCCGGGCCGCGGCGGAGCTGTGCGTCGGTCACCTGGCGGGGCTCGGGCACCGGGACGTGGCACTCGTCGGGCCGCCGCCCGAGGTGTACGTGCGCGGGACCGCTTCCGCCCAGCACGTCGTACGGGGTTTCACCGCCGCGGCCGACCGGCACCGGATGACCTCCTCGGTGCACCCGTGCGAGGCCACGCCCGCCGCCGCCCGCTCGGTCGCGGAACGGCTGCTGCGGGAGCGGCCCGCGCTGACCGGGGTCGTGGCGCACAACGAGGCGGTGCTCGCGCCCTTGGTGGACGCCTTCGAGGCGCTCGGGTTGCGGGTCCCCGGCGATCTCTCGGTCGCCGCGATCTGCCCGGACGAACCGGCGCAGCGGGCCCGGGTGCCGGTCACCGCCGTGTCCCCGCCCTCGGACGAGCTGGGCACGGCCGCCGTCGACCTCCTGATGAGGAAGCTGCGCGGCACGCCCGTACCGGAGGCGACCGTGCTGGAACCCCGGCTGACGGAACGTTCCAGCACGGCTCCCCGCCGCGCGGACTGAGCCCGCGGAGCGGGTCCCGCAATGCCCGGCCCGACCACACGGAGGGCCCGGCCCGACCGCACGGCGGGCCGGGCCGTGCGGCCGGAACCGGACGGGACCGCCCGGCGGAACGGACCGCTACCGACTCAGCCGAGTCCCCAGGCGTGCCCGAGCGCGTGGGCGGCGCACAGGTTCACGTCGAGGACGTACGCCCCCGCCGTCCCGCACTGCGTGGCCCCGGTCCCCGGGTCGACGGGCTGTCCGTGGCCCATGCCGGTGATGCCGTACGTCTCCACGACGGTACGGCCGGTGCCGTCGCGGTAGACCTGGCGCGGGTAACCCGCCACGGTGCCGGTGGCGTCCGCCGTCTGGTCGGCGCCGTGGACGTCGGTCCACTGCTTCATCAGGTCGGTCATGTTGACGGGCTTGACGGTGTAGTCGGCCGTCCCCTGGAACACGGTCAGCGTCGGCCACGGCCCGGTGTACCCGGGGCGCGCGGCCCGCACCCGGTCGCCCCACTGCCCCGCGGTCTGGGTGGCCCCCACGTACATGCACACGTACGGCGACCCGGCCGCCTGCGCGCACCCGTACGGCAGTCCCGCGACGACCCCGCCCGCGGCGAACTTCTCGGGGTACGCGGCCATCATCACGGTGGTCATCCCGCCGCCCGCGGACAGCCCGGTGACGTACACGCGCGAGGCGTCGCCGGAGACGTCGGCGAGCTGCCGGTCCACCATCTGCGCGATGGACGCGGCCTCGCCCTGGCCGCGCGCGATGTCACCGCTCTGGAACCAGTCGAAGCAGGAGTTGAGGTTGTTGGCGGACTGCTGCTGCGGCAGGACGACGGAGAAGCCCCAGCGGTCGGCGAGCTGGAGCCAGCCGCTGCCGGTGCCGTATCCGGCGGCGTTCTGGGTGCACCCGTGCATCGCGACGACGACGGGCCGCCCGGCGGGCAGTCCGTCGGGCACGTACCGGTACATCTTCAGGGCTCCGGGGTTGGCCCCGAAGCCGGTCACCTCCTGCGGGGACGCGGCGGAGGCCCGTCCCGGTGCCAGCAGGACGGAGAGGAGGGCGGCCAGCAGGGCCAGCAGGACGAGGGGGCGTGACGCGGCTCTGGTCGGTGTCATGGAGAGGGACCGTAGAAGCCTCAACCACTGCCCGATATGGCCCGGGACCCCACAACGGCGCGCCCCGGGCTGGTGTCCGGCCCCGTACGCCGAGGCCGGCCGCGACAGCACCGGGCCGGTCCCGTACGGGCGCGCACCCCCATACGGGACCGGTGACCGGCCGGAAAGTGCCTCAGCCCTGCCGCAGCGGGGGCATCGGCAGCGGGATGCCGTACGCGCTCGCGCCGGCGCCGACGCCGCCCTCGCAGGTGCCCGGCGGCGTGGTGCCCGTGCCGCGTGTGGAGGGACGCTCGGCGGCCCAGAACATGTGGCCGAGCATGCCCGAGGTGACCCCGGCCCCGTTCGGGGCGACGCTCTGCACGAAGGAACCCGTCGAGTTCTGCAGCGAGTTGGCGAAGTCGACGCATTCGGGCAGCGATTTCGTCTGGTCGCTGATGTAGACGGCGCCGGTGAACTTCGCGGGCGCGAGCGGCGGCACCGGCGGTGAATAGGTGGGCTTTCCGTCCACGTGCTCCTGCCAGTTGGCGATCGCGGAACTCGTGGAGGGCTGGCGCGCGGGCACCATGGCGTTCGTGTAGTCGAGCACGGGCCGGTCGGTGCGCAGCCAGTCGGCGGTCGCCTTGCGGTTGATGCCGATCAGCCAGCGGTCGCCGGCCGCGGTGTCGATGGTGAGCCGGGCGGCCGGATCGGCGCCCGAGGCGTCGTAGGGGTGCGCCGAGCGGTAGGCGTCGATGAAGGACTGGAGCCCGGCCAGGTCGGGGTCGGTGTTCTGCTCGTAGTCGATCTCGATGCCGACGCCGAGGTCGCTCGCGACCGCCGCCGCGTTCCGCCCCAGCTGCGCCGCGTCCTCGGCGAGGGCGGCGTCCCATTCGTCGGTGTACGTGATCCCGCCGATGGAGAGCATCACGCGGATTCCGCGCGAGGTGAAGTACTGCACGATCTCCCGGGTCATGCCCCGGGGGACACCGTTCACGGTCGTGGCGTCGTTCGTGCGGTGCAGCAGCCGCTGCGGCTCGACGAAGCTCAGCACCACGAGGTTGACGGAGGGCCGCCCGTCGCCCCGGTCGACGAGCCAGTGGTTCATGGAGTCGAAGGCGCTGACGCCGCGCACGGTGCCCCAGGTGCAGGCGTCGTCGCCGCAGTGCCAGGCGCCGTAGATCTGCGGCGGGGTGACGGTGGCGGCGGAGGCGGCGGGGGCAAGCGGTACCAGCAGGGCGAGGAGCAGCCCGAGGACGGCGAGCACGCTGGTGCGCGGTTCGCCGAAGCCGTGCGCCCGGCGGGCGCCGGTCGTTCCGCGGGAGGGTCGGGACGGTCTGTGGCGCATACGGACCTCCGGAGAGGGAGCGGCCTGGGGACGCGGGGGGCGGCGCGCCGAGCGTGTCAGGTCCAGACCAAGTCGGCAAGAGTGCCGACGGCGGGCCGCGTCCGCCGCCACCGGACAGCACCGGTGCCAGGCCCTGCGCGCCCGGCACCCGCCCCAAGCCGCCTCGTATGCCCGTACCGGACGCGCCCGCACAGGACGAAGGCCCCGCAGCCGGAGCTGCGGGGCCTTCGTCACTATGAATCACAAACATGGGATGAGTGGAGATGGCGGGAATCGAACCCGCGTCCAACGGTGCAGAATCAGGGCTTCTCCGAGCGCAGTTCGCTGCGATTTTCTCAGCCCCGGAGATCACGCGAACAAGTCTCCGACGGGCTCAGTCACTGTTTGATTTCCCATCGAACCCCGTGACCGGGCCCGATGGTTTAGTTCCCTAGATTATGCCAGGATCCGGGTCGGGAACACTCCCGGGCTGACACCCATTAAGGGTCCTTCACTCACTGCTTATTAGGCAGCGAGGGCGAAGGACTGGGAATCGCTCTTGGTATTGGCGATTATTTTTTGCGACATATGGTTTACGAGATCATTGCCGCTTCCTCGGCTCGCTTCCCCTGCTTCGACAGCCGCTGTCGAAACCGATCATCCCCATGTTGATTTTTCAAAGCCGGACCTCGCGGTCCACGCACCCGCTGTGAGGTGCAGTGCCATCGTACGTGACCAACGCGCCACGATGCCAGCCTATTCCCCGCGGCCCGCCCGCCACCGGGGCGTCACCGCGGGGCTACTGCCCCCGCTCCCTGCGCTTGACCGCCGCGATCGCCCGGTCCGACTCGCGCCGGTCCTGCTTCTCCCGCAGAGTCTGCCGCTTGTCGTACTCCTTCTTTCCGCGGGCGAGCGCGATCTCGGCCTTCGCGCGCCCGTCCTTGAAGTACAGGGCGAGGGGCACGATCGTGTGACCCGTCTCCTGCGACTTCGCCTCCAGCTTGTCGATCTCCTCACGGTGCAGCAGCAGCTTGCGCTTGCGGCGCACCGTGTGGTTCGTCCAGGTGCCCTGGCTGTACTCCGGGATGTGGGCGTTGTGCAGCCACGCCTCGTTCCCGTCGATCTGGACGAAGCCGTCGGCGAGCGAGGCCCGGCCCTGGCGCAGCGACTTCACCTCGGTGCCGGTCAGCACGAGCCCGGCCTCGTAGGTGTCGATGATCGCGTAGTCGTGCCGCGCCTTCTTGTTCTGGGCGACGATCTTCTTCTTGCCGTCCTTGGTCCTGCCGGACGCGGCCTGGCTGCCCTGCTTCTGCTGGGACTCTTTCGGTACGTACATTCCCTTGGCCATAGTGCTGGCCATTTTCGCACTACAGGGGGGCGGCGGGGGAACCGGATTTCCGCATCGGCCCCCGGAGGCTACGCAGGGTCGCCGAGCCCGCTCAGTACCGTGACCGCCCGGCGGACGGCCTCCTGGTCCGCCTCCAGGTCGGGGGTGATGCCCCGGCCGTCGACGGTGCGTCCCGCGGGCGTCCGGTAGTGCCCGACGGTCAGCTCGGCGACCGAACCGTCGGGGAGCCGGCTCGGCATCTGCACCGAGCCCTTGCCGAAGGTCCGGGAGCCGACGACGACCGCCCGGCCGCGGTCCTGGAGGGCGCCCGTGAGGAGTTCCGCGGCGCTCATCGTGCCGCCGTCGACGAGGACCACCAGGGCCCTGTCCGTGTCGCCGCCGGGATCGGCGTGCAGGGCCCGCTGGGCGCCGCGCACGTCGTACGTCGCGACCAGGCCGCCGTCCAGGAAGGCGGAGGCGGCGGTGACGGCCTCGGTGACCAGCCCGCCCGAGTTGCCGCGCAGGTCCAGGACGACTCCGGCCTTCCGGGGCGCCTCGGCGACCGCGGCGCGCACCCGTTCGCCGGAGCCCTTGGTGAAGGCGGCGACCTTGATCACGGTGACGCCGCCGGCGAGGCGGTGCACGGTCACCGGGTCCGTGGACAGGCGGGCCCGGCGCAGCGTCTCGCTCCACGCGCGCGTGCCGCGCTCCAGGCCGACGGAGACCCGCGTGCCCGCGGACGCGTCCTCGGCGTCGCCGCGCAGCAGCGAGACGACCTCCGTCACCGGCCGCCCCTCGACCGTCCGGCCGTCCACACTGCGCAGCCGGTCCCCCTTGCGGATCCCGGCGGTCTCGGCGGGCGAGCCGCTCTGCACGCGGGACACCTCGATACGGCCGTCCCGCTCGCGCCGGGCCCACAGCCCGACGCCGGTGTACTGGCCGTCGAGCGCCTCCTCGAACTCCTCGTACTCGCCCTGGGAGTAGACGGCGCTCCAGCGGTCCCCGCTGCGGCTGACGGCGCGTTCGGCGGCCTCCATGGGCGACTTGCCGTCGGCCATGGCCTCGGCGGCGGCGCGGGTGACGTCCTCGCGGTGGCCTGCCGGGACCGGACGCTGGGCGCCGGACGGGGATTTCTGGCCGTGCTCGGGAAGGGAGCCGGTCGCGGCGCCGGCGGCGAGCACACCGGCGAAGAGCAATGTCAGGGCGGCCCCGCGGCCGATGCGGCGGGGCTGACAGAACAGGTCACGGCCTGACATGCCGGTGAGTCTAGGACAACGCGGGAGGGCCGCACCGCCTGTTGGCGGTACGGCCCTCTTGGCATGCGTCACACCTTCAGGTACTTGCGCAACGCGAAGAACGCGGCCAGCGCCGGCATCAGCAGGCTCGTCGCGAGGATGAGCGGCAGCTTGGTCAACACGGCGTCCCAGCCGATGAAGTTGATCAGGTTCAGCTTCTCCGACAGGGCCAGGCCGTGGTCGATGATGAAGTACCGGGCGACCACGAGGAAGCCGCAGGCGACACCGCCGCCGATGAGTCCGGCGACCGCGGCCTCCATGATGAACGGCGCCTGGATGTAGAACCCGGAGGCACCCACCAGCCGCATGATGCCGGTCTCACGGCGGCGGCTGAACGCGGAGACGCGCACCGTGTTGACGATCAGCATCAGGGCGACGACCAGCATCATCGCCATCACCGCGCGCGCGGCCCAGTTCATGCCGTTCAGCAGCCCGAAGAGGTTGTCCAGGATGCCCTTCTGGTCCTGCACGGACTGCACGCCGGCCCGGCCGTCGAAGGCGGTGGCGATGACCTGGTACTTCTCCGGGTCGTCCAGCTTGATGCGGTACGACTCCTGCATCTGGTCCGGCGTCAGGGAGCTGGCCAGCGGGGAGTCGCCGAACTGCTCCTTGTAGTGCTTGTACGCCTGGTCCGCCGACTCGTACTCGACCTTCTCGACGGCCGGCATCTTGCTCAGGTCGGTCTTGATCTGTTCCTTCTGCTCGGTGGTGACCGCTCCCTTGGCGCAGTTGGGGTCGGACTCCGCGTCGCTCTTGTTGCAGAGGAAGACCGAGACGTTGACCTTGTCGTACCAGTAGCCCTTCATCGTGTTCACCTGGTCGCTCATCAGGAGCGAACCGCCGAACAGGGCGAGCGAGAGGGCGACCGAGACGATGACGGCGAAGGTCATCGTGAGATTGCGACGGAGACCGACACCGATCTCCGACAGAACGAACTGGGCGCGCATGGCGTTCGCTTATGCCTTTCCGTGGATCGTCAGTGCTGGTAGCCGTAGACGCCGCGCGCCTGGTCGCGGACGAGACGGCCCTGCTCCAGCTCGATGACGCGCTTGCGCATCTGGTCCACGATGTTCTGGTCGTGGGTCGCCATCACCACGGTCGTGCCCGTGCGGTTGATGCGGTCGAGCAGCTTCATGATGCCGACGGAGGTCTGCGGGTCGAGGTTTCCGGTCGGCTCGTCGGCGATGAGGAGCTTCGGCCGGTTGACGAAGGCGCGCGCGATGGCGACGCGCTGCTGTTCACCGCCCGAGAGCTCGCCGGGCATCCGGTCCTCCTTGCCGCCGAGGCCGACGAGGTCGAGCACCTGGGGCACGGACTTGCGGATCTCGCCGCGCGACTTGCCGATGACCTCCTGCGCGAAGGCGACGTTCTCGGCGACCGTCTTGTTCGGCAGGAGACGGAAGTCCTGGAACACGGTCCCCAGCTGGCGGCGCATGTGCGGCACCTTCCAGTTGGAGAGGCGCGCGAGGTCCTTGCCCAGCACGTGCACCTGACCGTGGCTGGCCCGTTCCTCACGGAGGACCAGCCTGAGGAAGGTGGACTTCCCGGAGCCGGAGGACCCCACGAGGAACACGAACTCACCGCGCTCGACCTCCAGGGAGACATCCCTGAGAGCGGGGCGGGTCTGCTTGGGGTAGACCTTGGAGACGTTGTCGAATCGGATCACGGATGCACCACGGGTCGCCGGGGGTAGGTGTGCGTGACCATACGCGAACCGGGTGCGCGAGCGCAGTCGGCGTACGGGGTTGCGCGAGGCTTGCGCGTTTTGTCCCGGATCTGAGGGGTGGGAGGGACGTCTTCCGGCCGGGAACGGGCGTCCTTCCCGCCAGGACCGGGCAGGATGGGGCGAGCCGCGCCGAAATCCGCGGAACCTGGCACAGTGGAGGGGGAACGCTCTCGTTCCCCGCGGCGTTATACACGCGGAGAGACAGCGCAAGGAGGGCCGGCGCATGACGTACGACCGATTGGTGTGCGCGAACTGCGCTTCGCCCGTGAGTGAGGGCCGCTGCCACGTCTGCCGCGCGAACAGGGAGCGCCTCCAGCAGGAGAGCCCCTTCGCCGGAATGAACCCGATGGCACTGATCGCACTGCTCGCCGTGCTGATCGCCGCGGTGGCACTGCTGGCCCGCTAGGGCCCGCACCGCCTCTTTCACCACTGCCCCGCGACCGGCGGGACAGTCCACGTCCGACACGGGAAAGGGCCCGGAGCACTCGCTCCGGGCCCTTTCTCACGTGTGGTGTGTCACACGGCCGTGCGTCAGGCGGCGGCGCCGCCGCGGCCGCCCGCGAGGCGGGGCAGCAGACGGAAGCCGATACCGCCGGCGATCATGGTGGCGGCGCCGACCAGCAGGAACGCGGTCTGACCGGCACCCGTCTCGGCGAGCTCGCCGTCGTTGTCGCCCTGGGCGGTGGTGTCGGAGGCGTCCGAGCCGGTGTCGGTCAGGGCCGAGGAGCCCTCGCCCTGCTCGACCGGCTGGGAGCCGCCGTCCGGGTCGGTGTCGTTGCCACCGGAGCCGTCGCCGCCGCCGTTGCCGTTGCCACCGCCGTTGCCGTTGCCACCGCCGTTGCCGTTACCGCCGCCGTTGCCGTTGCCCGGCTCGGTGGGGTCGCCCGGCTCGCTCGGCTCGGCGGACGGCTCCGGCGGGTCCTCGGACGGAGGAGTGGCCGACGGAGTGGGCTCCGGGTCGGTCGGAAGGCCCGTGTTCGACGGGGTCGGTGTAGGCGTCGTCGGGTCGTCCGGACCGGCGACCTGCACGCCGATCCCGTCCGCGTCGGCACTGGCTCCTACGCTCAGTCCGCCCACGTTCACGCCGACGTCGAGTGCCGAAGCGGCACCCGCGGCGGTCAGGGACGCACCGGCTGCGATCACCGCGCCGGCGGCTATGCGCGCCACGCGGATCCGCGTCTTCTTGGTCATCTGCCTGCTACCCCCAGTAGCTCATCGTCAGTGGAGCAGCGCCCGGGGCCACGGCGTCACAGGCGGCGTTGCGAAGCCCCCCGGTTCACATGCGCCCCGGAGATACGCATGCCACGCGTCACCCTTCCCACTTTTCAAAGCAGCGTCAAGGTCGTTGCGCACGCGATGTCCCGATGGGTGCCATTTGCCTGCCGTGAGGACATGTGACTGTGATGTAAAACCCAGACAACCCACACACGAAAGGCAACTGCCGTCCGGAGAACGGCAGTTGCCTTGTCGACAAAGCGGCGGTAACCGGACCCGGTTACTTCTCCTGCTGCTTGCGCCAGCGAATTCCGGCCTCCAGGAAACCGTCGATCTCGCCGTTGAACACGGCCTCGGGGTTGCCGACTTCGCACTCGGTGCGGAGGTCCTTGACCATCTGGTACGGGTGCAGGACGTACGAACGCATCTGGTTGCCCCAGGAGTTGCCGCCGTCGCCCTTGAGGGCGTCCATCTTGGCCTGCTCCTCCTGGCGGCGCCGCTCCAGGAGCTTGGCCTGAAGGACGTTCATCGCGGAGGCCTTGTTCTGGATCTGCGAGCGCTCGTTCTGGCAGGAGACCACGATGCCGGTGGGGAGGTGCGTCAGGCGGACCGCGGAGTCGGTCGTGTTGACGCCCTGGCCGCCCGGACCGGACGAGCGGTACACGTCCACGCGCAGCTCGGACTCGTCGATCTCGATGTGGTCGGTCTGCTCGACCACCGGCAGGATCTCGACACCGGCGAACGACGTCTGGCGGCGCCCCTGGTTGTCGAAGGGCGAGATGCGCACCAGGCGGTGCGTGCCCTGCTCGACCGAGAGGGTCCCGTACGCGTACGGCACGTGGACGGCGAAGGTGGTCGACTTGATGCCGGCCTCTTCCGCGTACGACGTCTCGTACAGCTCGGTCTTGTAGCCGTGCCGCTCCGCCCAGCGCAGGTACATGCGCTGGAGCTTCTCGGCGAAGTCGGAGGCGTCGACGCCGCCGGCCTCGGCGCGGATGGTGACGACCGCCTCACGGGAGTCGTACTCGCCCGAGAGGAGGGTACGGACCTCCATCTCGTCCAGGGCCTTGCGGACCGCGGTGAGCTCGGTCTCGGCCTCGGCACGGGTGTCGGGGTCGTCCTCCTCCTCGGCCATCTCGAAGAGCACGCTCAGGTCGTCGATCCTGCCGCGCAGGGCCTCCGCCTTGCGGACCTCGGCCTGGAGGTGGCTCAGCTTGCTGGTGATCTTCTGCGCCGCGTCCGGGTCGTCCCACAGGGACGGCGCGGCCGCCTGCTCCTCGAGCACGGCGACATCTGCCCTCATCTTGTCGAGGTCCAGGACGGCCTCGATCGACTCCATGGTCGAGGAGAGGGACTTGAGCTCTTCGGATACATCGACGACTGCCACGCCTCCAGCGTAACGGCTACGACAACCGCCCCCACCGCCTCCGCCCCCGCCACCCACTCCCAGCGCCCCCGCTAAGGCCGAGGCCCAGGCGGGACAACGCCCCCGGCGCCCCCTGGTGGGCCCACTCCCCCACGTACGCATGCGCCCGGCGCTACGCCTGAGGCCGAGGCGGGTCGGCGACCCGGTGCCGCTGCGCCCACCCGAAGCCCGCGAGGCACGCTCCCGCCCGCCTGCACCGCAGGGAACGACGGCCCGCAGCCGCCCTCGCACGGGAGGGGCCGTGCCGGTACATCACATGGCCGTCGGGCACGGGACGTACCCAACCGAGGAATCTGGTCACGGGGGCCAGCACCAACTACCGACGGCCGGATGCACCGGCACGGCCCCGACCCACCACCGAACCGCCAGCGCGGCGCCCACACGCGCCAGGGAGGCCCGCGAGAGACGGCTCCCGCCCGCCCGGACCGCAGGGAA
>NZ_JBSGZN010000017.1:0-162483 GCF_053611025.1 Streptomyces sp. NPDC054842
CCGGCCTGCACGGCGTTGGGGGCGGTGGGCCAGCCGATGTCACCCGCGGGGACAGCCTGCGGGGCGGTGGGCCAGCCGATGTCGCCGGCCTGCACGGCGTTGGGGGCGGTGGGCCAGCCGATGTCACCCGCGGGGACAGCCTGCGGGGCGGTGGGCCAGCCGATGTCGCCGGCCTGCACGGCGTTGGGGGCGGTGGGCCAGCCGATGTCACCCGCGGGGACAGCCTGCGGGGCGGTGGGCCAGCCGATGTCGCCGGCCTGCACCGCGTTCGGAGCGGTCGGCCAGCCGATGTTGCCGGCGACGAAGTTGGTGGTGTCGGCGGCGGGGCGGTTGTTCGTGTCCGTGGCGTTGATCGCGCCGGCGGCGGTGAGGGCGGCGGCGGTCAGGGCGGCGGCGGTGGCGGCGATGCGGGCGATGCGGTTCATGGCGAGCTCCTCGTCAATTTCGTGTTCGGTACTTGGCAACCTTCTGCCAAGAAGATTGGCAAGGGAATCTCGTGAATTGGTGGGGAATGGATCGCATTTCGCTCGACATACCCGCCAGGAACGCTGCAGATGTAGCGATATCCCGTCCGACATGCCTACACATATGCCCTCTGACCTGCACTTACTCAGATTGTTGGCAAACTGAGAAAGTCTTTGGCAACGCTGGGAAATCCCTCGAAGGGAGACCTGTAAATCCCTCCAGGTGGGCCGCGGCCTGCTGTTTTGCCGTCGTCACTTGAGTATGGACGGAGCCCATGTTGCCAATTCCTGTTCTCGGCAGGCAAAGTGTTGCCAAGCAAGAGGCAACACATTGCCTCACGGGCTGTTGAGGGGGAGGCACACAGTGAACGCGATACGCCACAGTCGGCTGCGGGTGGATCTGAACGCGGCCGGTGCCGGTCCTTTGCCCGCCGCTGTCGCGGACGTCCTTGCCCGCTGGACACGGGTGGAGGACCGGGACGGGTCCTTCGAGCTGCACGTTCGTCTTCAGGACGTCCTGTACGGGCAGTTGCCGGCGCGGCTGGGGGCCCTGCTGGGTGCGCCGGCCGCCGACACCCTGGCGTGCGGAGGGGCCGCCCAGGTGTTCGCGGCGGTGATGTCCCGGCTGCCGTTGAGCCCCCGCGACCGCGTCTGGGTGAGCCCCTACGAGTCGCCCGCCCACCTCGCCGCGCTGTCCGCCCTGCGCGCACGCACCGGTTGTCACATCGACGTCATCGCGCTGGGTCCCGACGGGGACCTGGACGTGTCGTGGATGGCCCGGCACCTCGACGACGACGTAGCGCTGGTGTGCCTGCCGTATGTGTCCGCAGCGTGCGGCACCGTCCACCCTGTCGAGGAGGTGGGCCGCCTGCTGGCCGGGCGTCGTTGCCTGTACGCCGTCGACGCCTCGTACGCGGTGGGTCAACTGCCGGTGGACGTCGCCGGTATCGGCTGCCACCTGCTCGTAGGTGACGGCTGGCGCTTCTTGCGCGGCCCCCAAAGTGCCGGGTTCGCCTACGCGGCGCCTCGTCTGCACGAGGTCCTGGCCCCGCACGGCGGCCTGCCCTCCTCACCCGCCTCCGTTCCTGCCCTCGCCGCCCTGAACACGGCGCTGGCCCACCACGCCACCACTGCCGCAGCCACCTCGGACACCGCGCACCTGACGTCCCTGCTGCGGACAGCGGTCCACCACAGTCCCGGCACCGAGCTGATCGCCCCGGGCCGCCACCACAGTGGCATCGTCACCTTCCGGCACGACGAGCTGCCCGCCGCCCTGCTGCGCCGCCGCCTCGCCGACCGTGGCGTCCTGGTGGGCAAGATCGTCGCCGATGAGAGTCCCCTCTACCTGCCCCGGCGCGGTATCACCACCGCGGTGCGCGCGGGTGTCCACCACGACACCACCCCCCGCGACATCGCCCTGTTCGCCGACGCCCTGCGCGACGCCATCGCCCAAGGGCTCCCGCAGCCCACGGCCCGTGCACGACAAGGCGCCCTGCGGACAGTGCAGTTCACCGCACCGATCGAGCCGGCCCCACGCGCTCGCCGCGCTCTGCGTGCCGTGCCGGCGCCGGTCGGCACACCCATCTCGGCCTGCGTGCCGCTGCCGTCCTCCGTGCCGGCCCCGATGTCCTGCGTGGGGCAAGATCCTCAACTGTGCCGCTGACGACGGCGGGTTCGCTCTGGTCGCCCATCGCCTGCGCCGCACTCCGTCCCGGCGCGCACGGAAGTCCACCCGAATCTCCCGCACCGCCCGCCTGAGCGGCCGGCGGGACACTAACGTCGAGCCCATGATCGTATGGCTCAACGGCACCCATGGGGCAGGCAAGACGACGACCAGTGCACTTGTGCAGCGGTTGATCCCTGACTCACGGGTGTTCGACGCCGAGAAGGTCGGTGAGACGCTCATGGACATCGAGCCAGGGCTGCCGGCGACGGACAACTTCCAGCACTGGCCTCCGTGGCGGCCCCTCGTGGTCGAGACCGCGCGGCGCATCCTCGACTACACCGGCGGCACGCTGGTGATGCCCATGACCGTCCTGGTCGAGCAGTACTGGCACGAGGTCAGTTCGGGCCTCGCCCAACATGGCATCCCTGTAAGGCACTTCGTCCTGCACGCCGACCAGGACACCCTCCGCAGGCGCATCGCGGGAGATACGGTTCTGGGCCCCGACTCCCCTTTCCGGCTCCGACACCTTGAGCCCTACGCCGAGGCGACCCGCACGTGGCTGCACGCCGAGGCCGAAGTCGTCGACACCACACACCTCACGCCCGTTCAGGCCGCCCAGCAGATCGCGGCGGCTGTCGCGAGTTGAGAAAGCGCGGGCGGTGGCAAGGCCAGGTCGGCCGAGCGGTCCTGATCAAGGTCCTTGTCTCCCTGGTCCGCCTGGGCGTCAGTTTCGGAAACGGCGTCCTGGTTCGAGCGAGAGAAACAGACTGAATGAACCACCACAACGCTCCGCAGGAGGAACCGGCCGAGCACCTGCGCTTCGCGGCCTACCTGACCGAGCTGGAGCACGTCTCTGACGCCGACGAGCTCGACCTGGTCAGCGAAGTCCTGACTGATCCGGACCAGTCCATGGCCCAGTCCGCCGTCCTGCGGCACTTGGACCGCCGGGCCACCGACATCCATTCCGGCCCGGCTTACGAGCCATGGGCCGAGCGGATGACCCAGGTCACCGTCCGCCATCCGTTCCTGGCACATCGCGTGCGGGAATGGTCCCTCTTCCGTGCCATCACGTTCGGGCAGCCCTGGCGCCGTGACGCCTTGCTCGAGTCCTCCGACTGGCTGCAACTCAAGACCGCCGCCGGTCCGAACACCGAGGCCGTTGACGTCCTCGCCGAGCACGGTCGCACCAAGCGGATTCGCAACACGGCCCGAATCAACTTCAAGGAGTCGAGCCCGCGCCCTGCCGCAAGTCGACGCATCCAGCGGTCTCGACCTTCGCTTCCTTGAGACAGAGCACGACCTCTTCGCCGGTGAGCGATGGCCGACACGACGGCTCCAGTGTGGTTCGAGGGCGGCGCAGGTGTGGTGCAAGGCCACTGGTGTTGTCTCAACGCACGGCCACTGATCGGCAGTGGCTCACTAGGAGGTTTCGCATGGCTCTCCGTGACGTTTTCCAGTCCCTGAACGAGACCGATGCCCTGGCTTCTCCGGCCGAGTCCCGCCTCGCGGGCGAGGGCGTGCTCGACCCGGAGAAGGCCGCCGTCCTGAACAACAACGAGGAAGCCGCGGACGCTCCCATGACGGTCCTCAGCCAGATCAACGAGGCCTGACAGGCACCCAGCAGGGGGTTGCCCGGGAGCCTTTGCCAGCTCCCGGGCGCCACGGACCGGGAAGGTTGGCATCCGCATGACCACAGCCACTCCTTGGCCTGCCGCCCTGACCGGCAGGCTCTTCGGAGACGCCGTCTGGGGCGTCTCGCACCACGTCGAGAAGCAGGCGCTCGACCCCGCGGGTCTGCTCACGGGCGAGCGCATCCGGCGCCTGCTGGACGCCAGTCTTCTCAAGTGGCCCTACTTCACCCTCCTCAAGCACGGCGAAGTACCCACGGTGTCGTCCTACACCAGGCAGCGGGACGTGATCGGGCACAAGGTCGCCGGTTTCGCCGACGCCCCGGCCGTCGACCGCCACATGGCGGGCGGCGCCTCCCTCAAGCTGAACCAGGTCGGCGACTGGCACCGGCCCACCCGCGACATCGCGCGTCAGCTGGAGGAGCTGCTGCCGGTGGCCGTGAACTCCTACGTCTTCTGGACGCCCGAGGAGTCACGCGGCATGCTCCCTCACCGGGACGCCGCGCACGTGCTGGTCGTCCAGCTCGAAGGCCGTAAGGAATGGCACCTGTACGCCGCGCCCGAGCAGATCGGCGCCTCGGCCGGCCTGGACGTGGACGCCGCCCGCCCCTCGCACGTCTTCACCCTGGAACCGGGTGACGTCATGTATCTGCCGCACGGCTGGCCGCACGACGCGACCGCCCGCGGCGGCGACTCCCTGCACCTGACGTTCACGCTCACCGAGCCGACGCCGGAAGACCTCGTCGACGCGTTCCTGCGCCGGTTCCTGGAGGACGAGCAGGACCTCGTGCACCACTTCCACACCCGCCCGCTCGCGGCACGCACCAGCGAGGTCCGCGCGGCGCTGAGCAGGCAGGCCAAGACGCTGGACGACGCCCACTGGGGACGTACGGCGCTCGAGACGATGCGGGAGGCGATCGGCTGATGACGACGACCACCACCGAGACCACCCCACCGGCCACCGGCGCCGGCGAGGGAACCCCGTCGGCCACCGGCGGAGCCGGGACCATCGCACCGGCCACGCGTCCGGGCGAGACCGTCCCGGCGGTCGGCGGGTCCGGCGAGAGCGACGCGGCGGCGACACGGGTCAGCGGACTCCCCGCCGCCACGTCGGCCGGGGACAGCGAGGCCGCGCCGGTGCCCGCACGCCTGGAGCACCTGGTCGGTGACGTCGACGCCTTCTTCCGCGAGCACTGGGCCGACCAGCCCGTCGTGCTGCGCGCGCACAGCGACCTCACCCGGCTCATCACCGAGCAGGAGATGTGGGACGAGGTCGACTGCGGCCTGCTGTCGCGCCCGTACTTCACCGTCTTCAACGAGGGTGTGCGCACCGCGATCAGCGACATGACCCGCAAGCGCCGCGTGGTGAACCACGATCTGCCCGGCTTCATCGAGCCCGAGCAGATCCGCCAGGACTTCGCGGACGGCGCCACCTTCAAGTTCAACCAGGCCGAGCACTGGCACCCGCGTATCCGCACCCTGGTCAAGGCCCTGGAACCGCACTTCAGCGGCGGCCTGGAGTCGTTCGTCTTCCTCAGCCCGCCCGGCAAGACCGCGATGCAGGCCCACACCGACGGCGCGCACGTCTTCATCCTGCAGGTCGCCGGCGTCAAGGACTGGGTCGTCGGGCGCATCGACGAGACCTCCACCAGCGACTCCACCCTGCACGAGGGCCCCATCGCCGACGAGTCCCGTGTCGAGCTGACCCTGCGCCCCGGCGACGTGCTGTACATGCCGCACGGCACCCCGCACTACGCGACCGCCCGCGAGGGCAACTCCATCCACGTGGCCGTCACCATCGAGGAGCCCACCGCGGGCAACCTCGCCGAGGTCGTCCTCGCCGGATTCCTGGGCAGTCCCGCCTTCACGGCCCTGCACGAACAGCACCACCGGCATTCCCTGCGGCAGCGCACCGAACTGCTGCGCACGGCCCTGCTGGAGCATCTCTCCGGCGTGGACGAGGACGCGGTGACCGCCGCCGCCGTCACCCTGCGCAGGGAACACCGGTGACAGCCGCGCGGCGCGCACCCGGCTGGATGCGGGGCGGAGGAGAGGCCGCCGTCACCGAGGGGACCCTGCGCACCGTCCGCCTCGACGAGACATGGGATCGACTGGGCCCGCAGCTGTCCGCCCGCGGCATCACCCGCGTGGCGGACCTCACCGGCCTCGACGTCCTCGACGTGCCGGTGTGGACGGCGATCCGTCCCGGTGCGGCCACTCTGACCGCCAGCGCCGGCAAAGGACTCTCACACACGGCCGCCCGTATCTCGGCCGTCATGGAATCCATCGAGGTCGCCGTCGCCGAGCAGACCCGGCCTCCCGTCACCACCCGCGACACGGCGCGTGCCGTGGACGCCGGCTATCGGGTGGACGAGCTGTCCCTGCACCCCGTCTCGCTGGCCGACGAGCGCACCGTGCTGAACTGGACGCGGGGCTGGGACCTGGCGTCCGGGACGCCCGCGCTGCTCCCGGTGGCCGCGGTCGGCCTGCGCGGGTGGGCCGCCGACCGCTGGCAGCCCGCCACCTTCGTCACCACCACCAACGGTCTGGCCTCGGGCAACGACCACGTCGAGGCCACCGTGCACGCCCTGTTGGAGAGCGTGGAACGCGACGCGCTGGCGCGGTTGCGCGAGGGCGACGCGGTCGCCACCGACCTGGACACCGTGGGAGAGCGGCTGGGCGCGGTCATCGAGCGCATCCACACGGCCGGCGCCGACGTCGCCCTGGAACGCATCCCCTCGGTGCCGGGCACCTTCGCCTACACCTGCTGGCTCACCCAGCCGGAGATGTGGCAGATCTTCGCCGGGTCCGGCTGTCACACCGATGCCGCGATCGCCGCCGAACGGGCCCTGCTGGAAGCCGTCCAGAGCCGCGGCTCGACCATCAGCGGGGGCCGCGACGACATTCCCGAGTGGACGTTCCGCCCGCTGGCCGCCTCACCCGGCCGGCTGCGCCCCGCCCCGCGCCGTACCGAGGCGATGCCCCGCACGTCGCGGACGGCGACCTCGCTCGACGAGGTGCTGGAGGGCCTGGTCACCGCGGTCCACCGTGCCACCGGCCGGCCCGTGATCGCCGCCGACCTCACCCCTGGCGCCCAGCCGTGGCCCGCCGTCGTCCAGGTGTTCGCGCCCGGCCTGGGACTCGCCCTGCAGCACCCCCGCCCGCAGTCCGTCGCCAGCAGGAGCCACGCGTGAGCCGTCGCCGTATCGCCTTCGTCGGCCCGACCCTGCCGCCCTCGCAACGGCCCGCGGGCCCCTTCGAGTACCGGCCGCCCGTGCGGCACGGCGACCTCTTCGACCTGTGCCTGCGACCGGGCGACGAAGTCCTGATCGTGGACGGCGTCTACCAGCACTTCGCGCCGATCCGGCACAAGGAGATCCTCGCCCAGCTCGCCCGGGGCGTGCACATCGCCGGCACCGCCAGCCTGGGCGCGCTGCGGGCCGCGGAGCTGGCCGACTTCGGCATGGAGGGTCTGGGGCAGGTGTACGCCCAAGTGCGCTCCGGCCGACTGGTCTCCGACGCGGACGTCGCCGTCCTGCACGCCGACGACAGCGCGGAGGCGCGCCGGCTCACCCACGCGATGGTCTGCGTACGCCACGGACTCGCGGAACTGCGCGACGTCGGCCGCCTCGACGACGGTCAGGCCACCCGTCTCGAACAGGCCGCCGCGCGCCTGCACTTCACCGAGCGCTCCGCAGCGGGCCTGCGTCACGCCGCCGGCGCCGACCAGCACGCCATGGACCTTCTCCTGGACCACCTGGCCGCACACGGCGACATCAAGGCCCGCGACGCCCGCGAGGCCCTCGACACCCTGGCCGCGCGCCCCCTCACGCCACCTGCCGCAAGCCCTCACCCGGCGGACGCCTGGACCAGCTCCTACGGCCGGCAGTGGGACTTCGAGCACCGGCCGCTCCAGCCCGGATCGCCGGTCAGCGCCCGATCCGCCCTGGCCTGCCTGCAGTTGTTCGCCGCGGACTTCCCCGAACGCCACCGCGCCTACGCCCTGCGCCTGGCCGCCGCGACCACCGGCCGCACCGGCTCCGCCGGGCAGCTCCTGGCCGCGGTCGGCTTCGCGCCCGCGCCCCGTCCGGATGCCCAGCTCGCCCGCGCAACCGAGGCCACCGCCCACTGGAGCGCCGACGAACGCCTCCTGGCACGCACCTTCCGCCTGCCACCGGGCCGCCTCGTCTACCAGGACCTGCCGGGGGAGGCCGTCGCCGGCACCACCCTGGACGAACTACAGGACCGCTGCCTGAAACTGCTGCGGGTCCCCTCCACCCCCGCGACGCCGACCCCGCAGCGGCACGCCCTGCTGCGCGAGCTGTGGCAGGCGGGCTCCGAGCACGAGTACCGGCTCTGCGCCCTGGAACGCGGCCTGTGCGACACAGCCGAGGCCGCCCGGCTGGCCGGCCACTTCGACCTCGCCCTCGTCGCACGCCTCGCCCACGCCCCGGCGGCCGCCCGATGACAGCCACCCCGCCCTCCGCCCCCACCGCGCTCGGCCGGGCCCTGGCCTGGGCGGAGGCACTGTGCACCGAGCCCCGCCCCACCGAGGTCGCCGCGTACGGCGACGACGGACTGCTGCTGCGCGTGGACGTCCCCACCCGGCACGGCGCCGAACAGCCCCACCTCGTCCACTACCGGCGCCACGACGAAGGCGGCTGGGAAGCCACCTGGACGATGCCCTGGGCCACCCAAGCCGTCGCCGTCCCCGGCGGCTACGTCTGCGCACGCCGCGACCAGGGCCGCACCCTGGTGGTGCGGCGCCCCGCCGACGGCGGTCCCGAAGACCTCCTGCTGAGCACCCGGGGGCGCGCCGGCACCCTGGCCGTACGCCCCGGCGGCGCCGCGATCGCGGTGACGACCAGCACCTACGGCGGACCGGGAGAGCACCCGCAGGACCTCCTGGCGGGCTCCGACGCCGTCTGGGCCCAGGGCAGCGACATGACACTCAGCCACGCCAAACAGCCGCAGGGCGCCTGGCAGCTCCACCTGCTGCCGCTGGACGGCACCCCACCGCGCGAGCTCACCCCCGACACCCCCACCGGCCTGGCCCTGACCGGCGAAGGCGCCTGGAGCGGCCCCGCCACGCTCCTCCTGGGCGCCCAACGCCACCACGCGCACGGAGTCCGCAACTTCGGCCTCCTCCGCCTGACCGTCGACAACGACAGCGACGGCAACGGCAGTGGCGGGGGAGGGGACGGCGGGGCGTCGGTCACCGAGCTGTTCAGCGACGTGGTGGACGTCTGCTTTCCCGTCCAGGGGCCCGACGGCCACGTCGCCTACCTCGCCACCACACTGCGCCGGGACAACGAGCCCGTCACCCAGTACGCCTGCCTCGTCGGCGAAGACCTGAGGCAGCCCGTCCTGCTGCCCGCCGAGAACGGTCTGTGGCAGCGACCGGTCGGCTGGGACGGGCCGCGCCGCCTCGTCTGCACCGCCGAGTCCGGGCCCCGCCGCGGGCTGTACGTCCACGACCTGGACCGCGGCACCTGGCAGCCGGTGCCGCTGCGGACCTCGGTGAACAGCGCCCGCGTCCACGCCGGGCGGGTGGCCGTGCTGAGCTCGGCCCCCGACACCCCGCCCGCCCTCGACGTGTTCACCCTGCCCCCCGCGAGCAGCCCCGAGACCACCGCCGAAACCGTCCTGGAACGTGTGGTGTCGGCCGAGGCGCCGCCGCTGCCGGGACAGGTCAGCCACCGGACCCAGCGCATCCCCACCGCGCACGGCGAGGTCGCCAGCTGGGTGTGCCTGCCCGAGCGGGCACCGGCCCGCGGCACCGTCGTCCTCTACCACGGCGGCCCGTTCAAGAGCTGGAGCGAGTGGTCCTGGCGGTGGAACCCCTGGCCGTTCGTCGCCTGCGGCTTCGCCGTCGTCCTGGTCGAACCGCCGATGAGCCTCGGTTACCCCGACGCGGTACGCACCGGCTGGCGGCAGTGGCGCGGAGGAACCGCCGCCTGCGCCGCCGCCCAGGTCGAGGCCGTCCGCGCCGCCGAAGGTCTGCTCGACTCCCCGCTCGCGCTCATGGGCGGCAGCTTCGGCGGCTATCTGGCCCTCATCACCGCCGAGTCCCTCAACCCGGATCTCGTCGTGGCGCACGCCGCGCCCCTGGACCTCACCCAGGTCGCCGAAGGCAGTGACGTGGGCTGGCAGTGGATCCGCGAGTTCGGCGACCCCACCGAGTGGCGGCCCCTGTACCAGCTCAACAGCCTCTTCCCGCGACCCGTGGCACCCGGCACCCGGGTCCTGCTCTCACACGGACTGCACGACGGACTCGTCCCGCCCACCGAGACCCTGCGCACCCACCGCGCGCTCGCCCGGCAGGGCGTCCGCAGCGAGGTGGCGTTCTTCCGCTCCGAAGCCCACCCGCTGAGCCGGCCGGGCAACATCCGCGCCTGGTACCGCTGGGTCCTCGACGCCGCCACCGAGGAACTCGCCTCGTCCGCCCGCCTACCGGACCCGCCCAGCGAACGACTCACCTCGCCTGCCCGCCCTGGCGACCCGTCCAGCGACCAACTCGGCTCAGTCACAGGCGAGATGCACCGCCCCGTGGACGACGACCAGGTGTCTGCCACCCGCGAACTGGCTTGGGCCGCAGGTGAAGGCGGCGGACCTCACCGCGAACCCCGCCCACTGATGGCCGAGTTCGCCGGGGTGGCCCGCCCACCGGCGAGGACACCCGCGGCGGTCGTTCCGTCCGCGGGCGGCGGCACCGACCAGGAGGCATCATGACCGGCCGGCACGTCGTCACCCGGGACGCCATCGGTGAGGGCCTGGCCGCCCTGGGCGTCCGTCCCGGCGCCACCGTCATCACGCACACCTCGCTCAGCTCCTTCGGCTACGTCGTCGGAGGCGCCCAGAGCGTCCTGCTCGCCCTGCGCGACGCCGTCGGCCCCCAGGGCACCCTCGTCATGCCCGCCTTCACCCCCCAGCTGTGCCACCCGCACACCTGGCGGCGCCCCGAACTGGCCGCCGCCGCAGCCGACCCCGGCACCGCCGCCCAGATGCCCTGCTTCGATCCGCTGCGCACCCCCGCCGCCCGCACCATGGGCACGCTGCCGGAACTGCTCAGAACCCAGCCTGGCGCCCGCCGCTCGACCCACCCGCACGTCTCCTTCACCGCCCAGGGCCCGCGCGCCGAGCGCATCGTGCGTGAGCACCCCCTCGCCTGGCGGCTCGCCGCCCACGGGCCGCTCGGCCGGCTGTGGGACATGGACGCCACGGTCCTGCTGCTCGGCACCCCCTGGCAGAAGTGCACCGCTCTGCACCTGGCCGAGTACGCCACCGCCTACCCGGGCCGACGCGCGGGCCGGTGGGCGGTGCCCGCCCCCGACGCGCACGGACGCACCTCATGGCGCGAGGTACCCGAACTCCTCGTGTGGGAGGGCGACTTCGACGCCCTGGGCGACGCCTACGAAGCCGCGGGCCGGCCGCTCACCACCGCGCGTGTGGGCGGCGCCCTCTGCCGGGCCGTGCCGCTGCGCGAGGTGGTGCGCTTCGCCTGCCACTGGCTGGCCCGTCATCGTGACCTGAGCCGGGGCCTGCCCCCGCCCGGCTGGCGCGACGTCGTCCACGCGCCGCGCCCCCTGCCGGCGGGACGGCTGCCCGGCGCACCACGGCTCCCCCTCGAAGTCGCGGAGCTCGCCTCGTGAGCGCCGTCGATCCCGTGCGGCTGCGCCCCGTCACGCCCGGCGACCTGGACCTGTTCGACGAGCAGTTCGCCACCCGGGACGGCACCGGAGCCTTCCAGTGGTTCGGGTTCACTCCCACCCGCCGGATACGCGCCCGCCATACCGAGGACGGGCTTTTGGGCCGGGACGGCGGCGTGCTCACCGTCACCGTCGCGGGCGTCGTGGTGGGCCGCGTCGAATGGTTCGCCTCCGCCTGGGGACGCCCCGACACCTCCTCCTGCTGGACCCTGGCGATCGGCCTGTTCCCCGCCGTCCGCGGCCGAGGCACTGGCAGCGCCGCCCAACGGCTGCTGGCCCGCTACCTCTTCGCCCACACCCGCGCCGAACGCGTCCAGGCCTGGACCGACCACGCCAACGTCGCCGAGCAACGGGCCCTGGAGAAGGCCGGCTTCACCCGCGAGGGCACCCTGCGATCCGCCCAGTGGCGGGACGGGGACTGGCACGACCAGATCCTGTACGCGGTGCTGCGCACCGACACACCCCTGTGGGACGAGGAGCCCCGATGACCTTGCAGCCCACCACCCTGCGCCTCGACAACGGCCTGCGCGTCCTGCTGCAACCGCTGCCCGGCTGCCAGGTCGTCGCCACCTGCCTGCACGTCGGCACCGGATTCCGCAACGAGCCCCTCGCGGGCGCCGCCCACCTGCTGGAACACGTCCTGGCCCAGGGCGCCTCCAGCAGCAGGCCCCTCACCGACGCCGTGGCGGCCACCGGCGGCACCACCAACGCGCGTACCGCGGCGGACTACACCCAGTACACCGCCGTCCTGCCGGCCGGCGCCCTGGACCTGGGACTGCGCATCGAGCACGCCCGGCTCAGCGACCCGGATCTGGGAGCCGGCCACGTCGCGGCACAGATCGCCGTCGTCCAGGCCGAGATACGCCGCAACATGCTCCAGCGCCCGCACGGCGGCCTGGTCCTGTTCGACCTGCCCGCCCTGCTGCACGACACCTGGCACAACCGGCACAACGGCTACGGCGACATCGACGCCCTGCACGAACTCGGCCCCGCCACCCTGCGCCGGTTCTTCGACCAGTCGTACGCCCCCGGCAACATCCACCTGGCCCTCGTCGGCGACTTCGAACCCGGGTACGCCCGCGACCTGGTGGAGCGACACCTGTCCTCGATCCCGCCCCGCCCCCTCCCCGCACGCCCTCATGTCGCGGAGCGGTCCCTCGTCGCCGACCGCAGGGCCCAGCGAGCCGAACGCATCTCCCGCACCGCGCGCACCGTGCTCGGCTTCCGCACCCCGGACCCGGCCACCGCACCCGACGCCCATCTCGCGACCGTGCTGCTCGGCGAACTCCTGGAGACGCAGGGCGCGGACTGCGCCTGCCACCCCGGCGATCGCCGCGCCTGGGGCGGCTTCCGCACCCGCGCCCACCGCACGGGGAACCCCTTCGACGTCGCCCAGGACGCCCTGTTCGCCGTGGACTTCCCCCACCCGGTCGACACCGACGTCGACGAGGCCGAACACTGCCTCCGTACCTGGCTGCGTGCCGTCGCCGAGGGGACCGTGCCCACCGCGCCCCTGGCCCGCATCCGCAGACAGCTCGCCCTGACCCTGCACGCCGAACTGGACTCCGTGGCCGGCCAGGCGTCCTGGCTCTGTGTGGGGGCCGCCGTCCACGACGACCCCCTGTACCTGGCCGCACTGCCGGGCGCCCTGGACCGGGTCCCCGACACCGAGGTGGCCGCAGCCGCCGCCCGTTACGCGGCGGCCCCCTGCGCACGCATCACCAGCCTGCCGACACCGACGCCGAACTCCGCGACCGCCGTGACCGCAGGCCGGACAGGAGCCGCCGCATGACCGCCCCCACCGCCCCTCGCCCCGCCGTGGCTGCCGGCGCGCCCACCCCGTCCTTCACCGCCCCCGTACCGGACGAGTACGTCACGGACCGCGGCACCGCCGTCGCCGTACGGCGCAGCGGAACCGGTCAACTGGCCGAGGCCCGGCTGCTGTTGCGGCTGGCACCGACGCCCGGCCCGCACCAGGCGCGGGTGGAGGTGAGCGCCGAGGCATTGCGCGACGCGCTCACCGAGGCCGCCGGCGACCTGGCGACCGTACGGGTGGAGGCACGCAGCGACCGGGCCGTCATCGCCGTACGCACCTTCGCCGACGACCTCCCCGCCGTCTGCGTCCGCGTCCGCGACTGCCTCGACGCCGGCCGGCCCCACGAGGACGGACGCGTGGGCGAGGCCGCCGACCGCGTCGCCCGGCGGCTGACCGCCGCAGCACCCGCACCGACCCAACTGGCCCGCAGCGGCTTCCTCGCCGCGGTCTACGGCCCCCACCCCTACGGCCGTACGGCGACCGCCGACCTGGCGTCCGGAGTCCAGGGCCTCGACACCGCGACCCTGGTGCGCGGCGCGAGCCCCGCCCACCGCCACGGCATCGTCGTCGGCCCGGGCCCGGCCGACGAACTCCTGGACCAAGCCGTCGCCCTGCTGCCCGGCACACTTGCGGACACCCCTCGGCCCTTCCGGCCCGAGGTACACCCGACGGCGCCCGCCACCGCGACGCCCCCACCGACCAGCACGGCGTCCGCCACCGACACGTCCACGCCGACGGACGCGGTGCCCGCCCCGCGGCCGCTCCCGCGTACGTGCGTGGTCCACCCCGCCACCCCGCAGACGCTCATCCGCCTGGGCGCCCTGGTACCCGGCCGGGGCCACGCCGCCTACCCGGCGCTCCAACTGGCCGCGCTCATGCTCGGCGGCTACTACGCGAGCCGCCTCACTCGCGTCCTGCGGGAACGCGAGGGTCTGGCCTACGCGCCACGCGCCGTCCTGGACCCCCTGGGACCGCACGCCGTGCTCACGGTGGAGGCCGACGTGACGCACGAGGGCGCCGTCCGCGCCCTGCACCTCATCGCCGAGGAGACGGACCGACTGGCGGCCGGCGCGTTCACCGCGCAGGAACTGCGCAACGCCCAGAACTACGCCGTCGGCTCGATGGCGATGGCCTGCTCCTCGCGTTCCGGGCTGGCGTCGACCTACGCCGCCATCCTGGCGAGCGGCCTGCCCGCGAGCTGGCTGACCGACTACGAGGACCGGCTGCGCGCCCTGACCGCCGCCGACGTCGCCCACGCCGCCGCGACCCACCTCAGCACCCCGGGCCTGACCGGAGTGGTGATCGCCCCCCAATGGGAACCGGGCCTTCCGCCGCCCACCCCGCACGGCACCTGAACGCGAGCGCTCACCGGCGGACGAACACCCCGGCGTTCCCCGCCCGCCCGGCGCGAACCACCCGAAGAAGGCCCGGCCCGCACCCCCCGGACCGAAGAGATGGGACCCAGGCTTGTGAAGAAGTTCGTCCAGCGCACGTTCTCGTCACTGCGCGGCCCGGCCAGGACGCTCGGCGCGCTGCACTTCGCCGACAGCCTCGGCAACGGCCTGTTCATGGCCGGCTCCGCGGTCTATTTCGTCACGGTGGCCGGCCTGCCCGCCACCGTCGTGGGCCTGGGCCTGTCCCTCGCCGGGCTCAGCGGCTTCGTCGCCAGCCTGGTCTTCGGACGCCTGGCCGACAAGGTCGGCGCCCGCCGCCTGCTTGCGGTCCTGCTGTTCCTGCTGGCGGGCGCCTACGCCCTCTACCCGGCCGTGCACTCGCCCGCCGCCTACTTCCCCGTCGTCGTGATCACCGGCGCTCTGGAGTACGGCTGCGGCCCGGCCTTCGGTGCCCTGATCGCCGAGCTGGTCCCCGAGGGCGAGCGCGTCACGGCGCGGGCGGCGCTGCGCTCGCTGTTCAACGCCGGCTTCTCGGCCGGCGCGCTGACGGCGGCGGCACTCATCTCCCTGGGCGAGGACGCCCTGCGTCTGCTCCCGCTCGGCAACGGCCTGACGTTCCTGGTGGCAGCCGGGCTCGTGCTGCGGCTGCCGGTCACCGGCACACGCGCCGCGGCCGGCGGCGGCAAGGGCTTCGGCGTGCTGCGTGACCTGCCCTTCCTCGGTGTCATCGGCGCCTCCAGCCTGCTCGCCCTGCACAGCGCGGTCCTGCTCGCCGGGATTCCGCTGTGGATCGTCAGGAACACCGAGCTGCCGCATTCCGTCGTGCCGCTGATCCTCGCCGTGAACACCGTCCTGGTGGTCCTGTTCCAGGTCGCGGCGGCCCGCGGCTCGGAGAGCCTGGACGGCGCTGTCGGCGCGGCCCGCAGAGCGGGGCTCATCAGCGTGCTGGCCTGTGCGGTACTGGCGGCGGGGCGGTTCACCGGCTCGTGGGGCACCGGTGCCGTGGTGCTCTCCGCGGTCCTGCTGTTCACCCTGGCCGAGCTGTGGCAGTCCGCCAGCGGCTTCGGCCTCGGCTTCGCCCTGGCCCCCGAGCAGGCACGCGGCGAATACCTGGGCGCCTTCCATCTGCACGTGGTCATCCAGGCCACGGTCGGCCCCGCCCTGGTCTGCTTCCTGGTCGTCGGCCACGACTCCCTGGGCTGGCTGGCCCTGGCCGCGCTCTTCCTGGCCGGTACGGCGGCCATCGGCCCGTCGGTCGCCCGGTCCCGCCGCAGGCTGCGGCCGCAGGACTCCGCGGTCGCGCACACCGAGCCGGCCGAGGACGCCGAAGCCGCCTCCCAGCCCCGTACGCCGGCCTGAGCGGCTGTCTTCTCCTTCACCTGCCGGGCAGGCAGTTGCCGAGCCAGTCCGCCTGCTCCGCACGACGTCGCAGGCCAGGTGGATCTTCGTGGTCAGCCCGTCGCGGGACCGGCCGATCGCCTCGCCCGGTTAGCCCTCCTTTTCCCGGGCTCGGCCGCGTGCCGGTGGGCCCGCACGGTCGTGGAACCAAGGCACATGACAGTTCACGGTCACGGGGTCGGCTGCTATGTGAGCCGGTGCTTCCGGTGGGTGACGTGATCGGTGGAGGTACGGTCCGGCGCTCGGCGGCACGGATGTGGCGGGGTGGGCTGACGCGCCGGGCGCGCCAAGCACGAAACCACCGGGATTACAGGGCACGGGGCACCTGGGTCCGTCGCTGACGGCGGCGGACCCGGCACTTTGCCATGAGCGCCCACGAGCCCCTGTGAGCAACCGCACTCGACACGGCAAGTACCCAACGAATAGGCCCATTTAGGCACGGGAGGGCGCTGTGGCGGGCACGGTCCGGCGACCACTGTCCCGTCCCGTCTGCCACGATGGTCGGCGCCGCAACCGATCAGGTGGAGTGGCCGCGCAGCGCAGCCGGCGTTCCTCGGTTCCGCCGCCATGTGACTTCCCCTCGCACCCTCGGGTACCGCACTGTGTCTTCGCCTTCCCTTTCCGCGCCCGCCCCTGCCCCCGGCAGACCCTCCGGTGACGCCTCACGTTCGCCGTGGCGGTCCCTGAGGCATCGCAGCATGCGCTGGTGGTCCGTCGCGAACTTCGTGTCCAATGCCGGCACCTGGATGCAGCTCACCGTCCAGAACCTGCTCGTCCTGCAGATCACCGGGTCCGCCGCCGCCACCGGCCTGTCGATGTCCGTGCAGGCCGCCCCCGCGCTGTTCATGAGCGTGCTGGGCGGTGCCGCCGTCGACCGCTGGCCACGCAAGGTGACGGCCGCCGTCAGCCAGGCCCTGCTGGGCATGGTCGCCTTCACCACGGCCGTACTGGTCGCGCTGGACCTGCTGGACATGACCTCCCTGCTGGTGCTGGCGGCCGTGACCGGCACCATCGCCACCGTCGACGGCCCGGCCTGCGCCCTGCTCGGCAACGATCTCGTGCCGGTGGAGGACGTGCCTTCCGCGATCGGCGTGGGCGCGCTGGTCCACAACGCGGGCCGGCTCGTGGGCGCGGCGCTCGCCGGTGTCACGGTGGGCTTCCTCGGCACGGCCGCCGCCTACGCGGCCAACGGGCTGTCGTTCCTCTTCGTGGCCGCGGTCATCCCGTTCCTGCGCCCGGCGGCCGGTGCGGTCGTGAGCGCCGTCGCCCGCCCCGGTGCCGGGAAACGCGAACGCGACGACATGACCATCCGCGAAGGGCTGGCCTTCTTCGCCCGCAGGCCCCGCCTGGTCGCCCTCGCCGGAGTCACCGGCATCAGCGCCGTCTTCGGGCGCAACTACGGGCTCACCCTCGCGGTGCTCGTCACCGGCCCGCTGGCCGGTGGCCCGGGGGCCTTCGGCACCGTCTCCACCGTCCTTGCCGTCGGCGGCATCCTGGGGGCGGTTCTCGGCGCCCGCCTGCGTCGGCCCTCTGTGCGTGTCGTGGGCACTCTGGCGGCGGTCGGGGGACTGCTCCAGGTGATCGCCGGGCTGTCGCCCTCGCTGGCCGTCCTGCTGGTGCTCGTGCTTCCCATGGCCGTCGTGGAGTCCGTCTCCGACACGGCCGGAACAGCCGTCCTCCAGACCGACCCGCCCGCTCACCTGCGAGGACGCGTACTGGGCGTGTGGAGCACCATCGGCACCGTCTGGGGCCTCGGCGGCCCGCCCGCCCTGGGCCTCCTGATGGAACTGGCGGGCCCGCGCGGCGCCCTGGTCACCGGCGGACTCGTCGTCGCCATCACCATCGCGGCCGGTCACGTCCTGCGCAGGCGCCGCACGCCCCGCCCCGTCCAGCTACCGACCCGCCCGGGGGAGGAGCTCACGGGCCGGGAGGCGCTGGGAACCGCGGCCTGAGCCAAGGCCCAGTTCGGGGCCCTCTGGGATTACTCGCAGGTGATCAGGCCTGGCCCGGCCCCGGCAGGGCCATGAGCCCTGGGTCCGCCCTCGCGCAGCGCAGGGGAACGAAACCCCACCAGCCGGCGGCTGTCGCATGCCCCAGCCCTGGGCACCTGGCCGCTCACCGCTCACCCGGTCGCTCACCGCTCACCCCGCCGCGCACCGCTTGAGGTGCACGCGAAAGATGCTCGATCGGGGCCTCACAAACTGTCCGTACCGAGTTCGGTCTCCCTCCAGCACCCGGAGGGCCTCTCGGAGTCCGACACCCTCATGGACATGGACACAAGCGGAGGCTGAGATGACCGTCGCGCTGGGCAGCGCCGAACGCACCTCGCCGGGCGGGGAGTTCGCTCCCCTCTACGCCCAGGCGCAGCACTTCTACGTGCGCCAGATGCAGCTCCTGGACGCACACGACACCCACCACTCGTGGCCGGACACCTTCACCGAGGACGCGGTCCTGGAACTGCCGTCCCAGTCCGAGCCGGTACGCGTCCGGACCGACCTGGCCCGCTGCGTGCGCACCGGCGCGCAGCGGCTGCGGGAGGCCGGCGGCCGCCTCCACCACTGGGTCGGCATGCTCGACGTACAGCCCGGCCCGGACGGGGCCCTGCGCACCCGCTGCTCGGCACTGGTGCACGTGGCGCCCGTGGACGGCAGCGCCAAGGTGCTGTACGTGTGCGTCATGGAGGACGTCCTGGTGTGCGCGCTGAGCGGTGAGTGGCGCGCCGCGCACCGCCGGGTGATCCGCGACGACCTGATCTGACGCACGGGACGAGCTGGTCCGGCCCCTGGACGACGTGCTCCGGGGTGCCGCGACCGTGGCCCGGCGCGGTGTACGACATGGAACCGCGCTGCAGCTGAACTCGAGGTTCCGTCCGGGGCGCGGGACGTGGGGGCCGTTCCTGCCTAGGGTGGGCCGTGCTCATCACCTCCCTGTCCGCGCCCGTCTTGCGTCCACGTGACGAGGGCGGGCGCGTCGACGACCAGGGTGCACGAGCGCGCGCGGCCGCGGCATCCCGTCCGGCCGCACATCCACCCACGACGCACACCCACGCCTTGTGCCCACCCCGACACGCAGCCACCGCTGCCCCCGGCCCCGACCGGCCCGGGCGCAGGGGACCGGCCGAGACGTGACCGGGCCCGTTCACGGCCCGGGCTGCCGGCGCGGCCCACCCCGCCGCGCCGTGCACGCATCCCTCTCCCACGAAGGACACCAGGAGGACCCCGCATGGCTCCGAACGCAACCGCAGCCGAGGAACGGGCACCACGGGCGCGGCAGGCGGTCGCACACCGCCTGCTGATGTGCCGCCCGCAGTACTTCGACGTGACCTACAGCATCAATCCGTGGATGGACCCGGACAAGCCGACGGACACCGGGACGGCGCTGCTGCAGTGGGAGCAACTGCGGGAGCTGTACCTCTCGCTCGGGCACACCGTCGAGGTGATCGAGCCGGTCGACGGCCTGCCGGACATGGTGTTCGCCGCCAACGGCGCCACCGTGGTGGACGGCAAGGTCCTCGGCGCCCGGTTCCGGCACCGGGAGCGCACCGCGGAGGGGCCGGCCTACCTCGACTGGTTCGCCGACCACGGGTTCGCGGACGTGCTGTGGCCGGAGCACATCAACGAGGGCGAGGGCGACTACCTGCGGGTGGGACGACGGCTGCTGGCCGGCACCGGCTTCCGTACCGACGCCCGCTCGCACGCGGAGGCCCAGGAGTTCTTCGGCCTGCCGGTGACGGGCCTGACCCTGGTCGACCCCAACTTCTACCACCTGGACACCGCGCTCGCCGTCCTCTCGCCGGACGAGGTCATGTACTACCCGCGGGCCTTCAGCGCGGGCAGCCGGGCGGTGCTGCGGGAGATGTTCCCCGACGCGATCCTCGCCTCGGAGCAGGACGCCGCGGTGTTCGGCCTCAACGCCTTCTGCGACGGCCTCAACGTGCTGCTGCCGCAGGCCGCCACCGGGCTCGCCGACCAGCTGAAGCAGCGCGGCTTCAACCCGATCGGGGTGAGCCTGGGCGAGCTGCTCAAGGCGGGCGGCAGCGTGAAGTGCTGCACGCTCGCCCTGTCGTAGGGAGCCGCTGAAGGTCACCGCCGGTCGCTGCGACACGGGCCGGCGGCCCTTCTCCCGGCCGCACGGACGCGCAGTCGGGCGGCGCGAGGTCCGCCCACGGTTCAGGGCAGGCCGGTGAACGCGGCCAGGACGTCGTCGAGTTCGTGCGTGTGCACGGTCATGGAATCGGCGGTGACCGCTGCCGCGTCCAGGACCGCGAGCACACCCCGCAGGGTCTCGACACCGGCGTCGCCGGGGATGTGCAGGGTGAGCGTGCCGGCATCGATGCCGGCCGGACCCAGTCCCGGATGCGGCCCGGCGGCGAAGGCGGCGGCGGCACGTTCGAGGGCGAGCGCGTCGGCGAACCGCAGACGGATCACGGCCTCGGGCGGATCACTCACCCCCTCCGCCCGCAGCGGAAGTGGGCCTGGTGGGGGAGCGGGGATCGGGGGAGCAACGGACGGCGGGGCCGTGGACGCGACATCCGCGGGGCGGGCGAGGCCGGGCCGCACGGAGCGGGCCGCGGGGTCGGGGTCCCCACCCGGCTCCCGGTCCGCGCGCGGCAGGATGCTCAGGAGACTGCCGGGTTCGGCCATCACCGTCCCGGACGTGCCGTGAGAAGGTCGCCTCTCGTGACAGGGACATTTTTGCCCGTTCGGGCTCGCCGTTCCTGTGGGACGGTCGTATGCGTATCCCGCGGGGCGGTCGCGGGCGTAGGCGGTGTCGGCCTCGGCCAGGGCGTGCAGCAGAGCGAGCCGGGTGCCAGGCGAGAGCGAGACGGCGAGTTGGAGCAGGAGCGCTCGGGCCTCGTCCGCCCCGGTGACGGTACCCGGATCGGTCACATCGTGCGTCCCTGGCAGGTCCCACCTGGCGGCCGTGTCGTCGCTCGGCAGGCGGGGTGGCATGGGCGGTACGGAGTGCAGGGGCCGGCGGGAAGGCTGCGGGCGGGGATCTACCGGGTTGCGGGGCTGCGCTGTTCCTGGGGAGGCCGGCCGAGGCGCGTGACGGCGGCCGTCGGGGGAGGAGGGGATCCACGGTGTGTGTGTCACGGGCGCTGCTCTCGCCGTCGGGTCGTTGTCGTCGCCGGGCTGACGCCGGGGTCCGACGGCCCGCAGGGTGTCCTGGTACGACGGGACGGACGTGCGCCGGGCATGCGGAAGGCTCCGGTACGGCGGGACGGGGGCCCGCTTCGACCGCAGGAACCCGGGATGGGGCTGCGGGGCGGTCCGGCGCACGGGGCGGTCCGCGAGGGGTGCCGGTTCTGCGGCGCGGTCATGGCATGACCTCCGCCTCGTCGGGGTCCGGGACGATCAGGGTGCCGACACCGTCGTCGGTGAACATCTCCAGAAGCACCGAGTGCGGCACCCGTCCGTCGATCACCCGGGCCGCGTTCACGCCGCCCCGCACGGCGTGCAGGCAGCCTGTCATCTTGGGAACCATGCCCTCGCTCAGCTCGGGCAGCAGTTTCTCCAGTTCGCCCGCGGTCAGCCGCTGGATGACCTCGTCGCTGTGCGGCCAGCCCGCGTACAGGCCGGCGACATCGGTCAGCATGACGAGGGCCTCTGCCCGCAGGGCTGTGGCGAGCGCCGAGGCCACGGTGTCGGCGTTGACGTTGTAGACGAGACCGTCCTCGGCGCTGCGGGCCAGCGGCGAGACCACCGGGATCCTGCCGTCCGCCAGCAGACTGTTCAGGGCGGTGGTGTCCACCTGCCGGATGTCTCCGACCCGTCCGACGTCCACCGGTTCCCCGTCGATCCAGGGCAGGTGCCGCACCGCGGTGAGGATGTTGGCGTCCTCGCCGGTCAGACCGACGGCGAGCGGGCCGCAGCGGTTGATCAGTCCGACCAGCTCGCGCTGCACCTGGCCGGCGAGCACCATCCGCACCACGTCCAGCGCGGGCGACGAGGTGACGCGCAGCCCGGCCTTGAACTCCCGTTGCAGCCCGCGCCGGGCGAGTTCGGCGTCGATCTGCGGGCCGCCTCCGTGTACCACCACGGGCCGCAGTCCGGCGTAGCGCAGGAAGGCTACGTCGCGGGCGAAGGCGGCCGTGAGGTCCGCGTCCACCATGGCGTGCCCGCCCAGCTTGATGACGACCGTCCGGCCCTGGTGGCGGGCGAGCCACGGCAGGGCGTCACCGAGGGACCGGGCCTTGGCCAGGGCCGTGTCCGCACCGGCGTTCACGAGAACCTCGCACGCCGGGCAACGGGATGGCCGGCCGGGCGGTTCTTGCTCATGGGTCGACTCCTTCGGAAAGGGGCCCGGAGACGGCCGGGCCGTGACGAGCGGTGGACATGCGCTGGAATGCGGCACGAAAGGTCTTGGCTGCGCCGCGGGCACTTGGGAGGGTGAACACCTATCGGCCCGAGCGGGGACACGCGCCGCAATCATCGCGCGCGGACATGGGCCGGGGAACAGCGATTCTCGTCAACTCTGATGGAGGGGATGGTTCGTTGGCCTGTAAGGACGGTGCTGCCCACTTACCCCTTCGCGTTCCGGACGGTGCTCCCGCCTCGGCCTTTCGCATTCGGGACGGTGCTCCCTCCTCGACGTTTCGCGCGAACGGTCCCAACGGTCCTCGAAGACCAGTCGCATACGGCTCGAGGGCGAATGGAAGGGCAGAGGTGACGGCGCGGACGGAGGGCATTCCGCGCCCTTTCCCGCGGCCCGCCGCACAGGCGACAGCGTGTCGCGAGAGGTACGCCTTCACTGCCGCGGTCGCACAACTGGCGTGAGGCGGGCCCGGGTGCCGCGTCGGCGGCACCCGGGACCCGCCCCCCTTCGGTCGCCGTCTCAGGCGGCCGAGGACGCGGCCCGCACGGGGCGGCTGCCGTCCAACTCCCGCTCGGTACGCCGCAGCACGATCGAGTCGGCGATCTCACCGCTGCGCACCGCGACGTTCGACAGCAGTGACGACGACAGGCCGTGACTGTGCTCGGTACCGCCTTGCAGGTAGACGCCGCACGTCAGCTCGGTTCCCGTGACCAGGCGGTAGTCACGCGTCACCCGGTGCCTGCCCGCCTGGTCGCGCTGGAAGTTGTGGTCGAAGTCGCCGAGCAGGCGAGCCGGGTCCAGGCCGTCGTAGCCGGTCGCGAACACCAGGGCGTCGACGGCCAGTTCCTCCCTGCTGTCGTCGAGCAGTGAGTGCAGCACCACCCGTGTGGCGTCGCGGGCGGTCTCGATCGTGTCGACCCGGGTGAGGTTGCGGAAGTGCAACCGCTGGCTGCCGCGGACCTGTTCGTCGTAGGAGCGCTGGTACAGGGCCCGGATGACGTCGGCGTCGACCACCGAGTAGTTGGTGTTGCGGTGGTAGCGCCAGAAGGAGTCCTGGGCGCGCTCGGTGCCGTAGTAGTACTGGTCCACCGCGCTGGGGTCGAAGACCTGGTTCGCGAAGGGGGTGTCGTCGGCGACGGAGTACCCGTAGGAGGGGATGACGGCGCAGACCTCGGCGTGCGGCAGCGAGTCGTACAGGAACCGGGTGATCTCGGCCGCGCTCTGGCCGGCGCCGACCACCGCCACGCTCTTGAGGTCGCCGGGCGACTGGGCGTGGAACCGGCTGAGGAACTGCGAGCTGTGCCAGACCCGTTCGGTGTTCGTCACGCCCTCGGGCAGGCGGGGTACGAGGCCGGTGGAGATGACCACGTTGCGTGCGCTGACCACGGTGGTGGTGCCATCGCCGGCGCGTACCTCGATGTCCAGGAGGTCCGGCGTGTGGGCCCCGGCGCCGGTGGCGGGCCGTATGGAGGTGACCTCCGCGCCGTAGGTGACCCGGTCGTCCAGCCCGGCGGCCGCCCACTCCAGGTACTGGTGGAACTCCTGCCGGGTCGGGAAGAAGTCCTGGTTGTTGACGAACTGCACCAGGCGGTCCGAGGCGTGCAGGTACGACACGAAGCTGTACCGGGACGTGGGGTTCCGGAAGGTCGCCAGGTCCTTGAGGAAGGAGATCTGCATCGTCGTCGAGGGCAGCAGCATGTTCCGGTGCCAGCCGAAGGTGGTCTGCCGCTCGAAGAAATGCGAGGTGATCGGATGCTGCGGAGAGCTTGCCTCGTGTTCCTCCAGGGCGATGGCGAGCGACATGTTGGACGGGCCGAACCCGATACCGACCACGTCGTAGATTTCCTGGCTGGGCCTATCCGCTATGTCCATAGAAATTTCTCCCGCTTGCGTCTGGAAAACTCGACAGGTGGCTCGAGAGACCGTCGTACAGTGTTCTCCGGAGAGTCTCTGAAAGGCAACTCAAGAGTGGCATGAGGACGGTTCGACGGCCGTAACGATCGCCCGATATCCGAAAGTGTTGTCCCGTCGACGGGACGGGGGTACGGTCGGCGCGGATTCCCAAGATATGCGCGTGGCGGCCTCCGGCGTATGCGCGTCGCCCCGATTCGCAGTCATGCCCCGTGACAATTGCCGAAAGGTGACTCCGCATGTTCGTTCCCAGCTTCTACCGTGAACCCGGCAGTTCGTGGATGGTGGATCTGATCCGAGGCAACCCGCTGGCGCTCGCGGTGACCAACGGAACTCGCGAGAACGGCCCGTTCGCCACGCACCTGCCGGTGATCTTCGACCCCGAGACGTCCGGGGACTGGAGCGGCGACCTTCCGGGAGCCACACTGCTCGGGCACATGAACCGTGCCAACCCGCACTGGGAGGCGCTGGAGACGGGCGCCGTCCTGCTGCTGACGTTCACCGGCCCGCACTCCTACGTCTCCCCGACCGTCTACGAGAAGACGCCGGCGGCCCCGACCTGGAACTTCACCGCGGTCCACGTGCGGGGCGTGGTGGAGAAGATCTCCTCGACCGAGGAGACGCTGGGCGTGGTGCAGTCCACCGTGAGCGCCTTCGAGGAGGGGTTCGGCACCGGCTGGGACATGACCGAATCGCTCGGCTACTTCCGCAAGATCGTGCCCGCCGTGGGGGCCTTCCGGTTCACGGTGACCGGAGCCGAGGGCATGTTCAAGCTCAGCCAGGAGCAGCCCGGCGAGGTGCGCGAGCGGGTGCGGGAGTCGTTCGGGCAGAGCGAGTGCACCTATCGGCGTGAGACCTCGGCGCTGATGAGCCGCCTGCCCTGAACGAGGGCCGCCGCCACGGGCTCGCGGCGTCTCAGGCGCTGATGGCCACGGGGTGGACCTGCTCGGGGAAGCCGTCGGCCCGGGCGTGGTCCGCCCTCACGCCCGTGGCGGGCGCCTCGACCGCCGCGAGCCCGGAGCTCTCCCCGGCCTCCCGTTCCCGCGGAGCGGCGGCTTCCTCCAGCGCACTGGCGGCAGCCGTGTCCAGGGTGGCGAGCACCCACTGCTCGAAGTCGACGCCCAACTGTTCCGCGGCCCGGTGCCACCACTGGAAGCGGCTGCCGGGGACGTCGAGGCGGCGGCTCGGTTCGGCGGCGGTCGCCGGCTGCTGCGGCTCGCCCTGGCGGTCGGCGCGGATGGCGGCGCGCAACTGCTTCGTGGTCCACTGCCGCTGCTCGGCGCGGTCGAGCCACACGTCCTGCTCCTCCAGCGGCATGGACGCCAGCTCCGCGTGGTGCTGGAAGCTCAGGGCCGCCCTGCGCCGGGTGAGGTCGAAACGCCGTGACACCCAGGCGTAGTTGCGCAGCGTCTGGTAGGACAGGCCCGCCGCGCGTATGCCGCGCTGGTAGCGGTCGGTGTAGTGGTCCTTGCCGTACACGAGCCAGTCGCCCAGCCACCACGACGAGGAGTCCAGGACGTCGGCGAGCTGACGCCCGGCGCGTTCCCACTCGTCGTAGGCCATCTTGGCCGGCATCTGCAGGCCCACCTTGGTCGTCAGCACCGGGGCCCGGCGCGGCGCGGTGCGCGGCGGGGGCTGCGGAAGGGCCGTTGCCGAGCCGCCGTGCGATCCCGCCGTCTGACCGGCCTGACGCGTCATCATGCCTCCATGAGATGGGTCCCTAACCGCTGAGAACCCTCCCAGGGCGGGGTGGAGGGCAACCGGAGCCGCACTCGAACGGCCGCACGTCGAACACATCCGCGTGCCGGCGTGAAACCTTCGGTGCCTGGTCCGGGCCCCGACACCCGCTCGCCGGTGTCCGCGCGCACCGGCGCCCGCGGTGGCCGGCGGTCCTGCGGCGGTCCGAACGAGCTGTCCCGGCGACGGGACACCTCCGCCCCGGTCGGAGCCACCGAGGCCGCTGCTCGCCCCCTCGTTCCCCGCAACGGCCATTTCCCGGGCGCCCGACCGGATTTCCCGTGACGGCGGCGTCACCACAGGGCGGTACGCGAATGCGGTGGGTATGTTTCTTTTGAACCCGGTGAGCCGTGCGCCTTCGCGAGGTCTTCCGGTCACGGGTTTCCCCGTTCTGACGGGCTCGGCTTTTTTCGCGTGTGCCGACCGCCTGGACGCCGAAAAGAACCGGATGGAATGTATTTTGTGCCTCTTGGGCCCATATGCCCGTGGAGGGGAGTTCTCTGTTGAACAGGCTTTTCGCGATCACCGCTGCAGACGTCCGTGAATGGGTGCCGGCAGGGGCCCGTACCCCCGCGCACGGGAGGGGACTGTGATGGGTCTCCGACTGGTCACCGTCCGGCCCGGCCCGGACCCCGCCGCTCCCGTCGCCGCCGGCAAGCAGGGCGTTGGGCGGCGGGTCACGGTGCACGTGGACGAGCTGCTGGACGCCGACTCCCCGCGGATCGAGGGTGAGAGCGGTGCGCGCGTGCGGATGCTCGCCGGGGTCGACTCACCGCTGCCACCGATCACGGTGCACCGCCCGACCATGCGGGTCATCGACGGCATGCACCGGCTCAAGGCGGCGCGGCTGCGCGGTGAGGACACCATCGACGTGGAGTTCTTCGAAGGCGGCGAGACGGAGGCCTTCGCCCTGGCGGTCCGGCTGAACCTCGCCCACGGGATGCCGCTTTCGCAGGCCGACCGCGCGGCCGCGGCGCAGCGCATCCTGCGGGCCTGTCCGGACTGGTCCGACCGGCGGATCGCCGCCACCGCCGGGCTCGCGGCAAGCACCGTCGCCTCTCTACGGCGCCGTTCAACCGGCCAGGACGAGCAGTTGAACACCCGGGTGGGCCGGGACGGGCGCAGCCGGCCGCTGCAGGCGGCCGAGGGCCGGTTGCGCGCGAGCCGGGTGATCGCCGCCGACCCCGGGGCGTCGCTCCGGCAGATAGCCATGCAGGCCGGTATCGCCACGGCCACCGCCAAGGACGTGCGGGACCGGATACGGCGGGGGCAGGACCCCCTGCTCCCCAAGAAGCCCACGGAGAAGACCAGTTCCGCCACTCCCGCGCGGTCGGCCGGCAACCGCACCGGCGCCCGTGTTTCCGCCGCCGCCATCGGGCTTCTCCTGCCGAACGTGTGCAAGGACCCCTCGCTGCGCACGGAGGCCGGCCGGACACTGATGCACCTGCTCAGCGTCCACTCCCTCGGCGACGAGGCGAAGTGGCGGCGCCTGGCGCGGAGCGTGCCCGGCCACCGCGCCGACCTTCTCGCGCAGGCGGCCCGCCGCTGCGCCGACCACTGGCTGCGCCTGGCCGACGAGCTCGAGACCCGAGGACGGTGACGGGGCCTCCGTAGGCAAGGCCGGCAGTACGCGACAACACCGGTGCGTACGTATGCACTTGAGGGAGACAGGCCCTCCGGCCTGCGACGTCGGGCGCTTGCCGTGCGCCGCGGCTGAGTCGGACGTGCGTTGCCCGTCAGGTCGCTGCCGCTGTGAGTTGCTGCTGCCCTGCGGGCCGTCTCGACGCGTCCGGCCGTCTCCGGCAGGGGGAGCGAGTGGGGCGCGGCCTCGGCCGCCAGGTCCCGGCGTGGCCATGGGGGAGCCGGGACCGCCGACGGTGTGGGGGTGTGGTGGCCCGCCTCGACCTCGGTACGAGACGTGCCGCGTGCCCGGAGCTAGGAGCAGAACTCCGCGTTCAGGATGGGCAGGATCTCGTCCGCCCGCCAGTCACCGTTGTAGTTGAACGCCAGCTGGTGGCGGCCGTCGTCCGTGAGGGCGACCAGGGACAGCCATCCCACGGTGCCTCCGTCGCGATACCAGATGTCGACGCCGCAGCCCAGTGACAGCCGCTCGATGCCCAGCCCGTAGGACGAGATCGGGAAGTCCGGATTGACGACGGTCGTCTTCATCTCCTTGAGCTGCTGGGCCGGAAGCAGCTTCCCACGCAGCAGGGCCCCGTAGAACCTGTTCAGGTCGCCCGCGCTGGAGATGAGGTCGGTGTTGCCCCACAGCTGCGAGCCGTTCACCTCCGTCACGTCGTCGATGCGGTCCGGCTGCGTGTCCCAGAACAGCTTGGAATAGCCGCGGCTGCTCGGTGCGGGCAGCTGGGCGCCCGTGCCGGGGTTGGACGTCGCCTTGAGCCCCAGCGGCTCGATGATGCGCTGGCGCACCTCGTTCTCGTACGGGCGCCCGCCGACCTTCTCGACGACCATCGCGGCCAGGACGTCGTTCGTGTTGGAGAACCCGTGCCGGGTGCCGGGCGCGAACGCCGGCGGGTGGGTGAGCGCGACCTTGACGCGCTTGTCGTGCGGCAGCGTGTCGTAGCGGTGCTGGAGGTAGCCCTCGCCCTGGACGTACGTGGCGACGTAGTCGCTGTCGGCGAAGTAGTCCGGCAGCCCGCTGGTGTGGTTGAGGAGCTGCCGCACGGTGATGGCGCCGCCGTCGTTGCCGTTGCCCTGCACCAGTCCGGGCAGATGGCGCTCCACGGTGTCGTCCAGCGAGAGCTTCTTCTCCGCCTCCATCTGGAGCAGCACCGTCGCCACGAAGGTGCTGGTGAGGTGCCCGACGCGGAAGCGGTCGTTCTTGCCGCGGGGCTCACGCGTCTTGAGGTCGCCGACGCCCGACGCCGTCTTCCAGACCCCCGCCGCGTCCCGCGCCTCGGCGGCCACACCGGGGATACCGCCCGCGACGGCCGCGTCGATGGCGGCCTTCGTCGCCTGGTGGCCCGGAGTGGGCGCTGTGTCCGCCCCCGCCTGCCCCGTGAGGAAGGTGGCAGTGATCGCCACTGCCGCCACACCCACCGCGCCGGTTCTTGGCTTGTTACGCATCGTCATTCCCCGCTCCTGACAGTCGTCTTATTGGCTGATGCCGTACTTGTGCGGTCCGTCGGCGGCAGAGTAGGTCACCGGTGTTGTGTGCGAACAGCGTGTGAGGCGCGACCCCGAACGGCGACATAGCGGTCGGGCGCCTTCGCGGACACACACGGAACCGAACGCCGGCCTGGCGCGTAGAAGACCCCCACGCCGGCCACTCAATAACCCTTGCACTGCACCGAGTTGGCTAAAAGAAGGTCCTTGATTCCGCATCTGGCGAGACCGTTGGACGCGTCGTCGCGACGACGCGACGACGCGACGACGCGACGGGCGGAGGCGGGGTTGGGGGGCGGGCCGTGGCCGTTCTCCGGGATGTTCCCGGGCAGGGGGCAGCGCCCGACGGCGCGGATGCGCGAGTCCGGTGGGTGTAGGTGACCAGCCGTGCGAGGGCTTGGGCGCGTGGCCTGAGGGGCCGACAGCGGAACCGCGGAGATGCCACCTGGGCATGCCTGTCACCCTGCTCGGCATCGCCTGATCGGTGCGCGAACGACGGTGGCGCACCGGGGACTTGGCACCCCAGCTCACCGTCGACTTGGCACCCCACCGCGCCGCAGCGCGCCGCACCTCAGTGCAGCCCGGCACTGCGGCCAGGACGGCATGCGCCGTGGATCCGGCGGCGGCGGTCCGGCGCGTTCAGCGGTGGTTCGTCAGGAGTGCGCCGTGTCGGGCGTCCCGGGGACCGCCCTCACTGCCCTTGCCGCCGTCACCGCCGACGCGCGGGACGCGTGGAGGGCATCGGTCGCGTCCCGCGCGATCTGCCGCAGCAGCGGCCCCGGGTCGTCCTGGAAGTAGAAGTGACCTCCCTCGAAGACCCGCAGGCCCGCGAAGCGCACGGCGTGTTCTGCCCAGCCCGCCATGTGGCCGGGGGAGGCCGAGTGGTCCTCGCCGCCCGCGTACGCGGACAGCGTCACCGGCAGCGGCGGGGCGCCGGGGGTGGGCCGCCAGCTCTCCACCAGGCGCAGGTCGCTCCGGATGACGGGCGCGAGGAGGGCCCACAGTTCTGGGTCGTCGAAGATCTCGTCAGGCGTGCCGTCGAGTGACTTCAGCCGGCTGCACAGTTCGGCGTCGGGCAGTTCGTGGTACCGCCGGTCGGGGCCGGCCGACTGCGGTGCCGGGCGCGCGGAGACGCCGACCCACACCGGCGGCGGCAGTTCCCGCTCGGCGGCCCGCCGCGTCATCTCGTACGCCACCAGCGCGCCCATGCTGTGCCCGAACAGGGCGTAGGGGGAACGCAGTTCCGGCTCGATGGCGCGCAGCAGGAAGTCGGCGAGGAGACCCGCGTCGCTGATCAGCGGCTGGTCGAGGAGTACGCCGTGGCCGGGTGCGTCGAGCAGCCGTACGTCCCAGGCGGCGGGCAGCTGGGCGGGCCAGTGCCGGTAGAGCACGTGCGAGCCTCCCGCGTGGTGCAGAACGAACAGGCGCAGGGCGTCCGGGGCACTGTCCATCGCGATCACCCTTCTCGTTCGGCGGCGGCGCACCTCGCACCCTAGGGCCTGTCACTTGGATCATGCCGGCGTCGCGGGGTCCGGCACGCACCAGACCCCGCTCGGGTCGGCCAAGGCGAACTGTTTGTCACGGCCGGCCTGCTCCGAACGACAGACCCTAGAGCGGCGCCGGGCGGCCCGGGCGGGGGAGGGAGGCGCGCTCCGCCGCAGGTGTGGCGGCTCTCGAGTGATCCTCAGGCGTTCCGCCCGGCCGGTCCGCGAGCGCGGCATCGTGGCACAGGAGGGCCGCCCGGTACAGAGACTGCCGGCGGTGGCCGGTGCCGCCTGGTGCCGGGGTGCCCGGCGCTTCCTCCGCCCTTGTAGCGCCGAGGGCCGGGTCCCTAACGTGACGTGGCATCGCCGGGTCGCCGCCGGTGCGGGGTGTCCTGTCGACCGGACACTCGCACGGGTGTCCTGTCGACCGGACGGGCCTCCCCTCGGTGAGGTGTACCCGGCGTCCGCCGGCCTTCGGCCCGGCGGTTTCCCATCTGCAGTCACCCCATGACGGACAAGGACGGTGCCAGTTGAGCACGAACCCCTTTGACGACGCGGACGGCCGCTTCTACGTGGTGGTCAACGACGAGGAGCAGCACTCCCTGTGGCCGGTGTTCGCCGAGGTGCCCGCCGGCTGGCGTGTGGTGTTCGGTGAGGCCGCCAGGGCCGACTGCCTGGAGTACGTCGAGCAGAACTGGACCGACCTGCGGCCCAAGAGCCTGCAGGAGGCGATGGCGGCGGACTGAGCGGGCCCGCCGCGCGGGGCCGGGTCCGAGTACCGCCGGAATCCGCCCCCGTGCACCGGAAGGGGCCCCCGGCGCGAGCGCCGCGGCCCGCCGGGCCCGGCTCCGCGGGAAGAAGCGGCGATCGCCGCCGGGCCGGCCCGACCGCGGCGGCATGCCCGGGAAGCCCGGGAAGAGAGACACATCGAGTGGGGAGATGAAGGCTGTGACGGGGGCTGTGAGGACCGCGAGCGGGTACCGGGCCAGGCCGGCGGAGCACCGTGGCGAGCCCGTGCAGGGCGACGCGCTGTTGTCCTTCGTGGGCAGGCAGGCCACCGTGGGCAAGTCGGGCATGACCTTCCCGCAGAATCTGCCGGAGCGGTCCTGGGAGCAGATCGGCACCAACCTGCGCGAACTGGTGAACTCCTCCGCGTGGTGGCTCGGCGACTGGCTGATCTACGGGGAGGCCACCTACGGCTGGCGGCGCTACAAGGAGGCCGTCGAGCGGACCGGGCTGGACTACCAGACCCTGCGCAACTACGCGTGGGTGGCCCGGAGGTTCGAGCACGACCGACGGCGCGACGGTCTCAGCTTCGCCCATCACGCCGAGGTGACCCGCCTCTCGCCCCCCGAGCAGGACTACTGGCTGCGCAAGGCCGAGCAGCACAAGTGGTCGCGCAACGAACTGCGCCGCGCCCTGCGCGCGGGCCTGGCGGTGCAGAGCGATGCCGCCGGATCCCCCGCGACGGGCGGCGCCGAGCGACCGGAGGCGTCCCGTCCCACCGAGCCGGCCACCGGCTCGACCGTCCTCCAGGACCGACAAGAGGGGCAGGGCGCGGCCGGTGGCGCCACGCTCACCATCGAGCTCTCCGCAGGCCAGTTGGAGCACTGCTCGAAGGCCGCTGCCGCGCACGGTCTGTCCCTCACCCAGTGGGCGGCCCGCGTGCTGGAGGCCGCCGACCGGCCGGCCGTCCTTCGGCCCGGCGCCTGACGCCACGAACGCCGGTCCCGCCCACGCGGGGCGACCCGGCTCACTGTTCGACCGACCTTCCTCACATCGGAGCCAGTTGATGATCCTTCAGGGAAAGCGGGTTGCCCTGCCCCCGGTGCCCGTCGTCCACCGCCAGTTCGAGGCGCACGCGCTGGCCACCCCCGACGCCGTCGCCGTCCGCTGGGCCGGCCGGCAGATCACGTACGCCGAGCTGGACGTGCGGGCGAACCGGTTCGCGCGCTTCCTGGGCCTGCGCGGCCACGGCCGGGGCGCGAAGGTCGGCGTCTGCCTCGACTACTCCATCGACATGCTCGTCGCCATCCTCGGCACCCTGAAGGCGGGCGCGGCCTACGTCCCCTTCGACCCCGCCTATCCCGCGGCGAGGCTGGAGCTGCTGCTGGGCCAGGTCCCGGACCTCGCGCTCATCGTGGCGTCCCCGGCGACCGCGGGCATGGTCGAGTCGGCGACCGTCGACGTCATCGACCTGGAGCAGCTCACCGAGCACCTGGAGGCGCTCCCCGCGACCTCACCGGACGTCGACGTCACCGGCGACGACGTGTGCTACGCCGTCTTCACCTCGGGCTCGACCGGCACGCCGAAGCTGACCGCGGTGCGCCACGAGGGCTGGTTCAACCTGATGAACTGGCTCAAGACCGAGTACGGCCTGCACAGCGGCTCCCACAACCTCATCGTCAGCGCGTTCGGCTTCGACCTCTCCCAACGGGCCCTGATGACACCGCTTTTCTGCGGTGCCACGCAGTACCTGATGGCCAGCCGCAACTTCGATGCCATGATGGCGTACCGCATCCTGAGCGAGCACGAGATCCGCGTGGTGCACTGCGCCTCCAGCACCCTGTACGTGCTGGTCGACTGGGAGCGGGCACGGGGCGGTGACGCGCTCACCCGCCTCGACTACGTGCTCTTCGGCGGTGAGGCACTCAAGCCCGAACGTCTCACCGGGTGGGCCCGCCGAGAGGGCAACACCTGCACCCTGCTGCACCAGTACGGCGTCGCCGAGTGCACGGACGTCGCCACCTCCTACGACCTGGCCCACTACCGCTCCGGCGAGCAGGACATCGCCCCGGTGGGCACCCCGGCCTACAACACCGACATCCACCTCCTGGACGAGCAGCTGCGCGGCGTCGGACCGGGGGAGTACGGCGAGATCTGCATCGCCGGGGCCGGAGTCGGCGCGGGTTACCTGGGCGCGGCGGGGCCCGAGAACGACAAGTTCGCCACCGTCCTCGTCGACGGCGCACCGTTGCGGCTGTACCGCACGGGCGACCGCGGCTACGTGACCGAAGCGGGCCACCTGGTCGTGGCCGGCCGGATGGACGCCCAGGTCAAGGTGCGCGGCATGCGCATCGACCCCACCGACATCGAACGGGCCCTGGGCAAGCTGGCCGGTGTCCGGGAGGCCGCCGTGGTGGCCATGTACACGGACTCCGGCGAGGCCGAGCTGACCGCGTTCCTGGTCCCCAGCCGGGACGAGCTCACCGAGGACGACGTACGCACCCGGCTGCTCAGGACGCTGCCGCGGAACATGGTCCCCGCCCGCTTCGTGAACATCCTGCGCCTGCCGCTGAGTCCGCACGGGAAGGTCGACCGCGCGGCACTCATCGGCTCACTCAAGACCTATGCCGGCAGCGGCACGGCGGCCTAGCCGTCCCGCCCTGCGACACCATCAGGAAGGACAGCGATGACCGCCGACAGCGTGCGCGCCATCTGGTGCCGGGAACTGGGCCGCGACGACATCGCGCCCGACGACGACTTCTTCGCCCTGGGCGGCCAGTCCGTGATCATGGTCGGGATCCAGGGGGCCTTCATGGAGGAACTGGGGGTCGAGGTGCCCATGGACCAGATGTTCCTCAACCCCACGGTGGCCTCCATCTCCGCCTACATCGAGTCCCAGCGCACCCTGGCCCCCTGACATCCGGGGCCGGCACCACCGTCGCGGCCCCGCCGCGCGGCACAGCACGGCGGCAGCGACCGCACACCACCGCGGCCGCTGGCCCACCCCGGGCGCGGTCGCTGCCCCGCCGCCCGTGCCCCGCCGCGACCTGTTCGCCGGGCCGCACCCCCCAACGGGCCGCACCGCACGGGCACTTCACGGCCTCGGCCGCAGTGCGTCAGACAACTACCTGGTAAGAGAGGCGCGCCATGTACGACGTGATTGTCATCGGTGCCCGTTGTGCGGGTTCGCCGACGGCCATGCTGTTCGCCCGGCAGGGCTACCGTGTCCTGCTCCTGGAGAAGGCGCAGTTCCCGCAGGACACCCTGTCCTCCCACTACATCCACATGCAGGGCATGGCGCTGCTGAAGCGCTGGGGCCTGCTGGACGCGCTGCGCGACGCGGGCTGCCGGCCGATCACCCGCCAGAGCTACGAGGGCCCGGGTGTTCGCATCGACGGCTTCTCCGAGCCGCTGGAGGGCCTGCACCACACCTACGCGCCCCGGCGCTACGTCCTCGACCCGATCCTCGCCGAGGGCGCCGTGGCGGCCGGCGTGGAGTTCCGCCAGTCCTGCCAGGTCAAGGACCTCGTGTGGGAGGACGACCGGGTCGTGGGCGTGCGCTACAGCACGCCCGGCGGCACCGAGACCGAGGACCGGGCCCGCCTGGTCGTCGGCGCGGACGGCATGCGCTCCGTGGTGGCCCGCAAGGCCGGCGCGCCCAACGTCATCGAGCACCCGCGGGTGACGTGCACCTACTACAGCTACTGGGCGGACGTACCGTCGCACTTCGAGCTGTACGAGCGGCCGGGCCGCTGGATCGGCGTCATCCCGACCAACGACGACCTCACGCTGCTCATGACCTACTTCCCGCAGGAGGAGTACAACGACGTCCGCAAGGGGGTCGAACCCTTCTACCTCGACTCCTTCCGCACGACGGCGCCCGAGCTGTACGAGCGGATGGCGGCCGGCCGGCGGGTGGAGCAGCTGTACGGCACGGGCCACCAGGAGAACTACTTCCGCAAGGCGTACGGACCCGGCTGGGTGCTGGTCGGTGACGCGGTCAACCACAAGGACTCCATCACCGCCCGCGGCATCACCGAGGCGTTCGTCCAGGCCCAGTCCCTCACCGGCCACATCGGGGAGAACCTGCACGACGACGCCGCACTGCGCACGGCCCTGCGCCGCTACGAGAACGATCTGAGCGGCGAAGCCCTGAGCCAGTACCAGGGCGCGCTGAACGTGGCCGAACTCAAGCCCCAGGGGCGGGTCGAGATGCTCCAGAAACTGGTCGGCCACCAGGAGCACATCGACCGCTACTTCTCGACGCTGTCGGGGGCGTGCTCCATCGACGACTTCTACAACGACGACCTGCTGACCCTGCTCGACCTGAGCTGAGCTGCCACCCGCTCCCTCCTGGTTCTCGCCGATTTGGAGAAACAATGATCCCGTTGTCGTTCGCGCAGCGTCGGCTGTGGTTCGTGGACCGCTTCGAAGGCCCTTCGCCGACCTACAACGGCGCTTTCGCCCTGCGGCTGACCGGCGAGCTGAGCGTGGCGGCGCTGGAGGCGGCGCTGGGCGATGTCGTCGACCGGCACGAGGTGCTGCGCACGGTGATCGTCGAGAGTGACGACGGCGTGCCGCACCAGCGGGTCCTGCCGCTGGAGCAGGCGCCGTTGGCGCTGCCGGTCCTCGACGTCACGCGGCAGGAACGGGCGGCGGCGATCGAGGAGGCCGCCACCGGGACCTTCGACCTGGCCGCCGACATCCCGATCCGCGCCCGGCTGCTCCGCAGCGGCCCGCGCGAGCACACCCTCGTCGTGGTCGCGCACCACATCGCCGTGGACGGGGAGTCCTTCGGGCCGCTGTTCCGCGACCTGACCACCGCCTACGCCGCCCGCGCCGAGGGCCGTGCGCCGGCGTGGGAGGTCCTGCCGGTGCAGTACGCCGACTACACGCTGTGGCAGCGTGAGGTGCTGGGCGACGAGAGCGACCCGGAGAGCCTGTCCGCCCGCCAACTCGACTACTGGCGCACGGCGTTGGCCGACCTGCCGCAGCCGCTGGCCCTGCCCACGGACCGGCCGCGCCCCCGGGTGATGAGCCCCGACGGCGACCGGATCCCCTTCGACATCGAAGCCGACCTGCTCGCGGCCGTGGAGAAGCTGGCCACGGAGGCGGACACCACCGTCTCGATGGTCATGCACTCGGCCCTGGCGGTGCTCCTGCACCACCTGGGCTGCGGCGACGACGTGTCCATCGGCGCGCCGATCACCGACCGCACCGACGAGGAACTCCGCGATCTCGTCGGGTTCTTCGTCAACACCTGGGTGCTGCGCGTCGACCTCTCGGGGAACCCGGACTTCCGCGGGCTGCTGGGGCAGGTGCGGGAGCGTTCGCTGGCCGCCTACGACCACCAGGACCTGCCCTTCGAGCGGCTGGTGGAGCTCCTCAACCCGGACCGCTCCACCGCCTACAACCCCTTCTTCCAGGTCATGCTGTCCTGGCAGCCGCCGGTACCGGACCTCCAACTCCCGGGCCTGGGCGTCGAGGTGGAGCGGCTGGAGACCGGCACGGCCAAGTTCGAGCTGTTCTTCGACCTGCTGCCGAACGGGTCCGGCGGGGCGAACTGCCGCCTGGAGTACGCGGCGGGCCTCTTCGACCGGGACACCGCCGAGAGCATCGCGCGGCGCTTCGTCCGCGTCCTGCGGCGGCTGACCGCCGACCCGCGGCGCCCGGTCGCCACCCTCGACGTCCTGGACGACAGCGAGCGCACCCTGCTGCTGACCCCCTCCGTCGAGGCTGCCGCCGCGGTGCCCGAGACGACGGTCCCGCGGCTGTTCGAGCGCCAGGTCGCCCGCACCCCCGACGCCCCGGCCCTGGAATGCCAGGGACGCATCCTCACCTACCGTGAGCTGGACGACCGCGCCAACGCCGTCGCCTGGCAGCTGCTGCGCGGCGGCGCCGGACCGGAGGACCTGGTCCTGCTCGCGCTGCCCCGCACCGAGGACCTGGTGGCCGGCCTGCTGGGCATCCTCAAGTCCGGCGCCGGATACGTGCCGCTGGACCCGCGCTACCTCGCCGGCCGTGCCCCCAGCGTGCTGCGCGAAGCCGCCCCCCGCTTCGCGGTCACCGACACCGCGACCGGCCAGGAGCTGCCCGCGAGCGGCCTCACCGTGATCGACGTCGACGGGCGCGCCCACTGGGAAACCCCGCAGGGCGCACCGGACGACAGCGACCGCAGGGCCCCGCTCACCGGCGACAACCTGGCCTACGTGATGTACACCTCCGGTTCCACCGGCACCCCCAAGGGCGCGGCCATCACGCACCGGGGTGTCGTCGACGGAGTGCGCGAGCTGGTGCGCGTCGTGGGCACCGAGCCGGGCCGGCGGATGCTGGCCGCCACCTCCGTCAACTTCGACGTCTCGGTCTTCGAGCTGCTGACCACCCTGAGCACCGGCGGAACCGCCGAACTGGTCGACAACGCACTGGCCTTGGGGGAGCGCGACGGCTGGGACGGCCACGTCGTCAGCGGCGTGCCCACCGTGCTCACCGAACTGGCGGGCCGCCTGGACAAGGCGCCGGACGTGCACACCGTGGTCTGCGCGGGCGACGTGCTGCCGGGCCGGCTCGTGCACCAGGTGCGCCAGGCCCTGCCCGAGGCGCGCATCGTCAACTGCTACGGGCAGAGCGAGAGTTTCTACGCCACGACCTTCACCCTGGAGCCGTCCGAGGAGTGGGACGACGGCGACGTCGTGCCCATCGGCACCCCGCTGGGCAACATGAGCGCCTACGTGCTGGGCCCGGGACTGGCGCCGGTGCCGCCGGGCGTCATCGGCGAGCTGTACGTCGCCGGCACCTGCCTGGGCCGCGGCTACCACGGCCGGCCGTCCCTGACCGCCGAACGCTTCGTCGCCAGCCCCTTCGGGGCCCCCGGCGAGCGGATGTACCGCACGGGCGACCTGGCCCGCAGGAACGCGCGCGGCCGACTGGAGTGCGTGGGCCGCAGCGACGGCCAGGTCAAGGTGCGGGGATTCCGCATCGAGACGGCCGAGGTCGAGGCGGCGATCACCCGCCACCCCGGCATCAGCGAGGCCCTGGTGATCAGCCGGGAGGTGCCCGCGGGCGGCCGTCGGCTGGTCGCCTACGTGGTGCACACCGGCGAGGGCGGCGTCGGCGACGACGGAGCCGGCGGGATCGGCGACGTGGATGTGCTGGCCGGCGCGTCCTCCGCCGAGCTGCGCAAGTTCGTCGCGGCGCGTCTGCCCGACTACATGGTGCCCTCGGCGTTCGTCGCTCTGGGCCGGCTGCCGCTGGGACCCACCGGCAAACTGGACCGCTCGGCCCTGCCCGAGCCGGAGTTCGGCGGCGAGACCTACCGCGAGCCCCGCACCGACACCGAGAAGATCATCACCGCCGCGTACGCGGACGTCCTGGGCGTGGACCGGGTCGGCGTCGACGACGACTTCTTCGCCGCCGGCGGCGACAGCCTGCGCTCCATCCAGGTGGTGGCCCGCGCCCGCGCCCGGGGCCTGGAGCTGTCCACCCGGGAGATCTTCGAGTGCCGTACGGCCGCCCGCCTCGCCGAGGCGGCCCGCGACCGCCAGGGCCGGGTGCCCGTGCTGGCCGAGGACGAGAGCGGCGGCATCGGAGCGATGCCGCTGCCCCCGGTGGCCCGCCAGGTGTTCGAGCACGGCGGCGGCATGAACCGGTTCGCCATGTCGATGGTCCTCGAACTGCCCGACGGCATCACCGCCGACACCCTGAGCGCCACCCTGGACGCCGTTCTGGAACGCCACGACCTGCTCCGCGCCCGCCTCGAAGACGGCCCGCAGCCCCAGCTCGTGGTGCCCGCCCCGGGCAGCGTGCGCGCCGCGGACCTCGTCCGGCGCGTCGCGTGCGACGGCCGCTGGGACGATCCTTCGCTGCTGGCGGCCGCCCGGCAGGAGCTCCACGAAGCGGTCGGCCGCCTCGATCCGCGCGCCGGCACCATGGCGGACTTCGTTTGGTTCGCCCCGCCGTCGGGTGCGGGCAGGCTGCTGGTGGTCCTGCACCACCTGGTGGTGGACGGCGTCTCCTGGCGCATCCTGATGGCGGACTTCGCCCAGGCCTGGCAGCAGGTGCGGCGCGGGCACCGGCCCGAACTGCCCGCGGTCGGCACCTCGGCCCGCCGCTGGGCGGCCGCCCTCGCCGACGAGGCGCTGGACCCGCGCCGGGAGACCGAACTGGCGTACTGGCGCGACCTCCTCGAAGCGTCCGACCCGCCGCTGGGCAGCCGGGCCCTCGACCCGGCACAGGACGTGTGGTCCACCCTGGACACCGTCCGGGTGGAGCTGCCCGCCGACGTCACCGAAGCGGTGCTCACCACCCTGCCCGCCGCGTTCCGCGGCACCGGGACCGACGTGCTGCTCGCCGCACTCGCCCTGGCCGTCGACCACTGGCGCTCCGCAGACACCCCGACCCTGGTCCGCCTGGAGGGGCACGGCCGCGAGGAGGACGCCGTCCCGGGCGCCGACCTCTCGCGCACCGTCGGCTGGTTCACCACCATGTACCCGGCCCGGATCGACGTCCGCACCGTCGACCTGGCCGACGTGCTGGCCGGCGGCCCCGCCGCCGCCACCGCGATCAAGCTGGTCAAGGAGCAGCTGCGCCGGATCCCGGACAAGGGCCTGGGCTACGGGCTGCTGCGCTATCTCAACCCGGACGGCGCCGAACAGCTCGAAGACCTGGCCGTGCCGCAGATCGGCTTCAACTACCTCGGCCGGATCTCCGACACCGATGTGCCCGAGGAGCTGCGCAGCGACGGCTGGGGCCCCGCGTCCTGGTCCGCGGAGCTGATCGCCCAGCCGGACGGGGACCTTCCCGCGCTGTCCGCCCTGGAGGTCAACTCCGTCGCCACGGACACCGCCGACGGCACGCGACTGCAGGCCGCGTTCCTGTTCCCGCAGGGGGTGCTGACCCGCGAGCAGGCCACGGAGGTGGCCGAGCTGTGGGTGCGGGTGCTGCACGGCATGGCCGCGCACGCCGCCCGCCCGCTCGTCGGCGGGCTCACCCCCTCCGACGCCCCGCTGGTCACCGTGCGCCAGGGCGACATCGAGACCTGGGAGGAGCGCTACGGCCGGCTGGCCGAGGTGTGGCCGCAGGCCCCGGGCCAGTCCGGCATCCAGTTCCAGGCGGCGCTCGCCGACGGCGCCTTCGACGTCTACCACATGCAGTTCGTGCTGCATCTGTCCGGACCCGTCGACGCGGCACGCATGCGGGCGGCCGGGCAGGCGCTGCTGGAGCGCCACCCCAACCTGCGCTCGGCGTTCGTCACCACCGCCGACGGCGAACCGGTGCAGGTCGTGCCGGAGCACGTCGCGCTGCCCTGGCGGCACATCGACGTGAGCGGGCTGGACGACAGCGGCCAGGAAGCCGCCCTGGACAAGGCCCTCGCCGACGACCGGGCCGAGCAACTGGACCCCGCCCGGCCCCCGTTGTTCCGCCTCACCCAGCTGACCTGCGGGCCGACGCGGACCAAGCTCGTCATCACCGCCCACCACACGCTGTTCGACGGCTGGTCCTCGCCGATGGTGATCACCGATCTGGTCCGGCTGTACGCGGACGGCGGGGACCTCGCCCCGGTGCGCAGCTACGGCGACTACCTGGCCTGGCTGTCCAGGCAGGACCGGCCGGCCTCGGCCGCCCGCTGGAAGAGCGAGCTGGAGGGATTCGACCAGCCGACCCTGGTCGCCGCGGACCTGGTCCCCACCGGACAGGCGTCCTCACTGGGGCGCATCGAGGTGCCGCTGTCCATCGACAAGGGCCGCGAACTGGCCCGGCGCGCCGCCCAGTTGGGTGTCACCCTGAACACGCTGCTGCAAGGCGCCTGGGCGGTCCTACTGGGCAAGCTGACCGGGCAGCAGGACGTGGTGTTCGGCGCCGCCGTCAACGGCCGCCCCTCGGACCTCAGCGGCTCGGACGAAATGGTCGGCCTGTTCATCAACACCCTGCCGACGCGGGCCCTGTGCCGGCCCGGCCAGAGCCTGGGCGAGGTCATCACCGATCTGCAGAACCGGCAGATCAGCCTCCTCGACCACCACTACTACGGGCTGGCCGACATCCAGCGCGGTGTGGGGCTGCCCAGCCTGTTCGACACGATCGTGGTGTTCGAGAACTATCCCGTGGACCGGGAGGGCATCGTCGAGGCGAACACCTCGGCGGGCTTCACCATCGACGCCATCAGGCCGTTCGCCGGCTCGCACTACCCCCTCACCCTCAACTCCTCCGACCCCTACCTGCGGCTGTCCCTGGACTACCAGACCGACCTGTTCGACCGGGCAGCCGCCGAGACGATCGCGGCCCGCCTCGTACGGGTCCTGGAGCAGGTGCTCGCCGACCCCACGGTGCCCGTCGCCGGCGTCGACGTGCTGGCCGACGACGAGCGGGACCGGCTGGTGCGGCGGGTGAACGACACCGCGCACCCCGTGGCCGCGACCACCCTGCCGGACGCGTTCGAGGCCCAGGTGAGCCGCGACCCCGAGCGCGTCGCGGTCATCGCCGAGGACGAGCAGCTCACGTACGGGGAGTTCAACCGGCGGGCGAACCGGCTGGCGCACTGGCTCATCGAGCAGGGCGCCGGTCCCGAGCAGCTCGTCGCGGTGAGGATCCCCCGCTCGGTGGACCTGATGGTGGCGATCTACGCGGTGGTCAAGGCGGGTGCCGCCTACGTGCCCGTCGACACGGAACTGCCCGCCGACCGGGTGCGGCACGTGCTGGACAGCGCGAAGCCGCTCCTGGTCCTGGACAGCGCCCTTCCCGACGTCGCCGGATACCCGGAGACCGACCCCGCGCGGACCCTGTCGCCCGACAACGCCGCGTACGTCATCTACACCTCCGGCTCCACCGGCGGCCCCAAGGGCGTGCCGGTCGCGCACCGGGCGATCACGAACCGGCTGAAGTGGGGACTGGCGCACTTCGACGTGACGCCCGAGGACCGGGTGCTGCTGAGCACGACGGCGAGCTTCGACGTGTCGGTGCCCGAGCTGTTCGCACCGCTGCAGGCCGGCGCCGCCGTCGTCGTCGCCCGCCCGGACGGGCGCCGCGACCCGGCCTACCTGGCGCAGCTGATCCAGCGGCACCAGGTCACCGGCGCGGACTTCGTGCCCTCGCTGCTGGAGACGTTCGTCGCCGAACCCACCGCCGCGCAGTGCACCAGCCTGCGCTGGATCGAGGTCGCCGGCGAGGCGTTCCCGGCCGCCCTGGCCAACAAGTTCACCACCCTGCTGCCCGGCTGCACCGCCCACAACGTCTACGGGCCCACCGAGGCGTCCGTGGAGGTCACGCACTGGCAGCACGTGCCCGGTGCCGACCGCGTCCCCATCGGCACCCCCATCTGGAACACGCAGGTGTACGTCCTGGACGCGGCCCTGCGCCCGGTGGCGCCCGGCGTCACCGGCGAGCTGTACCTGGCCGGCACCCAGCTGGCCCGCGGCTACCTGGGCCAGAGTGCCCTGAGCGCGGCCCGCTTCGTCGCCTGCCCCTTCGGCACGCCGGGAACGCGCATGTACCGGACCGGCGACGTCGTGCGGTGGACCGGGGACGGGCAGGTCGAGTACATCGGCCGCTCCGACTTCCAGGTCAAGATGCGCGGGTTCCGCATCGAGCTCGGCGAGATCGAGCAGGTGCTGGCCGCGCACCCGGGCGTGGAGAGCGCGGTGGCCGTGGTGCGCGAGGACCACGCCGACGACCAGCGCCTGGTCGCCTATGTGGTGCCCGCCGCCGGCACGCACGAGCCGTCCGGTCCGGACGTCGCCGTGCTGACGGCCCTCGCCCGCGAGCACCTGCCCGCCTACATGGTCCCCTCGGCGATCGTCGTGCTGGAGCGGTTCCCGCAGACACCCAGCGGCAAGCTCGACCGCGGGGCGCTGCCCGCACCCGAACGCACCGAGACCGCCACCGGACGAGGACCGCGCAACCGTGACGAGGAAGTCCTGTGCCGGCTGTTCGCGGAGCTGCTCGGCGTCGAGGAGATCGGCATCGACGCCGACTTCTTCGACAACGGAGGGCACTCCCTGCTGGCCACCCGGCTGATCGGCCGCATCCGCAACGAGCTCAAGGTCGACGTGAAGGTCACCACCGTGTTCCGCAGTCCGACCGTCGCCGAACTGGCGGGCCACATCAAGAAGTCGGGCAAGTCGAACCGCCTCCAGCTGCGCCAGATGAACGTTTAGGAGCTGCACGATGATCCCGTTGTCCTTCGCCCAGCGTCGGCTGTGGTTCCTCCACCGTCTGGAGGGGCCCTCCGCGACGTACAACATCCCCTTCGTGCTGCGTCTGGACGGGCCACTGGACACGGCCGCCCTGTCCGCGGCGGTGACGGACGTCGTCACCCGGCACGAGAGCCTGCGCACCCTGCTCGTGGAGACGCAGGACGGCACACCCGAACAGCACATCCTGTCCGCCGACGAGGCCGCCCCCTTGTTCTCGCTGCGGGACGTGGCCGCCGACGCGGTGGACGAGGAGGTGCGCGAGGCGGCGGGCGCGGGCTTCGAGCTGGACCGCGACCTGCCGCTGCGCACCACCGTGCTGCGGCTGTCCCCGCAGGAGCACGTGCTGGTGTTCGTCTTCCACCACGTGGCGGCCGACGGGGCGTCGATGGCGCCGTTCATGCGGGACCTGCTGTCCGCGTACGCGGCCCGTGCCCAGGGCCGGGCACCGGACTGGACGCCGCTGCCGGTGCAGTACAAGGACTACACGGTGTGGCAGCGGCAGATGCTGGGCGAGGTGGACGACCCCGACAGCGTCGCCGCCGAGCAACTCCATTACTGGAAGGAGGAGTTGGCAGGGGTTCCGCAACCGGTGCAGCTGCCGCTCGACCGGCCGCGTCCCACCTCGGCGAGTCACCGCGGCGGCCACGCCGACTTCCGGCTGGACGCCGACCTGATCGCCGGGATCGGCAAGCTGGCCGCCGACCACGGCGCCACCGGCCCGATGGTCGCCCAGGCCGTCCTGGCGGTGCTCCTGCACCACCTGGGCGCCGGCAACGACCTCACCATCGGCAGCCCCATCGAGGGGCGGGCCGACGAGCAGCTCGAAGACCTCATCGGGTTCTTCGCCAACACCTGGGTGCTGCGTGTCGACCTGTCCGGCAACCCCTCCTTCGGTGACCTGCTGGAGCAGGTCCGCGACCGGGCGCTGGCCGCGTACGACAACCAGGACGTGCCCTTCGAGCACCTGGTGGAACTCCTCAACCCCGACCGCACCACCGCCTACCAGCCGCTGTTCCAGGTGATGCTGGCCTGGCAGTTCTCCTGGTCGCAGATCGAGGTGCCCGGACTGCGGATCACGCCGCTGCCGACGGGCACCGACACCGCCAAGTTCGACCTGTTCTTCAACATCGTGCCGACCCCCGCCGGGCACGCCCACGGGCGCCTGGAGTACGCGACGCAGCTGTTCGACGCCGCCACCGCCCAGAGCCTGGTCGAGCGCTACGTGCGCGTGCTGCGGCAGCTGGTCGCCGAGCCCGGGACGCGGCTGGGCGCGGTGGACGTGCTCAGCGACGCCGAGCAGGAGCGGCAGGCCCGCTGGAACGCCACCGACGCACCGGTGCCCGCGGCGACGGTGCCGGAACTGGTCGCCAAGCAGGCGGCCCGGACACCGGGCGCGAGCGCCGTGGTGTGCGGGCACACCACCCTCCTGTACGGGGAGCTGGAGACCCGCGCGGGCCGGCTCGCCGCCGTCCTGCGCGAGCGCGGGGTGGGACCGGACGTCCTGGTGGCGGTGGCCCTGCCCCGCTCCGCGGACCTCGTCGTCGCCCTGCTCGCCGTGCTCAAGGCCGGCGGCGCCTACCTCCCCGTCGACCCGCAGTACCCGGCCGCCCGTGTCGGCCTGCTGCTCGACACCGCCCGCCCGGCCCTGGTGCTCAGCGACCGCTCCACCGCACCCGCGCTGCTGGGGGAGAGCGCCGCGCCCGTACTGGTCCTGGACGACCTGGACCTGGATCTGGACCTGGACGGTCCCGTCGTCGAGAACGCCGACCTGGGGATCGGGCCCGAGAACCTCGCGTACGTGATGTTCACGTCCGGATCGACCGGCACGCCCAAGGGCGTCGCCGTCACCCACGCCGGTGTGGTCAACGGCATCCAGGACCTGCGCCGGCGCACCCACGTCGAGCAGGGCTCGCGGATGCTGGCCGCCACGTCGGTGAACTTCGACGTGTCGGTCTTCGAGATCTTCACGGCGCTCACCACCGGGGCCGTCGTGGAGATCGTCCGTGACGTCCTCGAACTCGCCGAACGCGACCACTGGTCGGGCACCACCCTCAGTGCCGTACCCGCCGTGTTCTCCGCCCTCCTGGACCAACTCGCGCCCCCCGGGACCCCCGAGGCCCCCGGGGGTCTGGCACTGGACGTGGACACCGTCGTCCTGGCCGGCGAGGCGCTCTCCTTCGACCTGGTGGCAAAGATCCACCAGGCGCTGCCCGGCACCCGCGTCATCAACGCCTACGGACAGACCGAGAGCTTCTACACCTCCACCTTCACCCTGCCCCCGCAGGCGTCCGGGAGCGGCGCGGTGCCGATCGGCGCACCGCTGGCCAACATGCGCGCCCACGTCCTGGGACCCGAACTCGCCCCGGTTCCCCAGGGCGTGGTGGGCGAGCTGTACGTCGCCGGGCCGATCGCCCGCGGCTACCACCGCGCCGGCGCGACCACCGCCGAGCGGTTCGTGCCCTGCCCCTTCGGCCCACCCGGCACCCGCATGTACCGCACCGGCGACCTCGCCCGGTGGGACGAGGACGGCCAACTGACCTACGCGGGACGGGCCGACAACCAGGTCAAGGTCAACGGCATCCGCCTGGAGCCCACCGAGATCGAGACCGTCCTGGCCCGGCACCCCGCGGTCAGCCGGGCCGTGGTCACCGTCCGCGAGGACCACAACGGCACCCCCCGCCTGGTCGGTTACGTCGCCCAGACGGGCGCCGACGCCCACGGCGGCGACGTGGACATCAACGCCACCGTGTCCCCGGCCGACCTGCGGCGCTTCGCCGCCAAACGGCTGCCCGACTACATGGTGCCCGCCCAGCTCGTGGTCCTGGACCGGCTGCCGCTGACCCCCAGCGGCAAGCTCGACCGGGCCGCGCTGCCCGCTCCCCAGTTCACCGGCGCCCAGTACCGGGCGCCGCGAAACGACGCGGAACGGGTGCTGGCCGAGGTGTACGCCGACGTCCTGGGCGCCGGACGGATCGGCGTCGACGACGACTTCTTCACCAGCGGCGGCGACAGCATCCGCTCCATCCAGGTCGTCGCCCGCGCCAAGGCCCGCGGCGTACAGGTCACCACCCGCGAGGTGTTCGAGCACCGCACGGTCGCCCGGCTCGCCGAACTGGTCGAAGGCCGGGACCAGGAGGAGCGCGTGACGCTGGCCGAGCTGCCCGGCGGCGGCGTCGGCTGGGCGCCCCTGCCCCCGACCGCCGCACACGTGCTCGCCCTGGGCGGCGGCATCGGCCGGTTCTGCATGTCCGCCCTGCTGACCCTGCCGCCCGGCATCGACCGCACCACGCTGACCGCCACCCTGCAGACGGTCCTGGACCGCCACGACGTGCTGCGCTCGCGCCTGGACAGGGACGAGCCCGGACTGCGGATGCGGCCGGCGGGCGGCGTGGACGCCGCCGCCCTGCTGCGCGAGGCCGTCTACGCCGAGGCCGCCGTGCAGGGCGAGCTGGACGCGGCCGCGGACCGACTGGACCCCGACGCCGGGGTGATGGCGCAGTTCGTGTGGCTGACCCGTGCCGGCGGCGCGGACCGGCTGCTGATCGTGCTGCACCACCTGGTCGTCGACGGGGTGTCGTGGCGGATCCTGCTCCCCGACCTGGTGGCCGCCTGGCAGCAGGCGACCGGCGCCGCCTCCGGCGAACCGGCGGCCGTCGGCACCTCGCTGCGGCGCTGGACGCACGCCCTGGCCGAGGAGGCCGCCCGCCCCGAGCGCGTGGCGGAAGTACCCGTGTGGCAGGACCTGTTGCGCGACGACGAACCGGTCCTGGGCGCCCGCGCGCTGGACCCGGCCCGCGATGTCACCGCCACCGTGGACACCGTGCGCGTGCAGCTTCCGTCAGACGTCACCCACACTCTGCTGAACACGGTGCCCGCCCTGTTCCGCGGCGGCGTCGACGACGGCCTGCTGGCCGGACTCGCCCTGGCGCTGGCCCGCTGGCACCGCACCCGCGGCCGGTCCGCCTCCTCGGCACTGGTGCGCCTGGAGGGCCACGGCCGCGAGGAGCACCTGGTGCCCGGCGCCGACCTCTCCGGCACCGTCGGCTGGTTCACCGCCATGTACCCGGTGCGCCTCGACATCGGCGACGTCGACCTGGCCGACGCCTTCGCCGGCGGCCCGGCCGCCGGCCGCGCCGTCAAGGCCGTCAAGGAACAGCTGCGCGCGATACCCGACCACGGCATGGGCTACGGGCTGCTGCGCCACCTCAACCCCGACACCGCGGCCCGCCTGGCCGGCGCCCGCCAACCGCAGATCGGGTTCAACTACCTCGGCAAGGCCTCCGGGGCGGACCTCCCCGAGGAGCTGCGGGACCTGGGCTGGGCGCCCGACACCAGCCACGCGGACCTGATCGCCGCACCGGACGCGGACATGCCGGTGCTCTCCGCACTGGAGATCAACGCGGTGGCCACCGACAGCGGCCGCGGCGAGGAACTGAGCGCCTACTTCGGCTTCCCCACCGGCGTCCTCACCCGCCAGGAAGTCCAGGAACTGGCCGGACTGTGGACCCAGGCCCTCACCGCCCTGGCCCGCCACGCCGCAGGCCCCGACGCGGGCGGCCTGACCCCCAGCGACGTCCCCCTGGTCACCGTGGGCCAGCCCCGGATCGACGCCTGGGAGAGCCGCTTCGGCGCGCTCACCACCATCTGGCCCGCCACCCCGGCCCAGTCCGGGATCCTCTTCCAGGCCAAGCTCGCCGACGTCGACCCCTACCACATCCAGCTGGTCTTCCACCTGTCCGGCCGCGTCGACCCGCAGCGCATGCACCGCGCAGGACAGGCCCTGCTCGACCGCTACCCGGCGCTGCGCGCGGCCTTCGTCGAGGGCGCGGACGGCGACCTCGTGCAGGTCGTCCCCGCCTCGGTCACGCTGCCCTTCACCCACCTCGACCTGAGCGCGGTGCCCGAACCGCGGCGCACCGAGGAGTTCGAGCGCTTCCTCGAGCAGGACCAGCGCGCCTACTTCGACGCGGACCGCCCGCCCCTGATCCGCCTCGCCCTGGCGGTCCTCGACCCCGAGCGGCCCGAACTCGTCCTGACCGCCCACCACGCCCTGTACGACGGCTGGTCCACCCCGCTGCTCATGCAGGACCTGCTGCTGCTCTACGCCGCGGACGGCGACGGCAGCCGGCTGCCCGCACCCCGCGACTTCGGCGACTTCCTGTCCTGGCTCCACCGCCAGGACAAGGACGAGGCGGCCCGCGCGTGGGCCGGCGAACTCGAAGGACTGAAGGAGCCGACACTCCTGGTGCCCGACTCCGGCAGCGAGGACGACGGCACCCGCGGCCAGGTCGACGTCGAGCTGCCCGCCGAGGAGGCACGCGAACTCGTCCGCCGGGCCGCCGCCCTCGGGATCACCGTCAACACCCTGGTGCAGGGCGCCTGGGCGCTGCTGCTGAGCCAGCTCACCGGCCGCCAGGACGTGGTGTTCGGAGCGACCGTCTCCGGGCGCCCGCCCGCGGTCGCCGACGTCGAGTCGATGGTCGGCATGTTCATCAACACCGTGCCCGTCCGGGTCGCCCACTCGCCCGGCGACACCGTCGCCGACCTGCTGGGCGCCCTGCAGAGCCGCCAGGCCGACCTGGTGGAACACCACTACTACGGGCTCCCGGAGATCCAGAAGTCCGCCGGCGTACGGTCCCTGTTCGACACCCTGGTCGTCTTCGAGTCCTACCCGGTCGACCGGGAGGGTCTGGGCGCCGCCAGCGACGCCGCGGACGGCATCACCTTCACGGGCCTGCGCCCCTTCGCCGGCAACCACTACGCGCTGTGCCTCACCGCGGCGGCCGACACCCACCTCCAGCTCGTCATCCAGTACGCGCCGGGCGTCTTCGACGAAGCCACGGTACGGACGTACGCCCAGCGGCTGGCGCGCTTCCTGCGCCGGCTGGCCTCCGACCCCGCCCTGCGGATCGCGGGGATCGAGTCCATGGAGCCGGCCGAACGCGAGCGGGTGCTCGGCCGGGTCAACGACTGGAGCGTGCCCGCCTCGCACACCACCCTCACCGAGCGGGTCGCCGCGCAGGTGGCCCGGACCCCCGACGCGGTCGCCGTCGTCTCCGGCACCACCTCGCTGACCTACGCCGAACTGGACGCACGCGCCGAGCGCCTGGCCGCCGAGCTCGCCGGGCGCGGGGTGGGCCCGGAGAGCGTGGTGAGCGTGGTCCTGCCGCGTACCGTGGACGCGGTCGTGGCGCTGCTGGGGGTGCTCAAAGCCGGCGGGGCCTATCTGCCCGTCGACCCCGCCTACGCCGCGGCCCGGCTGCCGCACGTCCTGCCCACCGCCCGCCCGCACCTCATCCTGACCGACCGCGCCACCCGCACGCTCGTACCGGCCACCGACATCGGCGTCCTCGTCCTGGACGACATCGACTTCACCGCTCCCGGCCCGGCGGGGGAGCGGACCCCGGCCGGCCCCGACAACCTGGCCTACGTCATCTACACCTCGGGCTCCACGGGCGTCCCCAAGGGAGTCGGCGTCACCCACAGCACCGTCGTCAACGCCGTCGACGCCCTCGTCGCGCACGCCGGGGCCGAGTCCGGCCGGCGGGTCCTGGTCGCCGCCTCGTTCGGCTTCGACGTCGCCACCTTCGAGACCTTCGCCGCGCTGAGCACCGGCGGCACCGCCGAGATCGTGCGCGACGTGCTGGAGCTGGCCGAACGCGACAGCTGGGACGTCGACGTCATCTGCTCGGTGCCCTCCGCCTTCGCCGAACTCGTCGACCAGCTCGCGGACCGCATCGACCCGACGGCGCTGAACATCTCCGGCGAGGTACTCACCCCCGTCCTGGCGCAGCGGGTGCGCGCCCGCTGGCCCAAGGCCCGCGTCATCAACAGCTACGGCCCCAGCGAGACCTTCTACGCCACCGGTCACACCCTGGACCCCGACGAGCCCTACACCGCCGGTGTACCCATCGGGCGGCCCTTCCCGGGAGTGCGCGCCTACGTGCTCAGCCCCGGCCTGGGCCTGCTGCCGCCGGACACGCCGGGCGAGCTGTACCTGGCCGGCGCGGGCCGCGGCTACCACGGGCAGGCCGCCCTGACCGCCGACCGCTTCGTCCCCGACCCCTACGGGCCGCCCGGCTCGCGGATGTACCGCACCGGCGACCTCGCCAGCCTCACCCCCGACGGGGAGCTGCAGCACCTGGGCCGTATCGACACCCAGGTCAAGATCCGCGGCTACCGCGTCGAGCCCGCCGAGGTCGAGGCCGCCCTGACCAGCCATCCGCACATCGCCCAGGTCGCCGTCGTGACCCACAGGCCCGCCGACACCACGCCCTATCTGGCCGCCTACCTGGTCCCGGCCGACGGCGCGAGCGTCCCCGGCACGGCCGAGCTCCAGGACCACCTGGCCGACCGGCTGCCGGAGTACATGGTCCCGGCCGTCTACGTGCCACTGGAGCGGCTCCCGCTGTCCCCCAACGGCAAGCTCGACCTCAAGGCCCTGCCCGCCCCCGACCTGACCTCCGCCACTCCCTTCCGGGCGCCGGGGACCGCCCGCGAAAGGGACCTGGCCAAGCTGTTCGCGGACGTGCTGGGCGTGGAGAAGGTCGGCGTCGACGACGGCTTCTTCGAACTGGGCGGGCACTCCCTGCTCGCCACCCGGCTGATCACCCGCGCCCGCGCCGAGATCGGGATGGAGATCCCGATCCGGAAGATCTTCGACTTGCCGACGGTGGCGGCGCTCGCCGCCTGGTCCGAGGAATCGGCCGTCCCGCTCCGCCCCGCTCTCCGCAGGATGACCGTAGAGGAGTACACCCAGTGATTCCGCTTTCATTCGCCCAGCGCCGTATGTGGCTCACCCAGCAACTGGAGGGCGGCGCGGAGACCTACAACATCTCTCCCGCGTTCCGGCTGACCGGGCCGCTCGACGAGGCCGCCCTCGTCGCCGCCGTCGGCGACGTGGTCGCCCGCCACGAACCGCTGCGCACCACCTACGTGACGGACGACAACGACGAACCCCACCAGCGGATCCTGCCCATCGGCCAGGCACCCGTCGAGGTGCCCGTCGTCGACGTGGCCCCCGAGGACCTCGACGGGGCGGTCGAGGCGTTCATCGCGCACCGCTTCGACCTGATGGCCGAGATCCCGCTGCGGGTGCGCCTGTTCCGCTGCGCGCCGCAGGAGCACGTCCTGGTGCTGCTCATCCACCACATCGCCTCCGACGGCGTCTCGGGCGGCCCGCTGGCCCGCGACCTGACCACCGCCTACACCGCGCGCATCGAGGGCCGGGCACCGCACTTCGAGCCGCTGCCGGTGACGTACAAGGACTACGCGCTGTGGCAGCGCGAGCTGCTGGGCGAGGTCAGCGACCCCGGCAGCCTGGCCGCGGCGCAGGCCGAGTACTGGCGCAAGGAACTGTCCGGGGTGCCGCAGCCCCTGAGCCTGCCGCTGGACCGCCCCCGGCCCGCGACCCGCAACTCGCAGGGCGACTCCCTCACCCTCGAAGTGGACGCGGAGGTGGCCGCCGGCCTGCGGAAGCTGGCCGAGGACCGCGGCATGACCATGGCCATGGTGGTGCAGGCCGCGCTTGGCGTGCTGCTGAACAAGCTGGGCGGCGGCGAGGACGTGACGATCGGCAACCCGATCGCCGGGCGGACCGACGAGGCGCTCGCCGACCTGGTCGGCCTGTTCGTCAACACCCAGGTCCTGCGGGTGGATCTCGCGGGCAACCCCTCCTTCGCCGACCTGCTCCCGCAGGTGCGGGACAAGGCGCTCGCCGCCTACGAGCACCAGGACGTGCCCTTCGAGACGCTGGTCGAACTGATCAACCCCGACCGCTCCACGTCCTACCAGTCGCTGTTCCAGGTGATGTTCGCCTGGCAGAGCTTCGAGAAGGCCGACTTCGAACTGCCCGGACTGCGCGTCGTGTTCGAGCAGTACCTCACGCAGACCTCGCTGGCCGACCTGTTCTTCAGCCTCGCCGTGACCGACACCGGAACCCTGCGCGGCGACCTGATGTACGCCACCCAGCTCTTCGACCGGGACACCGCCGAGGAGATCGCCGCCCGGTTCGTGCGCGTCCTGCGGCAGGTGGCCGCCGACCCGCAGGCCCCGCTGAGCACCATCGAGGTGCTGGGACAGGACGAGCGGGACTGGCTGGTGCGGCGGGTCAACGACACCGCGCACCCGGTCGCCGCGACCACCCTGCCGGACGCCTTCGAGGCCCAGGTGCGCCGCGACCCCGAGCGCGTCGCGGTCATCGCCGAGGACGAGCAGCTCACGTACGGGGAGTTCAACCGGCGGGCGAACCGGCTGGCGCACTGGCTCATCGAGCAGGGCGCGGGCCCCGAAAAGCTCGTCGCGGTGAAGATCCCCCGCTCCGTGGACCTGCTGGTGGCCGTGTACGGCATCGTCAAGGCCGGCGCGGCCTACGTGCCCCTGGACACCGAACTGCCCAAGGACCGGGTGCGGCACGTGCTGAACGGCGCCAAGCCGCTGTTGTTGCTCGACGGGACGCTGCCGGACGTGTCGGGGTATGCGGACACCGACCCCGAGCGGGACCTGTCGCCCGACAACGCCGCCTACGTCATCTTCACCTCCGGCTCCACCGGCGGCCCCAAGGGCGTCCCGGTGGCCCACCGGTCCATCATGAACCGGATCGAATGGGGGCTTGAGCACTTCGACGTCACCGTCGAGGACCGGATGCTGGTGAGCACCTCGGCGAGCTTCGACGCCTCGGTGCCGGAGATGTTCTCCAACCTGCAGATGGGCGCCTCCGTCGTCGTCGCCAGCGCGGACGGGCGCCGTGACCCCGCCTACCTCGCCGACCTCATCCAGCGCGAGCGGGTCACCGGCGCGTTCTTCGTGCCCTCGCTGCTGTCCGCGTTCGTCACCGAGCCGACGGCAGGCGACTGCTCCAGCCTGCGGTGGATCGAGGTCGCCGCCGAGGCGTTCCCCGCCGCCCTGGCCAACCGGTTCACCGACCTGCTGCCCGGCTGCAGCGCCAACAACCTCTACGGCCCCACCGAGGCCACCGTCGAGGTCACCGGCTGGCAGCACGTCCCCGGCGCCGACCGCGTGCCCATCGGCGCCCCGATCTGGAACAACCAGGTCTACGTCCTGGACGCGGCGCTGCGCCCGGTGGCACCCGGAGTCGCCGGCGAGCTGTACCTGGCCGGCACCTGCCTGGCCCGCGGCTACCTCGGCCAGACCGGGCTGACCTCGGAGCGGTTCGTGGCCTGCCCCTTCGGTCCGGCCGGCGCCCGCATGTACCGCACCGGCGACCTGGTCAAGTTCAACAAGGACGGCCAGGTCGAATACCTCGGGCGCACCGACTCCCAGGTCAAGGTCCGCGGCTTCCGCATCGAACTGGGCGAGATCGAGCACGTCCTGAGCGGGCACCCCTCGGTGGCGCAGGCCGCCGTCGTGGTCCGCGAGGACCAGAAGGGCGACCAGCGCCTGGTGGCCTACGTGGAGCCCGACCCGGACGCCGCCGTGGCCGACGCCGACGCCCAGATCGAGGAGTGGCGCCGGCTGTTCGACGAGCAGGCCGCCCAGGCCGGCGACGAGCCCTTCGGTGAGGACTTCCAGCAGTTCACCTCCGTGTACGACGGGGAGCCGGTCCCGCTGGAGCAGCTGCGGCAGTGGCAGGACGCGGCGGCGGCGCAGGTCCTGCGGTACGCGCCGCGCCGGGTGCTGGAGATCGGGGTGGGCTCCGGCCTGCTCCTGGCCGGGGTGGTCGGCAAGGTCGACGCTTACTGGGGCACCGACCTCAGCGTCACCGCCGTCGACAGGCTCCGCGCGCAGGCCGAGGAGGCGGGCCACGGCGACCGCGTCACGCTGCTCGCCCAGCCCGCCCACGACCTCTCCGGGCTGCCCCTGGGGAGCTTCGACACCGTCGTGGTGAACTCGGTGGTGCAGTACTTCCCCAGCGCCGAGTACCTGGACGAGGTTTTGTCCGCCCTCCTCGGCCTCCTCGCCCCGGGCGGCCGTCTCGTCGTCGGCGACGTCCGCAACGCCGAGACGCTGCGCATCCTCGCGACCGCGCAGGCCCAGGCGGCCCAGCCGTACGCCTCCCACGAGGAGATCCGCTCGGCGGTGGAGCAGGCACTGCTCGCCCAGCGTGAACTGGCCGTCGCGCCGCAGTGGTTCGCCGAGTGGGCGGCGCGGCACCGGCTGAGCGCGGACATCCGCCTCAAGGCCGGACAGGCGCACAACGCGCTGACCCGCCACCGTTACGAGGTCGTGCTGCACACCCAGCCGTCCGACGTCCTGGACCTCTCCTCCGTCCCCGCGCTGACCTGGGGACGCGAGGTGTCCGACCTGGCCGGCCTCGGCGAGCGCGCACGTCAGGAGGGCGGGCCGGTGCGGGTGAGCGGCATCCCGAACGCCCGGCTCTCCGAGGAGAGCGCCGCGGCATTGTTCGCCGGCGTGCTCGCCGCGGAGCCACCCGTCGGCAGGCCCCTGGACCCGCAGGACGTGGCCGCCTGGGCGGAACGCCGGGGCCAGGAAGCGGTGTTGACCTGGTCGAGCGAGGCCGTCCACAGCTTCGACGTGATCCTCCTGCCCGAACAGCGTCCCGTCAGCGGTGCCTTCGTGCCCAGCACGGTCGCCGGACGGATCCGCCACAACACCCCCGCCCTGGCGCAGGCGATCGGCCCGCTGGTGGCCGAACTGCCCGACCACCTGCGCGCACGGCTGCCCGACTACATGGTCCCCGCCGCGGTCGTGCCGCTGTCGCAGCTCCCGCTGAACCCGGCAGGCAAGATCGACCGGGGAGCGCTGCCGGCCGAGCACATGAGCACCGTCAGCAGCGGAGAACCCCGCAACTCCCACGAGGAGAAGCTGTGCTCCTTCTTCAGCGACCTGCTGAACCTGGAGCGTGTCGGCATCAACGACGACTTCTTCGCCCTCGGCGGGCACTCCCTGCTGGCCACCCGGCTCAGCGCCCGCATCCGCAAGGCGTTCGGCGCCGACATGCCGCTGCGCACGATCATCCAGTACCCCACGGTCGCCGAACTGGCCGCGCTGCTCCTCATCGGCAGCGTCCCCGGTGACCACGCCGACTCCTTCGCCGTCGTACTGCCCCTCAACCGGGACCCGGGCACGGGCAAGCCGCCGGTGTGGTTCGTGCACGGCGGCGGCGGCCTGGGCTGGGCGTACTTCACCTTCGCCCCGCACGTGCCCGACCGCGCCTCCTACGCCCTGCAGTCCCGGGGCTCCAACGGCACGGATCCGATGGCCGGCTCGGTGCAGGAGATGGTCGAGGACTACCTCGCCCAGATCCTCAAGGTCCAGCCGCAGGGCCCCTACAACCTGGTCGGCTGGTCCTACGGCGGCCCGATCGTCCACGCCCTGGCCACCGCCCTGGAGCGCCTGGGACACGAGGTCGGCCTGGTGGCCGTCCTGGACACCCAGCCGGCCACCGGCACCGCGGACAACGGCTTCAAGCAGGTCGCCGGCCGCACACAGGACCTCTACCGGGCGGACATCGAGGAGGTGTTCGGCAAGTTCATGAACACCGGCAACATGGACGCCTTCCTCGACACCATGTCCAAGGTCGGCGCCAACAACCTGCAGAAGATGGGCGACTTCGTCTCCCCGGTCTACGGCGGCGACGTGCTGTACTTCAACGCGACGCTGGACAAGACCGACGGACAGTCCTCCTACGGGCCCGAATGGCGCCCCTACGTGAACGGCTCCTTCGAGGAGTACGACGTGGACGCCACCCACCACGACCTGCACATGCCCAAACCGGCCGGCCAGATCATGAAGGTCGTCGCCCGCAAGCTGGCAGCGACCTGACCGATGCCCGCCACCACCTGGACACACCGACGACTGGATGATTGGGGTTGGTCACGGTGACAGAACCCGGCACGTCCGCACCACACGCACACCAGGCCACGCTGCTGTGCGTGCCGTTCGCCGGAGCGGGACCCTCGTTCTTCCACCCGTGGCGGGAGCTGTCCGCCGGCCGCTGGCGGATCAGCACCGTCGACCTGCCCGGCCGCGAACGCCGGCTCATGGAGCCGCCCTACCGCAATGTCGTGGAGGCCGCCAAGAGCGAGGCCGACGCCGTCGCCGCGGACCTCGGACAGGGCGCGCGCACCGTCCTGTTCGGGCACAGCCTGGGCGCGGTCCTCGCCTACGAACTGGCGCATCTGCTCACCGACCGAGGCGTGCACGTCGAGCGGCTCGTCGTCAGCGGCTCCCCGGGGCCCTGGACCCAGCGCGAGCGGCGGGCGGCGGGACTCCCGGACGAGGAGTTCCTCGCCCGCGTCGAGGAGTTCGCCGGGTTCCGGCACGAGGCCCTGGACCACCCGGAGATGCGCGAGCTGATCCTGCCGGTCCTGCAGGCCGACTGCGAGATGCACGAGGCCTACGTGCCCAGCACCGACACCCCGCTGACCGTGCCGATCTGCTCGCTGCGCGGCGACAGCGACGGCCTGGTCACCGCCGAGGAGGCGCGGCAGTGGCGCGACGCGACCACCGCCGACTTCTCCTACGTGGAGTTCCCGGGCGACCACATGTACCTGGTCGACCTCGGCCGGCAGGTGCTGGACGTGATCGAGGCCCAGACGGCCCGCTGACACGCGCAGACAGGCACACGAGCACCGGGCCGCCAGGCCCGGCGTGACGGTAAGGGCGTCCGCCCCGGCGGACGCCCTTACCGTCGTTGCTCCGCCGCTCCTCCGCGTCCCGTAGGCCCCGCTCCTCCGCGTCCCGTAGGCCCGCTTGCCCTCGGTCGCGCGCCGTCGCCGGACCCGCCCGCCTCCCGGTCGGGGACATCGAGAGGATCTCGAGCGCCGCGTCACGGGCGTGGCAGGCCCGTGTCAGCGGGGCCGGGACAGTAGCGGCATGAAGAGTTCCGCGATCGCAGTTTCCGGGCTGCGCAAGGCATACGGTGAGACCGTCGTGCTCGACGGCATCGACTTCGAGGTGGCCGCCGGCTCGGTGTTCTCCCTGCTGGGCCCGAACGGGGCCGGCAAGACGACGACCGTGAACGTGCTGACCACCCTGCTGACGGCCGACGCCGGCACGGTGCACGTCGCCGGGCACGACGTCGCGACCGCAACCAAACAGGTACGCGCGGCGATCGGCGTGACCGGCCAGTTCGCCGCCGTCGACGACCTGCTGTCGGGACGTGAGAACCTGCAGCTGGTGGCCGACCTCAAGCGCGTGCGCTCGGGCGACCAGGTCGTGGCGGGGCTCCTCGACCGCTTCGACCTGGGGGAGTCGGCGGACAAGCTCGCCTCGACCTACTCGGGCGGCATGCGGCGCAAGCTGGACCTGGCGATGACCCTGGTCGGCAACCCCCAGATCATCTTCCTGGACGAGCCCACCACCGGCCTCGACCCCCGAAGCCGCCGCACCATGTGGGCGATCGTCCGCGAACTGGTCGCCGAGGGCACCACCATCTTCCTCACCACCCAGTACCTGGAGGAAGCCGACCAGCTCGCCGACCGCATCGCGGTCCTCAACCAGGGCCGCCTCGTCGCGCAGGGCACCGCCGACGAACTCAAGCGCCAGATCCCCGGCACCCACGTCAGGCTCCGCTTCACCGACACCTTCGAGCTCGACGCGGCCGCCCGTATCTTCGCCGACTCCACCCGCAACGACGAGGAACTCACCCTGCGGGTGCCCAGCGACGGCGAGTCCAGGTCCCTGCGGGCCCTGCTGGACCGGCTCGACGCCCACACCCTCAACGCCCAGGAATTCTCCGTGCACACACCCGACCTCGACGACGTCTTCCTCGCCCTGACCGAGCACACCACCAAGGACAAGGAGGCGATCGCCCGATGAGTACCGCCTCGACCGCGCTGACCGACTCGGCCATCATGCTGCGCCGCAACGTCAAGCACACCCTGCGCAACCCCACCACCGTCTTCAACGCGGTCCTCTTCCCGATCGTCATCATGCTGATGTTCGTGAAGGTGTTCGGCGGCGCCTTCAGCGTCGGCGAGGACTACATCGACTACGCCACACCGGGCCTGCTCGTGATGGCCGTCAGCTACGGCCTGGGCGCGACCGCCACGGCCGTCAACGACGACATGACCAAGGGCATCATCAACCGGTTCAAGACCATGGACGTCTCCCGCGGCGCGATGCTGACCGGACACGTCGTCGTCACCACGGTGCGCTGCCTGGTGGCCTCCGCGGCCATCGTCGCGGTCGCCTTCGCGATGGGCTTCGACCCGGCCGCCGGCCCCATGGACTGGCTCGGCGTACTGGGCCTGTTCGTCCTGCTCGCCGTCGGCGCCAGCTGGCTCACCGTCGCCATGGGCCTGGCCGCCAAGTCCACCGAGTCGGCGGGCCTGGCCACCGTGCCGCTGATCATGCTGCCGTTCCTGAGCAGCGCGTTCGTGCCCGCGGACACGATGGGGGCCGGGGTGAAGCAGTTCGCCCAGTACCAGCCCTTCACCCCCATCATCGAGACACTGCGCGGACTGCTGGCAGGCAACCCCGACAGCGGCGACGCCTTCGCGGCCGTCGCCTGGTGCCTGGGACTCGCCGTCCTCGGCTACGTGTGGGCGCTGTCCACCTTCAAGAAGCGAGCCTGACCCCCCGCCGGAGCGGCCGCAGCCGCACCGCGACCGCCCGGCCCCGGCCGCCCCGGCGACACCCGCCGGGGCGCGACCGCGCGTGGCCCCAGGAACCTGCTCCGGCCGCCCGGCGGGACTCCCGACCCAGCCCCACCCCCATCGACACGGATGCCTTGAGGAGACGCGGCCATGGCCGATCCGATCGTGAGCCTGACGAACCCCGAATTCACCGACGACCCCATCGAGGCCTACGGGCGCCTGCGCGAGAGCGCCCCGCTCGTCCGCATCGGGTTCCCCGGCGGACCGCGCGTGTGGCTGGTCACGCGCAACGAGGAGATCAAGGCGGTGCTGAGCGACCCGCGGCTCGTCGTCGACTACAGCAACGTCCCCGGCCACCAGGGGCCCAGCGTCGCCGACCAGATGGTCGCCGCCCTCGACCTGCCCGAAGAGTTCCGGCCCTACGTCGCGGCCAACATGATGCTCCTGGACGGCCAGGAGCACACACGCCAGCGCCGCCTGGTGACTCCCGCCTTCACCGTCCGGCGGATCAACGCACTGCGGCCCCGCATCGAGGAGATATCCGCCCAGCTCCTCGACGAGCTGGCCGCCAAGGGCTCCGGCGACCTCATCGAGGACTACTCCTCACCGTTGACCGGAACCGTCATCTGCGAACTCATCGGCATCGACGAGGCCGACCAGCCGCAGGTACGCAAGTGGATGAACGAGTACACCGATCCCGACGGCGACCTCGCGACCAGCGCCCGCAAGATGGTGGCCTACGTCAAGAAACTCATCCAGCGACGCCGGGCCGAACCCGCGGACGACATGATCTCCACCCTCGTCCAGACCAGCGGCGAGGACGGCGACCGGCTCAGCGAAGCCGAGATCATCTCCATGGTGCTCACCGTCGTGAACAACGGACACCACTCCACCTCCCACTTCATCCCCAACGCGGTCCTCGCCCTCTTCGACAACCCCGACCAGCTCGCTTTGCTGCGCGCCCGGCCCGACGCCCTGCCGCACGCCATCCACGAGCTGATGCGCGTCGCCAACCCGGTCCCGACCGCCGGACCCCGGTACGCGACCGAGGACCTGGAGTTCGCCGGATACTCCATCTGCAAGGGCGACGCCCTGACCGGCTCCTACCTCTCCGCCAACCACGACCCGCGTGTCTTCGACAAGCCCGAGCAGTGCGACGTCGAGCGCGAACTCAAGCGCGGACAGGGCCATCTCTCCTACGGGGCCGGCCCGCACTACTGCCCTGGTGCGGCCCTGGCCCATCTGGAGGGCGAGATCGCGCTGAACCACCTGCTGATCCAGCGCGACACCCTCGAAGTCACCGTCAGCCGCAAGGCGTTGCGGTACACCGAGGCCACACCGGGCGGCGCCCGCCTGCTCAACGCCCTGCCGGTGCGCCTGTGAGGGAAGGCGCCGGCGGACAGACGGACGGCCCCCGAACGCATCACGTTCGGGGGCCGTCCGCTGCCTCGCGTGTCGTCCGTCGCAGCCGTCCGGACGTGCGCGGCACACGTCACATGGTCTGCGGCTGAAGTACCTGCCCGTGGCCGGCCGGGGCCGCCGCGACCAGTTGCTTGCCCCGCTGGTCCTGGACGAGCCGGCCCAGCCGCTCGACACCCAGGGCGATCTGTTCAGGGGTGAGCACGCTGAAGGAGAGCCGGGCCTGGTGAAATCCCGCGGTGCCACCGTAGAAGTGATGCATGGGCGTCCACAGGACCCCGAACTTGGAGGCCGAGTATTCGAGCATGTCGTCGTCGGCCAGGAAAGGCAGGGTGACGACGACGAACATGCCGCCGCGCGGCGTGTTCCAAGAAACGTCCGGCGACGATTCCGGCCCGGTCCTGAACACGGACGTCAGTCCGTCCAGCACGGCGGTCAGATTCCTGCGGTAGACCGCCGCCTCCCGAGCGGTGGCGCGTTTGAGACTGCAGCCGTTCTCCAGGAGGTAACCGCCGATGACCGCCTGAGCGACCGTCGAGGTGTTCAGGGTCACCATGCTTTTCAGCCTGGCGAGATGGTCGGCGAGCAATACCGGATCCGCGGACGTGGCCTGTGCCGACATCACGGGCTGATCCGCGATGACGTAACCCACGCGGGCGCCGGCGAACGCGGATTTCGCGAAAGAGCCGAGGTGGATCACCTGATGGTGCGCGTCCAGGGATTTGAGGAGCGGCAGCGGTGAACCGCCGTCCGAGAAAAGGGAATAGGGATTGTCCTCGATGACGAGAATCCCTTCCCGCCTGGCCAGTTCGAGCAGGGCGATCCGGTCCGCCAACGACATGCTCGCACCGCTGGGGTTGGCGAAGTCGGGGACGACGTAACAGGCACGCGGGCGAAGCCCTTCGCGCCGTGCTCCGGCGATCTGCCGCTCCAGATCCTCCAGGTCGATGCCCCCCTCGCCCTCCCGGACCGAGCGCAGCGGGGCGCCCGCCACCCGGGCCGCGCCGATGAACCCGACGTAGTTCGGCGTCGCGGCCAGGATGACGTCCTGGGTGTCGCGGACGAGCGCCCGCAGCACCAGCACCATCGCCTCCTGGCAGCCGGTGGTCACCACGATGCTCTCCGGATTCACCGTCAGACCTTCGTCGAACTCCAGCTGCCGCGCAATGAGTTCGTGAATGAATCCCTTGGTGCGGCCGTACTGGAAGAAGGTGCGCCGCACCTGCTCCGGGGGAAGCCCTATCTCGTCCTCCAGGTAATTCCGGAACGTCGCGAGGTGACGTGATAGGTTCTCGACGTCGTAAAATCCCTCGAACGGGCGCCCCGCGGAGAACGAGACCGCGTCCGGATACCTTCCCGCCAGCTCATTGAGCAGCGTCATGGAAGTGAGTGCGGGGTCGTCCACCGATTCGTGCAGGTCGGTGATGCTCAGCCGATTGGGCCCTGGGTGCATGGACATAGTCACGTCATCCTCATCCGCCGGACAACTCAGTGGTGAGCTGGTGTCGGCCAGGTAGGGCAGTGCTCTGCGAGGGCTCTCGTGATGCCACGGCCCGGACAGAGGCAGATCGGAGTGGGACGGCATTCGCGGCCCGCGTCGAACGATGCCCCGAACCGGCGCTTCATCGCTGCCTGGTCGGGGCCCTCAATAATATATGCCCCCGCTCCTTTCGGCGTGAAGGCCGAAACAGGCGGGGGAAGTTGACAGAAACGGAACCCGTACGACGGCACGCGACCACGGGCCGCGCAGGCCCGAGGTGTACGGAGCCGAACCCGCCCGCGTGACCGCACCGCGGCACGCACGGCCGGCACACGAACGGCACCCACGCCGCACGTCGTCGGCGTCCGGGGGAGCGGGCACATCACTGTCCTGTCAGCAGGACAGTCACCTCTCACCGCCCGCGCCCGGGGAAAGAGCCACCGAGGGCCGAGGACGTTGACACCCTCCTGCCCGGCGGACAGAGTGTTGCACTGTCGGCGGACAGAGTACGGGAGCGCCGGGGAACGGCCAGAGGTCGCGGGACCCGCTGCTGCGACGAGCCGATGCGATCCGGACGGGCCGCTGTGGGACGCAAGCACCCGCCGGTACACGCGGACGAGTCACGAGAACACCCTGTCCGCTGCCCGTGGGCCGGCACACCCGGTCACGGGCCGTCCACCGGGCCGACAACGGCCGCGTAGCAGGGCGGCGCCGCCGAAGCACCCCGGTCACCACCACCTCCACCCCCACATGTCCGCGGCTGAACTCCCGGAGCTGGCAGATGGTACGCCGTGGCGGCTCCACGACCTCCTTCCGCGCGGCAAGCGGTACCTGACACCTGACAAGGAGTTGACACATGACCTCACTTGGCGAGGGCGTTCTGGAGAAGGCTGCGGCGGAATACGCCGAGCAGGGCTTCTCCATCATCCGCAACGTCGTGCCCAAGGACCTCCTGGAGGAGGTTCACGCCCACGTTGACTGGCTCACCCGGAAGTACCCGGACCTGCGTCCCGAGCACTTCCACCACCCGCTGATCCGCAACGACGCCTTCTGGGCGCGTCTGGTCTCCGACCGCCGGCTGGTGGACATCGCGGAGTTCTTCCTCGGTCCCGACGTGGCCTGCTTCACCGCCCACTACATCTGCAAGCCGCCCTACGACGGGCAGCCGGTGCTGTGGCACCAGGACGGCGCGTACTGGACGCTCAGCCCCATGGAGGCGCTGACGGTGTGGCTGGCCGTCGACGAGAGCACCACGGAGAACGGCTGCCTGCGGATGATCCCCGGCAGCCACGAGCTGCCGCTGCACAAGCCCTCCTCACGGACCGACACGGACAACATGCTGTTCTCCGCCTCCGACGAGGACCTGGTGCAGGAGTGGGTGGAGAAGCGCGGTGTCGTGGACATCGAGCTCCAGCCCGGCGACGTCTCGATCCACCACCCCAACCTGTTGCACTACTCGGAGCCGAACACCTCGGCCAAGCGGCGCTGCGGTCTCGACATGGGCTACATATCGACGACCACGCGCATCCACAGCAACGGCATCTATCTCGACCCGCTGCTGGTCCGCGGCAGTGACGCCAGCGGCCTCAACAGCTACCGCCCGTTCCCCGACTTCCAGGAGGGCGAGACGATCCCCTTCGCCGGCCAGGAGGGCTGGAGCGAGAAGATCGGTTCGCTCAACGCGGCACTGCCGCCGCGCTCGCGCGAGCTTCCCGACGAGAGCCCCATCGAGACGACCCGGCACATGATCCAGCGCCTGCGTGAAGGCACCACGAAGGGCTGATCGCAGCCGACCCGACCGATGGCACGCCGCCTCCGCGCGGCGTGCCATCCGTCATGTCACGGAACGTCAACTGCCTTATTGCGATGGCAGGTTCACCCCCGCTGACCGGTCGGCCCCTTGGATCCGGCCGATCGGCACGGCGAGGCCGGCCCGGCAAACCTTGTCCCTCGCCGTGGACGAAAGGGCGACGCAGGTCCGTCGGGCCGTGCACAGGTCGAAGGAGGCGGCGCGCTGGGGCAGCTGCCCTGTGGAGCACATGCCCTCGGTCCCCGGCCCTCAGAGCGCCGGCGCCGGCCGCCGAGGCCTGAAGGGGCCGTAGGGCTCGCGCAAGCCTGGGCGCCCGCAGGGGGAGGCCCCCGTCGAAGAACTCCCCGTTCCATGAACAGGCGCCGTCGACACCGCGGAAGGCCCCTGGCTGCCCCGTCCGCGCGGGGGCGCGGTATGCCTCTGGAACGTCACGGAGGCGTGGGAGTTGAGGCGGAGTGCCATCGTCAAGAGGGGAGTGTCATCCGGGCATGCCGAACAGTGCCCCGCTCAGGGCTGCTCACCGGTGCGTGAACGCACGGGCGCGGCCGGAGCGGGGCACTGTGAGTCGCGTATGGCGGGGGGGCGGGGTCAACAACGCTTGGAAGGACGGAAGTTGACGTTCTGGGCGGTGTCGAAGGGGAGGTGCGAACTGAGCGGCGTCGCGGTCACGGCCGAGGAATACGGCCGGGCGCGTGCGGGGCTCAGGCGAGCCGGGCGTGTGCGGGGCTCGGGCCGAGCCCCGCACGGCGGCCGGCCATGGCAGGTCACCAGACGAAGGCTTCGCCGTCGCCCCGCTTCTCGACGCAGTAGGTGCGGAACGCCTGGGCCTTGGCGACGAGGTCCTCGTCTCCGGTGCGCCGAGCGGCGGCCACGTACCAGTCGAAGGCCGCCGTGGCGTGCGCGCGCCGCTCGAAGTGGATCTCGGCGAAGCGGCGGAAGGCCGCCCGCATGGTCTCCGGAGTGAAGGTCTCGCCGGTGGCGATGAGGTCCTCTAGCTCCGCCTCGCCGACCTCGGGCCGCTCGATGATGCGGACCGGCTCGGTGGCGGGGATGTCACCGCGGATGTCGATGGGCTCGTCGGCGTCCGAGAAGTCGAGGCAGACCGAGAGCCGGGCGGCCTTGGAGGTGCTGCGCGCCGAGTGCGGGTCGGTCGAGTGGATCTTCCACACCTCGCCGCGGCGGATGTGGTAGACGGTGTCGTTCTCGGAATGGAGGGATTCCTCGCTGGTGCGCAGCGGAATCTGCACCCGGGTGCCCGGCTTGGCCCACTCGAGGAAGTCCACGTGGGGGGCGATGATCCCGTCACGGAGACTGAAGATGCGGACCCACTGCAGCCGGTCCAGCGGGAAGTGCTTCGTCACCATGGACATGATGCCCGGGAGCTGCTTACCCAGTTCGGTGAGGGACAGGCTGCCTTCGTGGGGGCGGAAGGCCGTGTCGGAATCGGCGCCGGTGCCGTTCGCCAGGACGTGGGACGACCACGAACCGAAGGTGAAGGTGTCGTATTCGCCGCCGTACTCGTGGCTGTCCACGATCGACAGTTCGGAATCCAGGTCGTACGAGTCGATGGGCAGTACCGCAAGGCGCTCGGACTTGAGCAAGGAAATCCCCTCCATACGTGATTGGTTGATGAACCCGGAAGCTGCCGAGGGTTCCTCCCGGCCGTCACCATAAAATGCGGTGCGATGGGCTGGCAACAAAAGGGACGACTCGACCGGCTTGCTCAGCAGGGGAGTTGTCCAGCGAGCGGAGCTATTCCCTTTTCGGGGTCGGATGTGGTGGCGGATGCTCGCCGTGGATGATCAATACCGCGTGCCGGCCGAAGTGGAGCCGCCGGCGGTGCGATGCGGCCCGGGCGCTGCGGGCGGGCTGGCCCGCACCTGCTCCCAGAAGCCTTCTCGCACCGGTCGGCCGGGGCGGACGCCGGGGTGCCGGGGCCATGACTGTCCTGTCGGCGGGACATCGGGTGCCCGTCGGGCCTGTCCGTGCGGTCATTGCTTGCCCCCGGTTTCCTGGGCCCTCTACGTTGGCGTCGCGATGGCTTCCCGGTGACACGTCCCCTTCCTGATCGATTTCGGGAAAGGTGCCGCACGCCAGGAGCCGGCCGCTTTCGGAAGCGACGCCGGCGGGGGCGGACCAGAATCACCGCTCCCCGGTATTTCTCCCTGCGGAACGGATTTCCGTCCCAGGGGGTCGATGACTTACGGCACGAGCCGTCCCCCGGCGGCGGGCACGACGATCGGGAAAGAACCCGGCCGTCGAAGGATCCGCCGCGTCGGCGCAACAGCGAGAACACGGCCTCTCCGTTCAAGAAGGCGGTCGGTTGTCCGGGGCGGGTCCGTAATGGCGTGGGCGGGAATTCCCGCTCGACAGAGGAAGGAAATGGCTGGCAATGGAATCGTCGCCGCAGGTGCTCCACCAGCGAGGTGGGCAGGACGAGACGTCACGGGAACAGCAGGCCGCACCTTCGACATCTCCGGTATCGCTCGTGCGGGAAGTCTCGGAGCTGTGGGGGGAGTACCTCGGGGGCCGTGAAGTCGGGCCCGACGACGACTTCTTCGCGCTCGGCGGCAACTCGCTGACCGGCATCAAGATCATCGACCGGGTGGCGCAGGACTACGGCGTCCAGCTGTCCGTCCGCGACTTCTACCTCGCCCAGACTCCGGCCAAGGTCAGTGAGCTGATCGAGCAGGGGAGGGCGGGGACGTGAGGCTGACGCCGGGTCCGCCGCGCGACGTCGACCTCGACACCCTCAACCTGTTCGACCTGGACCTGTACTCCTTCGGTGATCCCCATCCGATCTGGGACGTCATGCGGGAGCGGGCGCCGTTGCACCACCAGGTGCTGCCCGACGGGCGGGAGTTCTGGTCGGTGACCCGTCACGAGGACGTCTGCCGGGTGCTCGGCGACCACAAGGAGTTCACCTCCGAGCGCGGCACGGTGCCCACCCACCTCGGGCAGGACGACGTCGCGGCCGGCGTGCTGCTGACGTCCACCGACCCGCCGCGGCACACCGAGGTCCGCCGCCCGCTCGGCTCCAAGCTCACCGCCCGGGCGGTGAAGTCCTGGGAGGACTCGATCCGCCGCTCGATCGTGGCGTTCCTCCAGCCCGCCCTGGACGGAGAGGTCTTCGACCTGGCCGAGCAGGCGCTGCTGCTGCCGGCGATCGTCACCGGCCCGCTGCTGGGGATCCCGGAGAAGGACTGGGCCGAACTCGTCCAGCTGACCGCGATGGTGACGGCCCCCTCGGACCCGCACTTCCAGCAGGGCAGCGAAGCCGCCACGCTGGCCATCTCCCACCACGAGCTCGTCACCTACGTCAAGGACTGGGTGACGGAGCGGCGGGCGAACGGGAGCGGTGACGACGACGGGAGCCTGCTCAACCACCTGATGAGTGTGCGGCCCGGTGGCGCGCCGCTGTCCGACGAGGAGATCGCACTCGACGGCTACAGCATTCTCCTGGGCGCCAACGTGACCACCCCGAGCACCGTCTCGGGCACGGTGCAGGCGCTCATCGAGAACCCCGAGCAGTTCGAGAAGGCGCAGGCCGATCCCACGCTCATCCCCAACCTGGTCGAGGAGGGGCTGCGCTGGACGTCGGGAGCCTGCAACTTCATGCGCTACGCCGTCGACGACGTCCAGGTCGCCGGGGGCACGATCCCCGCCCGCGGCGCGGTCGTCGCCTGGATCGGTTCCGCCAACCGGGACGCGGCCCAGTTCCCCGACCCGCACCGCTTCGACCTCACCCGCCCCAACGCGAAGCGGCACGTCGCGTTCGGATTCGGTCCGCACTTCTGCATCGGTGCGCCGCTGGCGCGGCTGACCCTGCGGATCTTCTTCGAGGAACTGCTCCAGCGCTTCGGCTCGATCGAACTCGCCGGCGAACCGCAGCACCTGCGGTCGTACTTCATCGCCGGGATGACCCACCTCCCCATCGTCGCGCAGAAACGACTCACGCCATGACCACCGCCTCCGCCGCCACCCTGTCGCCGTGGTTCGTCCGGCCGCCGTCCCCCGATCCCCTCGCGCGGATCTTCTGCTTCCCCTTCTCCGGCTCCGGGGCCTCCGCCTTCAGCGCCTGGCCGGCCGTGCTCGACGACGTCGACGTGCTCCCGGTGCAGTTCCCCGGCCGGGAGAACCGGCTGGGCCACCCCCACTACGGCACCTACGAGAAGCTCGCCGCCGACCTGGTGGAACCCCTGACGCCGCTGCTGGACAGGCCGTTCGCGTTCTTCGCGCACTGCGCGGGCGCCCTGCCCGCCTACGAGACCGTGCTCGAACTCGCCGCACGCGGGCTGCCCACGCCGGACTGCCTGATCGTGTCGGGCCAGCCGGCTCCCCACGACGCCGCCGGCGACCGGATGCTCGCGATGAGCGAGACCGAACTGCGCGCCGAGGTCGAGTCGTTCGTGCGCAGCCGGGGCATCGAGCCGCGGCCGGACATGGTCGCGCTGGGCCTGATGGTGCTGCTGCGGGACCACGCCGCCGCGGGCGCCTACCGGCGCCAGGAGCCCGTCGCCGTGCCCTGCCCCATCGTCGTCGTGCACTGGCGCGACGACACGGACGTGAGCCTGAGCGGCCTCCAGGGGTGGCGCCGGTACGCGGAATCGGTCGAGTTCCGGGTGGTCGAGGGCGGCCACTACGACTTCATGAACGCGCCGGACGAGCTGCGAAAACTGCTGACCCGTTGGCTCTGAGCGCGCACCAGGCCGACCAGGGCCGCAGACCGAGGCAAGGGAAGGAAAACGTATGAGTGGCGCAGCCACCGGCATCGCCGTCATCGGGATGTCGTGCCGCTTCCCGGGGGTACACAGCCCGGCCGAGTTCTGGCGGCTGCTGGCCGAGGGGACGTCCACCGTCGGCACGTTCCCGGAACAGCGGGCCGTCGACGCCCACAGCAGCCACCTGTCCCACCCGGACGCCGCCACCTTGAACGCGGGCTCCTTCCTCGGCTCCGTCGACACCTTCGATGCCGACTTCTTCCAGGCGGCGCCCGCCGAGGCCGCCGCCATGGACCCGGTGCAGCGGCTCGGTCTGGAGCTTGCCTGGGAAGCCGTCGAGGACGCCCGCATCCCGGCGGAGGCACTCGCGGGCCGCGACATCGACGTCGTGGTCGGCGCCGCCCCGTCCGGATACGACCTGCTGCGCAGGCTGTCCGGCAGCGACCGGGACGACCACTACGCGGCCCTGGGCTCCAGCGGCGCGCTGATCGCCAACCGGATCTCGCACCTGTTCGACGTCCGCGGCATGAGCCTGTGCGCGGACTCCGGCCAGTCCTCCTCGCTGGTGTCGCTGGCGCTGACCTGCGAGCGCATCGGCGCCGGCGCCATCGACATGGCGATCGCCGGCGGCGTGCACCTGATCACCGACCCGGAGGCGGGCGCGGGTCTGGCGAACCTGGGCGCGCTGTCACCCGACGGCAACTGCTTCCCCTTCGACGCCCGGGCCAACGGCTTCGTCCGCGGGGAGGGCGGCGCGTTCGTCGTACTGAAACGGCTCGAACGGGCCGTCGCCGACGGCGACCACATCTACGCGGTGGTCCGCGGGTGGGGCGTGGCCGGCGCCGGGGCCACCTCCCGGATGCCCGACCCGAGCCCCACCGGACAGGCCGCGGCCGTGCGCTCGGCGCTCGCCCGTGCGGGACTGGACTTCTCCGACATCGACTACGTCGAGACGCACGGCACCGGAACCCGTCTCGGTGATCCCGCCGAGGCGTCGGGCCTGCGCGAGGTGATCGGGGACGGCGGACGCGACCGGCCCCTGGTGCTCGGCGCGGTCAAGGCCAACGTCGGACACCTGGAACCGGCCGCGGGCATCGTCGGCTTCGTCAAGGCGGCCCTGTGCCTGGACCGGGGCCAGCTCCTCGCCCAGCCCGGCTTCCGCACCGCGAACCCCGCCATCACCGACTTCTCCCAGGACTTCGAAGTGCTGCGGGCCTCCAGGCCGTGGCCCGGCACCCCCGACAGGCCGCGCCGGGCGGGCGTGTCCTCGATCGGCATGGGCGGAACCAACGCCCACGTCATCCTCGAACAGGCCCCCGAACCCGCCGAGTTGCCCGTGCCGGAGGGCTCGGGCGCCGTGGACCTCGGCGGGGCCGTGCCCTGGGTGCTGTCCGCGCGTTCCGAGGCTGCCCTGCGGGAACGGGCGGCCCGGTTGCGGGACCGGGTGGCGGCCGAGGAGTCCCTCGCGGCGGCCGACGTGGGCTACTCACTGGCGGCGACCAGGACCGCGTTCACCCACCGCGCGGTCGTACTGAGCGCGAACCGCCAGGAGGCGCTGGCCGGTCTCGACGCGCTGGCGGCCGGCGACGGTACGGCGCGCGCGGTACGCGGCGTCACCTCGCGGGCGACGGGCCCGGTCGTCTTCGTCTTTCCCGGCCAGGGCTCGCAGTGGCTCGGCATGGGCAAGCAGCTGTACGCGCAGAGCGAGGTCTTCGCCGACGCCGTGGACGCCTGCGCCCAGGCCCTGGCGCCCTGGGTGGACTGGTCCCTGGTGGACGTCCTCACCGGTGCGCCCGGCGCCGCCTCACTGGACCGGGTGGACGTCATCCAGCCGGCCCTGTTCGCGATGATGGTGTCCCTGGCACGGGTGTGGGCCTCGCTTGGTGTGGTCCCCGACGCGGTGGTCGGACACTCGCAGGGGGAGATCGCCGCGGCCTGCGTGTCGGGCGCCCTCTCCCTGGACGACGCGGCGCGCATCGTCGCGCTGCGCAGCCAGTGCCTGTCCGAACTGGCCGGCCCGGGCGGGATGAGCGCGGTCGCCGCGCCCGCCGACTGGGTCGAGGAGCGGCTGCGGCCCTGGGCCGGGCGGCTGTCCGTGGCCGCCGTCAACGGGCCGGCGTCCGTGGTGGTGTCCGGGGACGGCGAGGCGCTCGACCGGTTCGCGGCCGCCGCCGCCGAGGAGGACGTGCGGGTACGCCGCGTCAAGGTGGACTACGCCTCCCACTCCCACCACGTCGAACGCATCCGTGACCGGGTGCTGAAGGCGGCCGCGGGCGTGAGCCCGCGCCGCTCGGCGGTGGAGTTCCACTCCACGGTCACCGGGACGGTGCTGGACACCCGCGGCCTCGACAGCGCGTACTGGTACGACAACCTGCGCTCCCCGGTACGTTTCGCCTCGGTCGTCGACGACCTGATGCGGACCCGCCAGGGCGTGTTCGTCGAGGTCAGCCCGCATCCCGTGCTCCAGGTGGCGATGGAGGAGACGGCCGACACGCTGACGAGTCCGCCCCTGGTGGTCGGCACCCTCAGCAAGCACGACGGCAGCGTCGGCAAGGTCCTCACGGCGCTGGCCGAGCTGTACGTGCGCGGGGTGCCGGTCGACTGGACGGCCGTGTTCGCCGCAGGCCGGCCCCGTCGGATCAGCCTGCCCACCTACCCCTTCCAGCGGCAGCGGTACTGGCTGAGGGCCACCTCCGATGCCGGGGAGGGCGGGGCGGTACCGGTCTCACCCGCCTTGGCCGCGGACCTCGACTCCCCGGGGGCCGTCCTGACCCTGGTGAGCGCCGAGACGGCGACGCTGCTGAACACCAAGGGCGCCGAGCTGACGGGGCCCGGCGTCGAGGCGCGGTCGGCGCAGACGTTCAAGGCGCTGGGCTTCGACTCGGCGATGGCGGTGGAGCTGCGCAACCGGCTCCACGCGGTGACCGGGGTCCGGTTGCCCGCCACCGTCGCCTTCACCTACCCCACTCCCCAGCGGCTCGCCCAGCGCCTGTTCGACCTGCTGCGGCCGACGGTGCCCGACATCCAGGACACCGCGAAGGACGTGGGGGCGGCGGAGCACAGCGACGACGACCTCTACGCGCTGATCGAGCGCGGATACGTGTAGCCCAGTCCGTTTTTTCCAAGAGTTGAGGGAGGACCCGGTGGAGGAAGTCGACAAGCTCCGCTCCTACTTGCGACGTGCCGTCACGGACGCGCAGGAACTGCGCGAGCGCGTGCGCGAGCTGGAGGAGTCCGCGCGCGAACCCGTCGCCGTCGTGGGTGTGGGGTGTCGCTTCCCGGGCGGTGCGACCTCCCCCGAAGGGCTCTGGCACGTGGTGTCCCAGGGGGTGGACGCCATGGGCGACTTCCCCGAGGACCGCGGCTGGGACGTGGAGGCGCTCTACGATCCCGATCCCGAGGCGCACGGCAGGACCTACACCCGCACCGGCGGTTTCCTGCCCGACCTCGCGGACTTCGACGCACCGTTCTTCGGCATCAGCCCGCGCGAGGCGCTGGCGATGGACCCGCAGCAGCGGCTGATGCTGGAGACCACGTGGGAGGCGCTGGAGCGGGCCGGGATCGATCCGGCCACCCTGCGCGGTTCGGCGACGGGCGTGTTCACCGGCATCTACGGCGTCGACTACGGCCCGCGGATGGGCGGCGGTGCGAACGGCGAGGTCGAGGGCTTCGCGCTCACCGGCGGCCACCTCAGCGTCGCCTCCGGCCGGGTGGCGTACGTGCTGGGCCTGCACGGCCCGGCGCTGTCCACCGACACCGCCTGCTCCTCGTCGCTGGTGGCCGTGCACCAGGCGGTGCGGTCCCTGCGCTCGGGGGAGTGCACGCTGGCGCTGGCCGGCGGAGTGTCGACGCTGCCGACCCCGGGCATGTTCGTGGAACTCGCCCGCCAGCGCGGCCTGTCGGCCGACGGGCGGTGCAAGGCGTTCGCGGACGCCGCCGACGGCACCGGTTTCTCCGAGGGTGCGGGCGTGCTCGTCCTGGAGCGGCTCTCGGACGCGCGCCGCAACGGCCACCGCGTCTGGGCCGTGATCCGCGGCTCGGCGGTCAACCAGGACGGCGCCTCCAACGGACTGAGCGCCCCCAACCCCCTGGCGCAGGAGCAGGTCGTACGGGCCGCCCTGGCCGACGCCGGACTGCGGGCCGCCGACGTGGACGCGGTGGAGGCGCACGGCACCGGCACCCGGCTGGGCGACCCCATGGAAGCGGAGGCACTGCTGGCCACGTACGGCCAGGAGCGGCAGCCGGATCGGCCGTTGTGGCTGGGCTCGTTGAAGTCGAACATCGGTCATACGCAGGCCGCGGCCGGGGTCGGCGGCATCATCAAGATGGTCATGGCGATGCGGCACGGGATGTTGCCCCGCACACTGCACGTGGACCGGCCTTCCACGCACGTCGACTGGTCGGCCGGAGGGGTGGAACTGCTCACCGAGGCCCGCGAGTGGACCACCCCCGAGGACAGGCCCCGCCGCGCCGGCGTGTCCTCCTTCGGGATCAGCGGGACCAACGCCCACCTGATCCTGGAGCAGGCCCCCGAGCCGGTACCGGGCGCCGAGCGGCCGGCCGGGGACACCGGGAACACCGGCCCCCTGTCCGCCGGCACCCCCACCGCGGTGCCGTGGGTGCTGTCGGCCCGCTCCGAACAGGCCCTGCGCGAACAGGCCGCCCGGCTGGCCGAGTTCGTGTCCGCCAACCCGGCACTGACGGCCGCCGGGGTGGGCCGCGCCCTGGTGGACACCCGCTCGCTGTTCGAGCACCGCCAGGTCGTCATCGGCGCCGGCCGGCAGGAACTGCTCACCGCGCTGGCCGCCGTCGCGGCGGGCGGCGCCACCGCCGACGGCACGGTGTCCGGCACCGCGCGACCCGTCGGCCGGACCGTGTTCGTCTTCCCCGGCCAGGGTGCCCAGTGGACGGCCATGGGCCGCGAACTGTTCGAGACCTCCCCGGTGTTCGCCGAGGAACTGCGCGCCTGCGCCCGGGCCCTGGAGCCGTGGGTGTCCTGGTCGCTGATCGACACCCTGTGCGACGGACCCGCCTCGGCGGACCTGGAGGACATCGACGTCGTCCAGCCGGTGCTGTTCGCGGTGATGGTGTCCCTCGCCCGGGTGTGGCAGTCGCTGGGCGTGACACCGGACGTGGTGATCGGCCACTCCCAGGGCGAGATCGCCGCCGCCCACGTCGCGGGCGCCCTGACCCTGGAGGACGCCGCCAAGATCGTGGCACTGCGCTCACGGCTGCTCGCCGAGGTCACGGGGCAGGGCAGCATGGCCGGGATCCTGCTGCCCGAAGAGCGCGTACGGCAGCTGATCGAGGGCCAGGAGTCCCGGATCGGCATCGCCGCGGTGAACGGGCCGAACTCCACGACGGTGTCGGGGGAGAGCGGCGCGGTCCAGGACCTCGTCGCGGCCTGCCAGACCCAGGGCGCCCGCGCCCGGCTCATCAAGTCCAGCGTGCCCGGCCACTCGCCGCTGATGGACCGCTTCCAGGGCCGCCTCGAAGCGGAACTGCGACACCTCACCCCGCGGCCCTCACCGGTGACGATCTACTCGACGGTGACCGGTGACGTCATCGACCCGACGGACCTGGACGCCGCCTACTGGTTCCGCAACCTGCGCCGGCCGGTCCAGTTCGGGCCCGCCATGACCCGCCTCGTCGAGCAGGAGCCGCACAGCACGGTCGTCGAACTGAGCCCGCACCCGCTGCTCGTGATGAACATCCAGGAGATGTTCGACACCACCCCCGGCGCCACCGGCGTCGTGGTGGGCTCACTGCGCCGCGACGAGGGCGGCCTGGCCCGGCTCTACGCGTCGGCGGCCGAGGCCTTCGTGGCCGGCGCGGAGGTGTCCTGGCAGGCCGCGTTCGGCAGCGAGGACACGGCGTGGGCCGAACTGCCCACCTATCCCTTCCAGCGCCGGCGCTACTGGCTGAACACCCCCGCCGAGACCACCACCGCGGGCACCTCCGACCACCCGCTGCTCGACGCCGTCATCGACCTGCCCGACGAGGGAGAGCACGGCGCCGTCGTCGGCAGCGGACGCCTCTCGCCCGAGCACCACCCCTGGCTGGCCGAGCAGACCGTGCACGGCACCACCCTCGTCCCGGCCTCCGTGCCCACCGAACTCGCGCTCTGGGCGGCCCACAAGGCCGGCTGCGACGTCGTCGAGGAACTCACCCTCGACACACCCCTGGTACTGACCGGAACGACCGAGCGGGAGATCCGCGTCAAGGTCGACGGCGCGGGCCTGATCAGCGTCCACTCGCGCAACCGCGACGAGGAGGGCTGGACGCGCAACGCCACCGGCCGGGCGGCATCCGACAGCACGCCTCCCGGCGGGCAGGACGCCCTCACCGCGTGGCCGCCGCCGGGCGCGGCCAGCGTGGCCGTGGAGGAGGAGTACGCGAAGCTGGCCTCCCTCGGCTTTGACCACGGCCCCCAGCTGCGCGGCCTGCGGCAGCTGTGGCGCCAGGGCCGGACACTGTTCGCCGAGGTCGAACTGCCCGCACCCCGCATCACGGACAGCGCCCGCTTCCACCTGCACCCGGCACTGCTCCAGGCCGCGCTGCTCCCCCTCGGAACGGGAGACTTCACAGACCGTTCCGGTCCCCAGGGCTGGCTGCCGTCCCGCTGCACGGGCGTGCGCCTGACCGCGGCCCCGTCGGGCGTGCTGCGGGTGCGGCTGACTCCGGCGGGAGAGAACACCGTGTCGGTGACCTTCGCCGACCACGAGGGAGCCCCGCTGGGCTCCATCGCCTCGCTGAGCCTCGCGCCCGCCGACATCGCGCAGCTGACCGAGCTGAGCTTCGACCACCAGGACTCGCTGTTCCACGTGGAGTGGGAACCCCTCCCGCCCGCGCCCGGCACGGTGACGGACTCGTACGCGGTACTGGGAGAGGCCGGCGCGCACCTCCCGCCGACCGCCGAGGGGACCGTGTTCGCCGACGTCGCGGAACTCGCCGCGCACGAGGGACCGACGCCTGCGGTGGTCATCGCCCACGCCGGCGGCCCGGACACCGACACCGGCACTCCGGCCGCTGTCGAGGCCGCCACGCACCAGGTGCTGCGGTGGACGCAGACCTGGCTGCGCGAGGAGCGGTTCGCCGACTCCCGCCTGGTCGTGGTGACCAGGGACGCGTTCGGCGACGGGAACGCCGCCCACGTCGATCCCGCGGCGTCGGCCGTCTGGGGATTCGTGCGCAGCGCGCAGACCGAGAACCCGGGCCGGTTCACCCTCGTGGACACCGACGGCCGGCCCGACTCCTGGGCCCTCGTCCCGGCGGCGGCCGCGACGGCGCAGGCCCAGCTCAGGATCCGCGCCGGCGGCGTGAGCACCCCGCACCTCGTGGGCGCCCCCGCCGTACCGGCGCCCCGGACGGCCGCCGCCCGGGCGGCCGAGGACTCGCCGCTGGGCTCCGGTTCGGTGCTCGTCACCGGCGGCACCAGCGGTCTGGGGGCCCTGCTGGCCCGCCACCTCGTCCAGCGGCACGGCGTACGCCGGCTGCTGCTCACCAGCAGGCGCGGTCCGGCCGCCCCCGCGGCCACGGCGCTGCGGGAGGAACTGACCGCCGCCGGCGCCCACGTCGACATCGTGGCCTGCGACGTCACCGACCGCGACGCGGTCGCCGCACTCCTCGACGCAGTGCCCGCCGAGCACCCGCTGACCGCGGTGATCCACTGCGCGGGCGTACTCGACGACGGCATCGTCCCCGCCCTGAGCGAGGACCGCCTGGACACCGTCCTCGCCCCGAAGGTGCGCGGAGCCTGGCACCTGCACCAGCTGACCCGCCACCTGGACCTGTCCGCGTTCGTGCTGTTCTCCTCGGTCGCGGGCGTGCTCGGCACGGCGGGACAGGCCAACTACGCGGCCGCCAACGCCTTCCTCACCGGCCTCGCGGAGACCCGCCGCACCCAGGACCTGCCCGCCCTCGCCCTGTGCTTCGGGTTCTGGGCGGAGCGCGGCGACATGGGCGCCGACCTCGCCGAGGCCGACGTCGAACGCCTGCGGCGCCAGGGCGTACTGCCCCTGTCGACACGGCAAGGACTCGCGCTCTTCGACACGGCGCTGGCCGCGGACCGCCCGGTCCTGGTGCCCGTGCGGCTGAACCTGGCGGCACTGCGCACGCCCGGCGCCGCCTCGATGGCCTCGCCCCTGCTGCGCACCCTCGCCACCCGTCCGGGCGGCGACACGACGGCAGGCCCGGAATCCACCGAGCCCGCTCTGGCCGAGCGGCTGCGGACGCTGGCGCCGGCCGAGGCGCAGACCGCGCTGCTGGACGCCGTACGCACCCAGACCGCCCTCGTCCTGGGCGCCGACACCGGGCGGGTCGGCCCCGCAGAGACGTTCAAGAAGCTCGGGATCGACTCGCTCACGGCGCTGGAACTGCGGAACAAACTGGCGGCGGTGACCGGTCTGAAGCTGCCCGCCACCCTCGTCTTCGACCACCCCAACCCCCAGGCCCTGGCGGCGTTCCTGCACCAGAGCATCACCCCCGACGAGACCGGACCGGTGTCCCCGGCCGGTCACCTGGTCCAGGAGATCGAGTCACTGGGCGCCCGGCTCGAGGACGCCTTCACCGCGCTCGCCCAAGAAGACCAGACGGCCATTTCCGCACTGCTCGGCGAGTTGCAGGGCCGGGTCCGTTCGATGGCGGGCGCCGGGTCACCCCTCGGCATCGTCGACCAGATCAGTTCGGCCTCGGCGGGAGAGCTCCTCTCGCTGCTCGACAAAGAGCTCGGCTAGGGGAGAGCGATGACCAACGACAACAACGCCGACGTCCTCGACTACCTCAGGCGCACCTCGATCGAACTGGTCGAGACCCGCAAGCGCCTGCGGGAACTGACGGACGCCGCCGCCGAGCCCATCGCGATCGTCGGTGTCGCCTGCCGCTACCCCGGAGGGGCGGGCTCCCCCGAGGAGCTGTGGGAGCTGGTGCGCTCGGGCGCGGACGTGGTGTCCGGCTTCCCCGACGACCGCCACTGGGACATCGAGAAGCTGTACGACCCCGATCCCGACCACCCGGGCACGTGCAGCACCCGCTCGGGCGGGTTCCTCTACGACGCCGGTGACTTCGACGCCGACTTCTTCGGGATCAGCCCGCGTGAGGCGCTGTCCGCGGACCCGCAGCAGCGGCTGCTGCTGGAGGCCTCGTGGCAGTCGCTGGAGCGGGCGGGGATCGACCCCGAGACCCTGCGCGGCAGCGACACGGGCGTGTTCGCGGGACTCGCCTACTTCGGATACGGCAACCACTTCTTCACCCCCGAGGCCATCGCCGGCTACGGGCAGATCGGCTCCCTGCTGAGTGTGGCCTCGGGCCGGATCGCCTACACGCTCGGTCTGGAGGGCCCGGCGCTGTCCACCGACACCGCCTGCTCCTCGTCACTGGTCGCCGTGCACCAGGCGGTGCAGTCGCTGCGGCAGGGCGAGTGCGGCCTGGCCCTGGCCGGCGGAGTCACCGTCATGGGGACACCGCAGGTGTTCCGGGAGATGTCACGCCAGCGCGGGCTCTCGGCCGACGGGCGGTGCAAGGCGTTCGCGGACGCCGCCGACGGCACCGGTTTCTCCGAGGGTGTCGGCGTGCTGGTCCTGGAGCGGCTCTCGGACGCCCGGCGCAACGGCCGCGACATCTGGGCCGTGATCCGCGGCTCGGCGATCAACCAGGACGGCGCCTCCAACGGACTGACCGCGCCCAGCGGACCGGCCCAGCAGCGGGTGATCCGCTCGGCGCTGGCCAACGCCCGCCTCCAGGCCGCCGACGTGGACGCCGTGGAGGCGCACGGCACCGGCACCACCCTCGGCGACCCCATCGAGGCGGGCGCCCTGCTGGCCACGTACGGGCAGGAACGGGAGTCCGGACGGCCGTTGTGGCTGGGCTCGTTGAAGTCGAACATCGGTCACACGCAGGCCGCGGCGGGGGTCGGCGGCATCATCAAGATGGTGATGGCGATGCGGCACGGGGTGCTGCCCCGCACGCTGCACGTGGACCGCCCCTCCACCCACGTCGACTGGTCCGCGGGAGCGGTGGAACTGCTCACCGAGACCCGCGAGTGGACCACCCCCGAGGACAGGCCCCGCCGCGCCGGCGTGTCCTCCTTCGGGGCCAGCGGGACCAACGCCCACCTGATCCTGGAGCAGGCCCCGTCGCACCCGTCCGAACCGCAGCCGCAGCCGTCGGACCAGGACGCGGCGCAGGGGGTGGCCGCCGGCCCGGTGCCGTGGATCGTGTCGGGCAAGAGCGCCCAGGCACTCCGGGAGCAGGCACAACGGCTGCACGACTTCGTCGCCGCCTCCGACGACCTGGACCTCGCCGACGCCGGCTGGTCGCTGGCCTCCACCCGCACCTGCTTCGAGCACCGCGCCGTCGTCCTGGGCGGCGACCGCGCCGAACTCGGCGACGCGCTCCAGGCGTTGTCCACCGGCGGGGAGTCCGCCGCGGTCGTCCGCGGCGTCGCCACCCCCCAGGGCACCACCGCCTTCATGTTCCCGGGACAGGGATCGGCGTGGGCCGGCGTGGCCCGGCAGCTCTACGACACCTGCCCCGTCTTCGCACGGAGCCTGGACGAGATCTGCGCGCGCTTCGAGGAGCACCTGCCCTTCGCCCTCAAACCCCTGCTCCTGGCCGAGGAACCCGCCGAACGCCGGCGCACCGACGTCGCCCAGCCCGCGCTGTTCACCCTCCAGGTCAGCCTCTATCGGCTGCTGGAGCAGTACGTCCCGCGCCCGGACCACCTGATCGGCCACTCCGTCGGCGAGATCGCCGCCGCCCAGGTGTCCGGAGTGCTGGACCTGGACACCGCGACGCGTCTGGTGGCCGCCCGCGGGCGCCTGATGGGCACCGTCACCGAACCCGGCGCCATGCTGGCCGTACGCGCCTCGGAGAGCGAGGTGAGCCCGCTGCTCGCCTCGTACGACCGGCTCGCCATCGCCGCCGTCAACGGTCCGGACTCGGTGGTGGTCTCCGGCCTGCGCGAGCAGGTCCACACCCTGCGCGACCGGCTCCTCGCCGACGGCAGGTCGGCGAAGCTCCTCGCCGTCGACGACGCCTTCCACTCCCCGCTCATGGACCCGATCCTGGAGGAGTTCGCGCACGCGCTGGGCGAGCTGCCCACGGGCGAGATGTCGATCCCCGTCGTCTCCACCAGGCTGGGGCGCCAGGCCACCCTCGCGGAGCTCACGTCGGCCCGGTACTGGGTCGAGCACGTGCGCCACCCCGTGCGCTTCCACGACGCCGTACAGAGCGCCCGCGCCGCCGGGGCGAGCGTCTTCGTCGAGGTGGGGCCGGGCGCGACCCTGACGTCCATCACCCAGGAGGCCTTCGCGGGCGCGGGCATCGACGACGCCGTCGTGCTGTCCGCCTCGCGACGCGACCGCGAAGGTCCGCGGGCCCTCGTCGGCGCACTGGCCGCCCTGCACGTCAAGGGCCACCCCGTCCGCTGGGACGCCCTGTACGGGACGCGCCGCAGGACGGACCTGCCGACGTACGCCTTCCAGCGCCGCCGCTACTGGCTGGACTTCCAGGAGGGCAGCCGGCCGGCGGACGTCGCCTCCGCCGGACTGTCGGCCCCGGGGCACCCGCTCCTGGGCGCCGTACTGGAGCACCCCGCCACCGGTGAGGTCGTCTTCACCGACCGGTGGTCCCTGCGCACCCACGGCTGGCTGGGCGATCACAGCGTGTTCGGCGCGGCCGTCGTACCGGCCACGGCCTACCTGGACGTGGCGCTGTCGGCGGGCGAGTACACCGGCTGCGGCACGGTCGAGGAACTCACGCTCGAAGTCCCGCTCCTCCTGCCCCCCGACGGCGACGTGCAGGTACGCGTCGTCGTGGGCGCGGCGGACGACACCGGCCGCCGCGGCGTGGAGGTGTACGCCCGGCCCGACCAGGACCCGGCCACCGAGGGCGGCTGGATCCGCCACGCCAGAGGCGACCTGGCGCCCGGCACACCGCCCGAGACCCACACGCTCACCGCGTGGCCGCCGGCCGGCGCCCGCCCGCTGGACATCGACGCCCTGTACGACTCCTTCGCGGACGCCGGGTTCGACTACGGCCCCGCCTTCCGCGGGCTGCGCGAGGTCTGGCAGCACGGCGACGACGTCTACGCCCTCGCCACCCTGCCCGACACCGCCGACGCCCCGCCCGCCGACGCCTTCGCCCTGCACCCCGCACTGCTGGACAGCGTCCTGCACGCGGTCGTCGCCGGCGGCGTCATCGAAGTGACCGGCGAGCAGGGCTGGATGCCCTTCTCCTGGAGCGGTGTCACCATCGACCGGCCCGTCGGCGGCAGCCTGCGGGTGCGCCTGTCCCGAGTGGGTGAGGGCGCCGTGTCCGTGTCACTCGCCGACGAGGACGGCCGGGCCTGCGGACACATCCAGACGCTCACGTTCCGCCCGGCCGTCGCCCAACAGGTGCGCGCGGCACGCGGAGCGGGGCGACAGCCGCTGTACGCGCTGGACTGGCGGCCGGCCACGGCCCACGCGCCCGCACCCCACCGGGGACGCTGGGGGGTGCTCGGCACCTCGGGCGCCCTGACCCGCCGCCTGCTGGAGACGGGCGGCGAGAACGCCGTGGCCTACCCGTCACTGCGCGACGCCACGGCCGGCCGGGCCCCCGGGCACCTCGTGATGTGCCTGGAGGACGCCGGCGACGGCGCCGACGTCCTGCACAGCGTCGGCGAGGCGGACAAACGCGTCCTGGACCTGCTGCAGCGCTTCCTCGCCGACGAATCCCTGGCCGCCTCCACCCTGGTGGTGCTCACTCGCCACGCCGTGGCCACCGCGGCCCGCGACCGCGTCGAGGACCTGCCGGGCGCCTCGGTGTGGGGTCTGGTGCGCTCCGCGCAGAGCGAGCACCCCGGCCGATTCCGGCTGGTGGACATCGACGAGGCGGACAGCTCGTGGGCACGGTTCGCCGGCACGCTCGCCCAGCCCGAGGAGCAGCTGGCGCTGCGTGACGGCGCCTGCCTCGTACCGCGGCTGGCCGCCGTCGCCCCCGAGGCGCGGCGCCTGGACGCCCCGCCGGCCGGCCCGCACCGCCTGGGCATCACGGACAGGGGCACGCTGGAGAACCTGACCTGGCTGCCCTGCCCCGAGGTGGAAGCACCCCTGACGGCCGGACAGGTCCGCATCGCCGTGCAGGCCGCGGGACTCAACTTCCGCGACGTGACCATCGCGCTGGGACTGGTGGACCGTACCGCCATCGACGCCGGGCTCGGCAGCGAGGGCGCCGGAGTCGTCCTGGAGGTCGCGGACGACGTCACCCACCTGGCACCCGGCGACCGGGTCGCCGGCATCTTCACCGGCGCGTTCGCCCGCACCGCCGTCGCGGACCACCGCATGCTCGTCCCCGTCCCCGACGGATGGACCTACGCCCAGGCGGCGTCCGTGCCCTGCACCTTCCTGACCGCCTACTACGCCCTCTTCCGGGCGATACGGCTCCGGAAGGGGCAGCGCGTCCTCATCCACGCCGCGGCGGGCGGCGTCGGCATGGCCGCCGTCCAGCTGGCCCAGCACGCCGGAGCCGAGGTCTACGCCACCGCCAGCCCCGCCAAGTGGCCCGCACTGCGCGCGCTGGGCCTGGACGACGCGCACCTGGCGTCCTCCCGCGACCTGGACTTCCTCGACACCTTCCAGCGCAGCTCCGCCGGCCGCGGGGTGGACGTCGTCCTGAACTCGCTCGCCCACACCTTCGTCGACGCCTCACTGCGGCTGCTTCCCGAGGGCGGGCACTTCCTGGAGATGGGCAAGACGGACATCCGCGACCCCCGCCAGGTGGCCATCGACCATCCCGGAGTCGCGTACCAGGCCTTCGACCTCTACGAGGCGGGCCCGGACACGATCCAGGAGATGTTCGCGGCCGTCATGGCCCTGTTCGCCAAGGGACGCCTCCGGCTCAACCCGATCTCGGTGCGCGGTGTCCGCGACGCCCGCGACACCTTCCGCGAGATGAGCCAGGGCCGCCACACCGGCAAGCTGGTCCTGGAGGTCGGCGACGGCTTCGGCGGCGGCACCGTGCTGGTCACCGGCGGGACCGGGGGAGTGGGCGCGGTCGTGGCCCGCCACCTGGTCGCCGAACACGGCGTACGCAGTCTGCTGCTGGCCAGCCGCAGCGGACCGGCCGCCGAGGGCGCGGCCGAACTCGTCGCGGCACTGGAGGCCGAGGGCGCGCTCGTCAGGGTCGTCGCCTGCGACGTCGGGAACCGGGCCGCCGTGGCGGAACTGCTCACGAACCTGCCGGCCCGCCACCCGCTGACCGCCGTCGTGCACGCGGCCGGCGTCCTCGCCGACGGCACCGTCGAGTCGCTGACCGCCGCCGACATCGACCACGTGCTGCGCGCCAAGGCGGGCGGCGCCCTGCATCTGCACGAACTGACCCGCGACCACACGCTGTCGGCGTTCGTCCACTTCTCCGCGCTGGCGGGCACGCTCGGCACCGCTGGCCAGGCCAACTACGCGGCGGCGAACGCCTTCCTGGACGGACTGGCGCTACGGCGCAGGGCATCGGGCCTGCCCGCCACCTCGCTGTGCTGGGGCTGGTGGGAACAGGCCGGCGGCATGACCGCGGACCTGGAGGAGAGCGACCTGTCCCGGCTGCGGCGCGCGGGTATCACGCCGATGCCGACCGGGCAGGCACTGGCACTGTTCGACGCGGCGTGCGCGAGCGGCCGGACGGTCCTGGTGCCGGCCGGCCTCGATGTCGCCGCGCTGCGGGCCAGGGTGCCGCAGGAGCTGCCGCCGCCGCTGCGCGACCTCGCCGACAGCGGCACGAGCCGTCGCACCCGGGCGGACAACACCCGCCCCGGCGCCTCGCCCGCGCTGTCGGCGAAGCTGGCCCAGCTGCCCGCCGACGAGGCCAGGCAGGCGGCCCTGGACTGGGTCCGCGAGCAGGTCGCCGTCGTGCTGGGACACGCCTCCGGCGCCGGTATCGACGTCGATCAGGCGTTCACCCCGCTGGGCATCGACTCGCTGACCGCGGTCGAACTCTGCAACCGTCTGGCCGCCGCCAGCGGGCTGCGGCTGCCCTCCGCCCTGGTCTTCAGCTACCCCACCCCCCGCGAACTGAGTGAGCACATCTGCGACCTGCTGCGTCCGGCCGACGACGCCCCGCCGGAAGGTAGCGGCGAGGACGCCGAGATCCGCGAGGTACTGCGCACCGTGCCGATCGAGAGGCTGCGCGCCGCGGGCGTCCTGGAACTGGTCCTGGCGTGCGCCGAGACGTCCGCACCGGACGGCGGCACACCGGGCGCGGACCCCGACGGGTTGGCCGGCGCGGACGAGCTGTCGGACCTGGACCTGGAAGCACTGGTCGAGCTGGCCCTGGACGAGAAGAGGTAAGGAACATGACCAACTCCGCCGAACATGCCGACGGGGCGGTCCGGGTCCAGCGCGCCCTGCGCACGCTCCTGGAGGAGCGCGACCGCCTGCGGCAGGAGAACGACGCACTGAAGGCCGGCCGCGGCGAGCCCATCGCCGTGGTGGCCATGGCATGCCGCTTCCCGGGAGGCGTCTCCACGCCCGAGGACCTGTGGGAGGTGGTCCGCGAGGGCCGCGACGTCGTCGGCGACTTCCCCCAGGACCGGGGGTGGCGGGACGTCTACGACCCCGATCCCGACGCCGTCGGCGGCGCGTACACCCGCCAGGGCGGCTTCCTGAGCGACGTGGCCGGTTTCGACGCGGACTTCTTCAACATCAGCCCGCGTGAGGCGCTGGCGGTCGATCCGCACCACCGCCTGCTGCTGGAGACCTCGTGGGAGGCCTTCGAGCGGGCCGGCATCGTCCCCGCCGACGTGCGCGGCAGCGAGGTCGGCGTGTTCTCCGGGGTGAGCTCCTCCGAGTACGGCTGGCGCTTCCTGGAGGGCGGCCACAAGGACCTGGAGGGGTACCTGCTGTACGGCAGCGCCCTGAGCGTGGCTTCCGGGCGGGTGGCCTACGAACTGGGACTCACCGGGCCGGCGGTGTCGGTGGACACGGCGTGCTCGTCGTCGCTGGTGGCCCTGCACATGGCGGTGCAGTCACTGCGGTCGGGGGAGTCCTCCCTCGCGCTGGCGGGCGGCGCGCTGGTGATGTCGACGCCCGCGATGTTCGTCGAGTTCTCCCGCCAGGGCGCGCTGTCTGCGGACGGCCGGTGCAAGGCGTTCGCGGACACGGCGGACGGGACGGGCTGGGCGGAGGGAGCGGGCGTACTGCTCCTGGAACGGCTCTCCGACGCGCGGCGCAACGGCCATCCGGTGCTGGCGCTCGTCCGGGGTACCGCGGTGAACCAGGACGGTGCCTCCAACGGGCTGACGGCCCCCAACGGCCGCGCCCAGGAGAAGGTGATCCGCCGGGCCCTGGCGAACGCGGGTGTCACCCCCGCCGAGGTGGACCTGGTGGAGGCGCACGGCACCGGGACCGTTCTGGGCGACCCCGTCGAGGCGGGGGCGCTGCTGGCCGCCTACGGGCAGGACCGGCCCGAGGGCAGGCCGCTGTGGCTGGGCTCGCTGAAGTCGAACATGGGCCACGCCCAGGCCGCCGCCGGGGTCGGCGGCGTCATCAAGACCGTCATGGCCCTGCGCCACGCCCACCTGCCCAAGACCCTGCACGTGGGCGCGCCGTCGCGGCACGTGGACTGGTCCGCGGGCGGGGTCGAACTCCTCGCCGAGGGGCGGGAGTGGACCCGGGAGCAGGGCCCGCGCCGGGCGGGCGTGTCGTCGTTCGGGGTCAGCGGCACCAACGTGCACGTCGTCCTGGAGGAGGCCCCGCCCCAGGAACCCCGTCCGGAGCCGGAGCGGGAGCCGGGCGGCGGGGAGGGTGTCGTCGGCGGACTGGTGCCGTGGCTGCTGTCCGGCAAGAGCGCCCAGGCCCTCCACCTGCAGGCGGGCAAGCTGCGCGACCACCTCACCCGTGAGCCGGGGGTGGAGGCCGCCGACGCCGGCTGGTCGCTGGCGTCGGGCCGGACCCGCTTCGAGCACCGCGCGGTCGTCCTGGGCCGCGACCGCGAGGAACTGCTCACCGGCCTGACGGAGCTGGCGGAGGGCAAGGAGTCCGCAGCCGTGGTCCGCGGCACCGCCGGACCGGTCGGCGGCGTCGCCTTCGTCTTCCCCGGCCAGGGTTCGCAGTGGGCCGGCATGGGCCGCGAGCTGTACGACGCCTTCCCCGTCTTCGCACAGAGCATGGACGCCTGCTCGACCGCACTGGCCGAGTGGGTCGACTGGTCGCTGCTGGACGTCATCCGGGGCCGGGACGGCGCACCGACCCTGGACCGGGTGGACGTGGTGCAGCCCGCGCTGTTCTCGGTGATGGTGTCCATGGCCGCCCTGTGGCGGTCCTGGGGTGTGCGGCCTTCCGCGGTGGTGGGCCACAGCCAGGGCGAGATCGCCGCGGCGTACGTGTGCGGCGCGCTGTCCCTGCGCGACGCCACCCGGACCGTGGCCCTGCGCAGCAAGGCACTGGTGCACCTGATCGGGCACGGCGGCATGGCCTCGGTGGCACTGTCCGCGCAGGACGTGCAGGACAGGCTGGCTCCCTGGAACGGGCGGGTCAGCATCGCAGTGATCAACGGGCCCCGCTCGGTGGTGGTCTCCGGGGAGCCGGACGCGCTGGACGAGTTCGTCGAGAAGATGAAGGCCGACGGCGCGCAGGCCCGGCGCATCTCCGTCGACTACGCCTCCCACTCCCACCACGTGACCCGGGTCCGCGAGGAAGTCCTCGCCTCCCTGTCCGACGTGCGGCCCGCCTCGTCCGCGCTGCCGTTCTACTCCACCCTGTACGGCGAGACCGTCGACACCGCCCGCCTGGACGGCGGCTACTGGTACGACAACCTCCGCGAGCAGGTGCGCTTCGAATCGTCCGTACGGCAACTGGCCCAGGACGGTGCGCGGGTGTTCATCGAGATGAGCCCGCACCCCGTGCTGACCGTCCCCGTGCAGGAGACCGTCGAGGACGTGGACGACGCGCTGGTGCTGTCCTCCTCGCGGCGCGGTCGAGGCGAGGTGGAGGCGCTGCTCACCTCACTGGCGGCGCTGTACGTGCGCGGCGGCCACGTCGACTGGGACGCCCTGTTCACCACGCGTCGGCGGGTGGACCTGCCGACGTACGCGTTCGCCCGCCGCCGGTACTGGCTCAGCTCCGTCGCCGGCGCGGCCCCGGCCGCACAGGCGACGGAGCAGCCGGCCGGGCAGGACGACCAGGACCGCCTGGTGCCGCTGTCGGAGATGATCTCGGCGCTGTCCCCCGACGACGCGCAGGCACTGGTCCTGGACCACGTCCTGGAACGGGTGGCCGTCGTCCTCGGGCATTCCTCCAGCGAACAGCTGGGCCCCGACGACGAGTTCATGAAACTCGGCTTCGACTCGATGCTCTCCTCCGAGCTGAGCAAACGCCTCAGCGCGTCGACGGGGCGCAAGCTCAAGCCGAACGTGGTGCTGCGCCATCCCTCACCCAGGCTGATCGCCGGGCACATCGTGTCGCTGATGGCCGACGATCCCCGGTGACGGGACGCCCGCCCACACCGCGGCGGGCGTCCCGGCCCCACCGGAAGTGTCCCGCCGGCGGGACAGCGCAAGCGCGAACGCGACCTGTCCCGCCGGGCACCACCTTGTCTTGAACGGCCGACCGAAACCCCCCGACGATGGGGGGCGATCCACGAATTCCGCTGAAAACCGGGCTTGTTGTCGAGGGGTTGATCTTGTGCGTTCATTCGGTGCGTCGTCTGCACACAAGGGCATGTGGCGGGCGCAGGAAATGGCTCCCGACACGCCGAACCATGCGCTGACCATGTGGGACGTGGACGGCGAGCTGGACCTGGCCGTCATCGCCGCCGCGTTCCGGCACGTGATGGCCGAGGCGGAGGTGCTGCGCGTCAACTTCGTCGACGACGAGGGCGCACTGCGCCTGGTGCCCCGCGACCTGGGCGACTGGCAGCCCTTCTTCCTCGACCTGAGCGCCGAGGCCGATCCCGAGCAGGCGGCCCGCGAGGCCATGGCCGACCTGGTGCGCCGGCCCTTCGACCTCGGGCAGGACCTGCTGTTCCGGCTCGGCGTGGTCACCCTCGCTCCCACCCGCTCCCTGCTGGTGATCGCCTACCACCACCTCATCTCGGACGGATTCGGTGCCGGCGGCCTGCTCTCCAAGCGCCTGGCTGAGGTGTACACGGCGCTGGCGGCCGGACAGCAGGTGCCGCCGCTTCCGCACCCCTGGGACGTCGCCTCCTTCGCGAGCGAGGCCACGCAGTACCTCGGCTCCGACACCTTCACCCAGGACACCGAGTTCTGGCGCACCTACCTCACGGAGGCGCCCGCACCGGCCCAGGTGCCGCGCGTGACCCTGTCCGACACCCAGCGCAGCGACCTGTCCGAACCGCTCGGCAGCGCCGACCGCTGGTCGGAGGTGGCCGAGACCATCGGCATGGTCAGCCGGACCCTGTCCGTGCCGCACGCCGAGGCCGAGGTGTGGACCAAGACCGCGCAGTCCATGGGCCTGTGGATGTCGCAGATGCTCAGCGCCGCCACCGCGGTGTTCCTGCGCCACCGCTGCGACCGCCCGCAGTTCCTCCTCTCGCTGGCCGTCGGCAACCGCGTCGGCGTGGCCAGCCGCACCCCCGGCCTCGCGGTCAACGTGGTGCCCGTCCGGGCGCGCGTCGACCTCGCCGCGACGTTCGCCGAGGTCGCCGACGCCCTGGTGGAGGAGACCTACGACATCTCCGGCCACACCGCCTGCCACTACTCCGACATCCAGCGCGCCGCCGGCACCCCCTTGAGCGGACGCGGCAGCTACGGCGCCGTCGTCAACGTCGTCGAATTCGTGGAACAGCTCCACTTCGGCGACAGCCCGGCCCGCTACAGCGGCGCGACGACCGGCACCTTCGAGGAACTGTCGATCGGCGTCTACACCGACGGCAGCGCCGACAGCGACCTGTTCATCCGCCTCGACGCCCCGGCCCGCCTCTACCACCGCGCCGAACTGCGCCACATCGGCGAGGAGTTGATCGCGTTCATCCGCGCCGCGGTGGCCGCCCCCGACGCGCCCGTCGGCGCACTGGACGTACTCGAGGGTCCCGAACGCGAGCAGGTGCTGCCCGCACGCCGCCCGGCCACCGACACCGAACTCCCCACGGTCCCCGAGCTGTTCGCCCGGCAGGCCGCCCACCGGCCCGACGCCCCGGCCCTGACCGTCGGCGAACTCACGCTCACCTACCGGGAGCTGGACGAACGCTCGACCCGTACGGCCCAGGCACTCGCCGGCCGCCTCACCGGTGAGAACGCCGTGGCGCTGGCCCTGCCCCGCTCCGCGGACCTGGCCGTCGCCCTGCTGGCCGTCGCGAAGGCCGGCGGCGCCTACCTGCCGCTCGACCCCGACGCCCCCGCCGACCACCTCGCCGCGCAGCTGCGCGAGACACCGGCGAGCGTCCTGCTGACCGACGCCGCCCACACCGCACACCTGGCAGGGCAGCTCGACCTGCCGGTGCTGACCGCCGCCGACCTCGCCTGGGGCGCCACCGACGACACCACCGCCGCTGCCACGCAGACGGTACGGCCGCCGCGCCCCGACAGCCTGCTGGCGGTACTGCCCGCCTCCACACGGCCCGGCGTGAACCCCGCGGTGACCGTGAGCCACCGCAACATGAGCCAGTTCGTCCAGGACCACCACGGTCAGGGCGCCGGCGACAGCACCGTGCTCTGGCACACCCCGCCCACCCACGACGCCCTCGCCCTGGAACTGTGGAAGCCGCTCCTCAACGGCGGCCACGTCGTCACCGCCCCCGCCACCAATGCCGGTGCCGCTCTCGACGCCGACGCGCTCGCCGCGGCCCGTGACGCCCACGACCTCACCACGCTGTGGCTGCCCGCCGTCCAGTTCTCCCGGATCGCCGCCCAGCGCCCCGAGAGCCTGGCCGGACTGCGTGAGGTGTGGACCGGCGGCGACCGCGTGTCCGCCGCCGCCCTGCGCCGCGTCAAGGCCGCCTGCCCCGAACTCGCCGTCGTCCACGGCCACGGGCTGCGCGAAGCGACCCTGTTCGCCGCCTGCCACCGCCTGGCCGCCGACGAACCCGTACGCCACGCCGGCACCGCGGGCCGCCCCCTGGACGACACCGCCCTGTACGTCCTCGGTCCGGGACTCGCCCCGGTCCCCGTCGGCGTGAGCGGAGAACTCTACGTGGCCGGCCCCGGCGTGACCCCGGGCTACGCGGGACGCCCCGCCCTGACCGCGCAGCACTTCGTGCCCTGCCCCTTCGGGCCGCCCGGCACCCGCATGCTCCGCACCGGCGACCGGGTGCGCTGGGGCACCGGTGGCCGCCTGGAATACGTGGCCCGCGCCGGCGAACAGGGCGAGGTCCGCGGCGTCGCCGTCGAACTGCCCGAGGTCGAGGAGGTGCTGAGCGAACACACCGCAGTGGCGTACGCCGTCGCGGCCTTCCGGCAGGACACCACCGGAGCGCAGCGCCTGGCCGCCTACGTCGTCCCCGCGCCCGGCCACAGCGTCGCCGCCGACGAACTGCGCCGCTTCGCCGCCGGCTGGCTCCCCGAATCCCTGGTGCCGGCGGTGTTCACCGTCCTGGACACCCTGCCGGTGGGAGCCGACGGCCGGGTGGAGCGGGCGGCACTGCCGCAGCCCGCCTTCGAAGAGGGCAGCTACCGGGCACCGCGCAACGACACCGAGCGGGTACTGGCCGCCGCGTTCGCCGACGTCCTGGAGCGGGAGCGGGTCGGCATCGACGAGGACTTCTTCGACCTGGGCGGCAACTCCCTGCGCGCGATCCGCCTCGTCGGCCTGATCCGCACCGAACTCAAGCAGGAGGTGTCCATCCGCCGGCTGTTCGCGGCACGCACCGTCATCGGCCTGTCGGACATGTGGAAGGACCTCGGCCAGTCCAGCAGGCCCAGCCTGCGCAGGCGCACCAAGCAGGGCGCCGTCCTGTAGGGCGAGCCCCCGCCCCGCTCTCCCGCCCCGGCGGGGGAGCACCCTCCGGCAAGCCCTTCCCGCACTCGGCCCCCTTCCGCGCTCTCCAACGATCCGCCGCGCCCCACCCGTGCCCACCCCCCGGCCCGGCGACGGAGAAAGGCAACTCATGGACTCTCTGACCCAGGCCCTGCTGTCCGGGGCCGGCCCGCAGGAACTCGAACGCCACGACCTGCCCGCCACCTACACGGCCGCGCACATCCTGGCCCGCGACACCGGCATGTTCGACGGCGTCGAGGACAAGGACGTACGCAAGTCACTGCACGTGGGACAGGTACCGATGCCCGACATCGCACCCGACGAGGTCCTGGTCGCCGTCATGGCCAGCTCCATCAACTACAACACCGTGTGGTCCGCGACCTTCGCCCCCGTGTCCACCTTTGAATTCCTCAAGCGCCAGGCCCGACAAGGCGGTTACGCCACCCGCCACGACCTGCCCCACCACGTCGTCGGCTCCGACGCGGCCGGCGTCGTCGTACGCACCGGAGCCGGGGTACGCCACTGGAAACCGGGCGACCACGTCGTCGCCAGCTGCGTCCAGGTCGACGAACAGGAACCCCAGACCCACGCCGACGCCATGCTCGGCACCGGACAGCGGATCTGGGGCTACGAGACCAACTTCGGCGGCCTCGCCCACTACGCGGTGGTCCGCGCCAGCCAGCTGCTGCCCAAACCCGCCCACCTGACCTGGGAGGAGTCGGCCGGCGTCCTGCTGACCGCGGCGACGTCGTACCGGATGCTCGTCGGCGCCAACGGCGCCCGCATCAAACAGGGCGACATCGTCCTCATCTGGGGCGCCACCGGCGGCCTCGGCGCCTTCGCCGTGCAGATGGTCAAGAACGCCGGCGGCATCGCCGTCGGCGTGGTCAGCTCCGCGTCCAAGGCCGACGCACTGCGCCGCCTGGGCTGCGACGTCGTCATCGACCGCAACGACATCGGCCTGGGCACGGACAGCGCCCCCACCCCCGAGCAGACCATCGAGCTCGGCAAACGCCTGGGCCGCGAGATCCGCCGCCGGGTCGGCGAGGACCCCCACGTCGTCTTCGACTACGTCGGACGCGCCACCTTCGGCATCTCCGTGTTCGTCGTCCGCAAGGGCGGAGTGGTCGTCACCTGCGGATCCAGCACCGGCTACGACCACCACTTCGACAACCGCTACCTGTGGATGAACCTCAAACGCGTCATCGGCAGCCACGCCGCCAACCTCCAGGAACAGGCCGAGTGCAACCGCCTCGTCCGCCTCGGGCACATATCCCCGGTCCTGTCCCGGGTGTTCCCGCTCGACGACGTCGGCGAAGCCGCCCGCCTGGTCCAGCTCAACCAGCACACCGGCAAGGTCGGCGTCCTGTGCCTGGCCCCCCAGGAGGGCCTCGGCGTGACCGACCCCGCCCTGCGCGAACAGCTGGGCACCGCACGCCTCAACCCGCTGCGCACCACCACCCCCGCGCGGGCGGCCTGACATGGGCATCGGCATCCTCTCCACCGGCTCCTACCTGCCCAAGCACGAAGTCGGCAACGAAGAAGTCGCCGCGCGCGTCGGCGTCAGCGCCCAGTGGATCGAGGACAAGACCCAGATCCGCACCCGCCGCTACGCCGCCCCCCACGAAGCGACCTCCGACCTCGCCGTCAAAGCCGGCGAACGTGCCTTGGAGCAAGCGGGACTGACGCCCAGTCAGATCGACTACCTCATCGTCTCCACCTCCACCGGCGACTTCCCCCAGCCCCCCACCTCCTACCTCGTCCAGCACCACCTGGGCGCCTACGGCGCCGCCTGCTTCGACATCAACGTCGTCTGCAGCGGCTTCGTCTACGCACTCGCCCTGGCCCACAGCCTGGTGACCGTCCGCCCCGACGCCCGCGTCCTGGTCATCGGCGCCGACATCTACTCCCGGATCCTGGACTTCACCGACCGCAAGACGGCCATCCTGTTCGCCGACGGCGCCGGAGCCGCCGTCGTCGGCGCCGTACCCCACCCCAGCGGCATCATCGCCACCGACCTCTCCAGCCGCGGCGACGCCCACCACCTGATCCGCGTCGAAGCCGGCGGCAGCCGCCAACCCGCCACGGCCGCCACCGTCGCCGACGGCGGCCACTACTTCAAGATGGACGGCCGCGGCGTCCGCGACTTCGTCACCGAACACGTCCCGCCCGCCCTGCGAGCCCTCACCCGCACCGCCGGCGTCGACATCGGCTCGGTCGACCACTTCGTCCCCCACCAGGCCAACGGCGTCATGCTCGACGACGTCATCGAACGCGCCGGACTGAACGCCGCCCACACCCACCGCACCCTCACCCGCTACGGCAACGTCGGCAGCGCCTCGGTACCCATCGCCCTCGACGAAGCCCACCGCACCGGGGCCCTGGCACCGGGACACCTGGTGCTGCTCGCCGGATTCGGCGGCGGCATGTCCATCGGAGCCACCCTTCTGACCTGGGGGACACCCACATGACCACCACCTCCGCCCACCACAGCACCGCCATCGAGCGGATCGGCGTCGTCGGCAGCGGCATCATGGGCACCGGCATCGCCGAACTGTGCGCCAAGAAAGGCCTCGACGTCGTCGTCGCCGTCTTCTCCGAATCCTCCCTCACCACCGCCCCGCGCCGCCTCGCCGCGTCCCTCGACCGCGGCGTGAGCAAGGGCAAGCTCACCACCGCACAACGCGACGCGGCCCTGGAGCGCGTGACGTTCACCCGTGACCTCGCCGACCTCGCCGACCGCCACCTCGTCATCGAGGCCGTCAAGGAAGACGAGCCGCTCAAGCTGGACCTGTTCGCCACCCTCGACAAGATCGTCGAGGACCCCGACGCGATCCTGGCCACCAACACCTCGTCGATCCCGGTCGTCCGCCTCTCGGCCGCCACGCGCCGCCCCGGCCAGGTCCTGGGACTGCACTTCTTCAACCCGGTCCCGGCCCTGCCCCTGGTCGAACTCATCCCGTCCGTCCTCACCGACGAATCGGTCACCACCCGAGCCCGGCACTTCGTCCGCGACGTCCTGGGCAAACACCCCATCACCGCACCCGACCGCGCCGGCTTCCTCGTCAACGCGCTCCTCTTCCCCTACCTGCTCTCCGCCGTCCGCATGGTCGAGTCAGGCCTGGCCACCGCCGAAACCCTGGACCAGGGCATGACGATGGGCTGCTCCCACCCCATGGGCCCGCTGCGGCTGGCCGACCTCATCGGCCTGGACACCACCGTCTCCATCGCCCAGGCCATGTACGAGGAGTTCAAGGAGCCGCTCTACGCACCCCCGCCGCTCCTGCTGCGCATGGTCGAAGGCGGCCTCCTGGGCAAGAAGTCGGGCCGCGGCTTCTACACCTACCCCTGACCGGTCCGCCGGCCGGGCTCGCCGTCGGCAGGTCACTCCTCGTCGCGGAAGTTTCGGTACTCGTCGTTCATCAGGTCCCAGAACGACCGGTAGCGGACCGCGCCGGGCATCCACTGCGCCAGGTACCAGGCTTCCCACTCACCGTCTTCCGTGACCACGCACGGGTTGAGGAGGTAGACGTCCGTCGCGTTCGGCGTATGACTGATCTTCAGTGTGTGCGCCAGGTACTCCGGCCGGAACGAAAGCGTGTCCTGCTCTTCGCCGTAGACGAAGTACTCGTCGTCTTCGACCCGGACGTCGGCCTGACCGTCTGCGTCGGCCCAGAGGGTGACGAGGTCGGCATCGAGGTCGCGCGTCCACCCCACCTCCTGGGCCGGCAGTATCCGTTCTATATCGGCGGTGGTGTTGCGCCAGCCGTTGCTCACCAGCAGGAACTGGCGATAACTGCGCGGCAGCGCGACACCGAGACGGCCCTCCAGCGCGTCGACCTCCTCGCGCGTGGCGCCGGCACCACCCAGCCAACGCGCCTCGCGCACCGCGTCGGGAAACGGCTCGGCCCGCTCCTGCTCATACAGCACCGGATCGAGCCACTCCTCACTCCAGCGCTGCAACAACTCCCGCCACGTGAAGACGGACCCGACACCCTGCCCCTGTATGTCGCTCACGGCGTCACACTAATGCGGCCCACTGACACATCGTGTCCGGCACGGGAAGCGTCTGGGGGACCGCACGTGCGTGGGGACAAACGGAGTCTCCCTGCCGGACTGCTGCCCCGGCGGGTGGCTCAGCTGCTCCCCTTTCGGCGGAGAGGAATGTGTGTCACCGCGAATGCGATCAGTGCTGCGCTGAAGAGGACGGTAGCGACGAATCGGGCGGCTTCCCAGATGCCACCCGAAGGGTTCCAGAAAGCGTCGGCCAGGTTCAGAAGCACCGCGAGCACGAATGTCACGGACAGCGCATTCTTCGCGATGGTTGCCCTGACTTCGAGATCTCCCGACAAGAACCTCACTCCGTGACCTACGAGTAGTGGTTGAAGTGGCTCGACATCGCCCACGATGGTGGCGGGCGACACCCCGCCTGGTGCTCGACTTCCAGGTGCTACTTCCTCTTTCGAGCATGGGCGACGGTGAAGACGATGAAGGCCAGGATGGCAATGCCGAACACCAGCCAGAGCGGAACGCCATCAAGCCCCTTGTAGGCCAGCACAGTCGACTCTGCGGTTGATCGCACGATGTCTCCTTGGGGGCAGGCAGAACGTGTGTTGCGGATGCAACCCGTGGCGGGGTGCGCAGACTCTGTGAGAGCCCGAGCCCCGTCTCGCACTGCCGGAACCGTTCAGTCACCTTCGAGGGTGCCACAGACGAACTCGCCTGCCGGTTACCCCATGTCGGCGTAAACAGGCGGCGAAGCGTTGGGGCTGGGCGACCGATTCGCTGGACTGAACCAGGATGCGTACGCCGCGGGGGCTGTGGACGGAGGAGTCGACCTTGTGCCGTCCTCGTCGGTGAGGCGACGACCCTTCCACATGCCCCGTGGCTGGTTATGTCTCGGCCGCAGTGGTTTGCATGAGCTCTCCTTCTTCGCGTGCTTGTGCCGGGAGATCAGCGCTGAGGTGGAGGCCGTCACTGCCAACGCCCTTGAAGCGCCATATGAGGAGAACCCAGATTCTTAACGGTCCCGGCCGTGCACTTGTTGGCCAGTTCGCTTTCCTTTGTTCGCCCATATGCCACCGAAGAACATGTAAGCAAACAGGGCGAGCAACAAGATGATTCCGAGTGACAGGCGCAGCCCGTAAGGCCCGCCGCTCACCGACCACATGACCAGCAATGCGGTCACCCCGAAAGCAACAAGTCCTAACAGAAAGACAGTAAGTCGAGATGAATACTTGTCCATTCGCGCTCCTCATTTTTCATGTGTGGGGGGGGCGCCGAAGCGCCCCCCCCACAGAATAGGAAGTACCTGCGCCTAGTCGGCTTTCCTATCCCGCACGGTACGACTTCACCGCCTTCGCCCCCAGCTTGGTCAGGGCTCCTGCGCCGGCGGTTGTAGCGCCCAACGCCCCCTGCTCCAAGCAAGCCCGTCCGATCGAGGATCCGTCAATGGCTGCTGTGATCCCGCCACCGATGCATCCGGCGATTGCACCTCCCGCCACGGGGCCAAGGACTCCGTCCAACAGGGTGCTGGCAACGGTGCCAACCACAACGCCCACCACATCTACGAAAGACAGCAACCCCTCGGGGTCGATGCGGTTGGCGGGTCGCCTTCGGCGTACTGGTATGGGTTCTGTTCCTGGCCGGAGGGGTCGGGTTGGGTGAAGCGGCCGATGTTGGCGTCGTAATAGCGGGCCTTTGAGGTGGTAGAGGCCGGTGGGGCCCTGGTAGTTGCCGGCGAAGCGGTAGGGCTGGGCCAGGATGCGTACGCCGCGGAGGTTGTAGGCGTAGGAGCCGACCTCGTTGCCGTCCTCGTCAGTAATGTGACGACCCTTCCCATAGCTCGTGGCTAATTATGTCTCGGTCGCAGCTTCTTGCATGAGGTCTCTTCTTCGCGCGCCTGCGACGGGAGATCAGCGCTGAGGTGGAAGGCCGTCGCTGCCGACGCCTTTGAAGCGCCATATGAGAAGAACCCAGATCATGACGACAATGCCGAGCCCGATCCATGCGGCGCTGATGCCCTGCATCAAAATTAGGTAGAGCAATATCAGGACACACGGCACGGTGGCGATGGTCGTCCACCGCAGATTGCGGCGGGTGTTACTGGCGTCGGTAAAGCGTTCCTGCTTCATACCTCTCCCTTCGAAAGCCGGGAGGGGCCGAAGCCCTCTCCCGCACTGAGGGGCCGTTCAGTCACCCTTGATGGCGCCCGATACGATCTCGCCTGCGTAGTACCCCACGCCTGCGCATACGGCGGGAGCCGCTGCGGCCCCCACTCCCGTTCCCGCCGTCAAGGCACCGCATCCCAAACCGGCTACCGTGCCGACGGCCCACCCCGCCACGCTGGCCCAGGCTGCTCGGGTATCGCCTTGGAACGCGGCGATCCCCGTATTCAACAGATCACTTCCCTTTCCCAGACCTTCGAGCGCCCCTCCGACGCTGAAGGTGCCCTCGGGGTCGATGCGGTTGACGGGGTCGCCTTCGGCGTAGAGGTACGGGTTCTGTTCCTGGCCGGAGGGGTCGGGTTGGGTGAAGCGGCCGATGTTGGGGTCGTAGTAGCGGGCCTTGAGGTGGTAGAGGCCGGTGGGGTCCTGGTAGTTGCCGGCGAAGCGGTAGGGCTGGGCGACCGGTTCGGTGGACTGGGCCAGGATGCGGACGCCGCGGGGGCTGTAGGTGTAGGAGTCGACCTTGTTGCCGTTCTCGTCCGCCAGTGCGATGACGCTGCCGATCGCGTCGGTGAGGTAGTAGTACGCCTTGCCCCCGGTCGTCATGGAGTTCAAGGTGCCCCCGGGTTCCCGGTTGAATCCCATGTCCACGCCGGCGGTGGTCTTGGCGGACAGGCCGAGCGGCCCGTTGTGGAAGAACGTGTCGCCGAGTTTGATCCGCTCGCTCTGGTCGGTGGAGCCGTACTGGCCCGCGTACGTCTTGGAGTTGACCGTGATCGACGTCATCTGCGAGTGGTCCGACCAGGCTTCACCGGTGCGGATGTAGTCGTCGGTCGAGGCGGCCGCGGTCTCGTTGCCGATGGCGTCGTAGGACCAAGTCCCGGTCGTGGACGACTTGTTCGTCAGCTGCTGGGCGTCGTTGTAGGTGTAGGTGGTGCCGCGCGGGCAGCCGGGGTCGGTGCCCTGGCTGGTGAGGTTGCCGGCGAGGTCGTAGCAGTACTGCCAGGAGTCGGCGATCGTGCCCGCCTTCTCCTCCTTGGCGTAGGAGAAGCGGCCCGCTCCGTCGTAGCTGTAGGTCCGCTTCAGGCCGGAGCCGGCGTCGGTGCTGGTGCGGATCTTGCTGCCGTCCGTCGAGGCGTTCGTGCCGTACCCGTAGGTGTAGGAGAGGCTGACCAGGGTTCCCTGGGGCGAGGTGGCCTTGATGGTCTCGGGGCGGCTGGACTTGTCCGGGTTGACGGTCTGCACCGTGCCACCGGGGTAGGTGGTGGTGGTGCGGAAGTCGTTGTTGTTGTAGCCGTACTTGGTGATCCGGCCCTGGGGGTCCTTCAGCTCCTTGAGCTTGTTGACCTCGTTCCAGGTGTAGTCGGTCGTGCCGGCAGGGTCCTTGTAGTAGTCGACGTTACCGGCGGGGGTGTAGGCGAGCAGGGTCTGCGAGCCGTCCTGCAGGGTGCGGATCGTCTCGCGCTGCAGGGGGTCGAACTTGTACGTGATGGTGCCGGTACCGTCGCTGCGCTGGCTGAGGTTGCCGTCGCCGTCGTACCAGTAGCGGACGGTGTCGTTGGTGGAGGACACCGTCTTGATGCGGTCGCGCTGGTCGTACTCGTACACGGTCTTGATGCCGCGGCCGTCCGTCATGGTCTCGGTGCGGCCCAGCGCGTCGTAGGTGTAGGTGGTCTTGCCCAGGGGCGCGGGCGGGGTGACGGTGTCGAGGTTGCCCTTGGTGTCGTAGTGGAACGTGGTGGTGACCGTCTTCGTCGAGGTCATCTTCGTCTTCTCGGTGCAGCGCTGGCCCTCGAAGCCGCCGCAGGTGGGGGAGGCGGGGTTGTAGGTGTAGGAGACGTTGCCGCCGCCGGTCCCGGTCTGCGCCACCGACATCGTGTTGCCGGCGGTGTCGTACTTGAACTCCGTCTTCTCACCGTCAGGGTTGGTGGAGTCGGAGGGGACGTCACCGGCACCGGCGATGGTCTGCCAGTGGTTGACCGTCGCCCCGCCCGTGGGCAGGGTGGCCGTCTCGAGGTTGTTACGGTTGTTGAAGCCGTACTCGGTGACGTTGCCCGGGGTGGTGCCCGAACCCATCGCGTCGGTGCTGGAGTCGATGTTGTGGTTCGCGTCGAACTTGGTGGACCGCTTGTGCGTCAGGGCGTCGGTCACCTCGGTGACCTGGCCGTCGGCGTCGTGCTTGTACTTCGTCGCGTGCGACTCGGGGTCGGTCACCGTGGTGGTGCCCGCGGCCGTCGGCGAGGTGGTGTCGTAGCTGTAGGTCCAGGTCGGGCCGGTGTGGCCGTCGCTGTTGAAGCCGGTGCCGCGCAACATGGACGTGACGCGGTTGGCGGCGTCGTAGGTGAAGACGGTGACGCGTCCCTCGGCCGTGGTGATCTTGTCGACGCGGCCCCAGCCGTCGTAGCGGAAGGTGACCGTCTTGCCCTCGGTGTCGGTTGTGGTGGCGAGGTTGCCGGCCGGATCGAGGTTGAAGACGGCGGTGCGGCCGGTGTGGTCCTTGGCCTGCCACTGCGAGGCGTCCGTCTTCAGCAGGTCGATCCAGCGTCCGGAGCGGGTCTCGGTGAGCTTGAAGCCCTTGTGCTCGCTGCCCTCGTCGTGCTGCGTGACGGTGATGGTGCCCTTGTTGCGGTCGGTGACCTTGGTCAGGGTTCCGTTGGTGTCGTAGGTGTCCTTGGTGTGGGACTTCCAGTTGGACAGGGTGTAGGTGCCGTCGCTGTTCTTCTTCAGCTCCTGCGAGTACCCCTTGGGCGTGGCGAACGTGCCGTCGGTGTTCTTCTTGAACCGCAGCGTCGCGCCGCTGGCGTCGTAGAAGACGGCCTCGGTGCTCGAGGCAAGCGACAGGTAGCGCTCGTACTGCTGCCACCAGCGCTGGGACACCTTGCCCCAGGGGGCGTCGAAGGAGTTGTAGGTCCGCGCCAGCATCAGCTTCTGGCCCACGCCCGCGACCTGGAAGTCGGTCGCGGCGAGCATCAGGTTGCCGGTCGAGTAGTCGATCCGGGCGGTGAGTGCGTCGGTGATGGCGAACTCGGTGATGCGGTGCCAGGGCACATCACCCTGGCCTTCCGGCACGAGGCTCAGGGCGCCGGCATCCCGCGCCGCGGAACGGGAGCCCTTCCCGGCCCGCGCGGTCGGCTTGGTGGCGTGTTCCTTCTGTTCCGCGCGCCAGGCCTTGAGGTCTTCCGAAGGTGTCTTCTCCGGCTTCGTGGGGACCGGTTCGTTGGAACCGACCTTGACGTCCGGCATGGTGAAACGGGGCGCGTCCTTGCCCCAGGCGGAGACCGGTTTCGGGTCGTCCGCCGCGGTCGCGGCGGTGGCCGGCAGCATCGACAGCGCGAGCGCGCCGGACGCCACGACGGACGCGATGGATATGCGGGTCGCTCTCTTACGGGCACGCCGAACGGGCGCGCCGAAGGCACGTGAGTGCACGACTTCCCCCCACAGGAAAATGAGTCCCGGCAACCCCGATAGTCACCAGGAACACACAACCTGTCACGAGAAACGTGCGGACTTTGGCGCCGTTCCCCCCATTCCCTTCTTCATACGCCCCGGAATCAGTCCTACCTTTTCCTCGCCCTAAACAGGGCAAAGGTCAACGTAGCGACACCCGTGAGGGGAAGTCCCGGAAGGTTCAGACCTGTCAGCGCTTACAGGGATGACCGAAACTCTGCTGACGCTTCCGGCCGGACCGTTCGCTTCCGAAACCCACTGCGAACCGGATGCCGCGCCATGCGGCCGGGAATTGACCGAGCTGCGCGCTCCGGAAAAGCGAGACGCTCCGGAAAAGCGACGCCGGGCTGCCGTCAGCTCACCGGTCGACCAGGTGTTCCACGCCGCTGCCACGGTCGGCCGGCGACTGCTCGCCAGGGGCGAGAGCGCTCCGTAGACGCCGCACCTGCCTTGCCGCTCGTCCGTCCGATATCCGCCAGGGCCACGGATGCCCCGCATTCACGTTCGGCCGTGCCGCCGGCCGGCATGGGGAGCCGGCCGGTGACACGGATGGGTCGGCCTCAGGCGTCGATGATGACGGGGATGATGAGAGGCTTGCGCCGGTAGGTGCGGAACGCCCAGTTCGACACGGCGCGGCCGACGAGTTGTTCGAGCTGGTGCGCGTCCCCGACGCCTTCTTCGGCCGCGGTGGCCAGGGTCTTCTCGATCACGGGGATGACCGGCTCGAAGGTGCTGTCGTCGTGGACGAAGCCCCGGGCCAGGAAGTCCGGGGGCTCGGCGAGGGCGCCGGTGTCCGCGTCGACGATCGCCACCACCGTGACCACGCCTTCGGAGGCGAGGGTGAGCCGGTCCTTGAGGGACGCCTCGGTGGCGCCGCCGACTTCCATGCCGTCCACGTAGACGTTGCCGGCGGGGACCTTGCCGGTGATGGACGCGCGCCCGTCGACGAGGTCGACGACGACGCCGTCCTCGGCGATGAGGACCCGGTCGGGGTCGACGCCGGTACGGATCGCGAGATCGCCGTTGGCCCGCAGGTGACGCCATTCACCGTGGACCGGCATGACGTTGCGGGGTTTGACGATGTTGTAGCAGTAGACGAGTTCACCGGCGCTGGCGTGCCCGGAGACGTGCACCTTGGCGTTGCCCTTGTGGACCACGTGGGCGCCCCACCGGGTCAGTCCATTGATCACGCGGTAGATGGCGTTCTCGTTGCCCGGAATGAGCGAGCTGGCGAGGAGGACGGTGTCGCCCTTGCCGATGCGGATCACGTGGTCACGGTTGGCCATCCGGGACAGCGCGGCCATCGGTTCGCCCTGGGAGCCGGTGCACACGAGAGTGATCTTGTGGTCCGGGAGCTTCTCCAGCTCCTTCGTGCTCACGATCAGACCGGAGGGGACCTTCAGATAGCCAAGGTCACGGGCGATGCCCATGTTGCGGACCATGGAGCGGCCGACGAAGGCGACCTTGCGGCCGTGCTGGTGGGCGGCGTCCAGGACCTGCTGGATGCGGTGCACGTGGCTGGCGAAGCTGGAGACGATGACCCGGCGCGGCGCCGTGCGCATCACCTGCTCGATCGCCGGGTTCAGCTCACGCTCGGAGGTGGTGAAGCCCGGTACCTCGGCGTTGGTGGAGTCGGTGAGGAAGAGGTCCACGCCCTCCTCGCCGAGGCGGGCGAAGGCGCGCAGATCGGTGATGCGGTCGTCGAGAGGGAACTGGTCCATCTTGAAGTCGCCGGTGTGCAGCACCATCCCGGCGCCGGTGCGGATCGCGACCGCGAGGCTGTCCGGGATGGAGTGGTTGACCGCCACGAACTCGCAGTCGAAGGGTCCGAAGCGCCGCCGGTCGTCCTCCCGCACCCGCACGGTGCGCGGCCGGATGCCGTGTTCCTTGAGTTTGGCCTCCAGGAACGCCAGCGTCAGCTTGGAGCCGACGACGGGGATGTCGCGCCGCTCGCGCAGCAGGTAGGGCACGCCACCGATGTGGTCCTCGTGCCCGTGGGTGAGAACGATGGCCACGATGTCGTCCAGCCGGTCCCGGATCGAGGTGAAGTCCGGCAGGATCACGTCCACGCCGGGCTGGGTCTCCTCGGGGAACAGCACGCCGCAGTCGACAATGAGCAGCTTGCCGGCGTGTTCGAAGACGGTCATGTTGCGGCCGATCTCACCCAGGCCGCCCAGGGCGATGACCCGCAGCCCTCCTTCGGCAAGGGGCGGGGCGGCTTTCAGATCTGGATGTGGATGACTCATGGCTCGACGCTACCGGAGAGCGGGAGGGGTTGATCCATTGCCTGTGCCTCTTCGCGCCTGTCGACACACGAAGGGGGCCTTTACGGGGGCCCCGGCAGCCTTGGCGACTCGTGCCGCCGGCTCTCGGTGAAGGGGCGGACAAGCGGCCGCGCGAGGTGGTCCGCGGTGCCGGGCGTCTCACCTTCCCGACCTCGTAGACCACACTCCAGGGGGTCAGCCCCCGCCCGCCCGCCCCGGTCCCCGGCCCTGGGCCCGCTGCCGCGCCGGCCGCCGCCCCCGCCGGGCAGCGCTGCCGCGGCGCACGCCCCCTCCGCCATTCCCGGAACCGTCCTCCAGTGATGTCCCGCATCGCGCCTCCCCGTGCCGTCGTGGCGCCAGTATGCGAAACCGCTCCGGTGCGGGTCGTCCGCCGGTGGTCCACGAACCGCGGACGATGGGAGGCGGCCGCACAACTTCCGACGCCAAGAGGAGCGAAGGACGTCGGCCCGGGCGAGCCCACTCGCGCCGACCTGGTCCGGCCGCCGTAGAGGCGAACTGGCGATACCGGCAAGGGCGTTGCGCCTGGACCCTCTCGCGCAATCCCAGGTGCCGCGCCCTGGGCGGCTGGGTAACGTGAGCTGCGTGTCCAGTGAGGATGTGATGCAGGACGGCGCCCATCGGCGAGTGGTGCGGATCGGCGACACCGTCCGCAGACCCGTCCAACCGTGGACGCCCACCATCCACGCGTTGCTGCGGCACCTGGCGGAGGTCGGCTTCGCCTGTGCGCCGCGGCCGCTGGGAATCGACGACGAGGGACGTGAGGTCCTCACCTACATCGAGGGTGAGTCCGGTCCGTCGGGCTGGGCCAGGGTCGTGGACGACCGTGGCCTGAGGAACTTCGCCCGGCTGCTGCGCGACTACCACGACGCGTGCAGCGGCTTCTCACCTCCGCCGGAGGCGAACTGGTCCACCGGCGCAGGCAGCCCACGCGATGACGAGGTCGTCTGCCATGGCGACTTCGGCCCCTGGAACGTCGTCTGGCAGGGGTACCAGCCGGTGGGAATCATCGACTGGGACTTCGCCCACCCGGCACCTCGCATGCGCGACGTGGCCTACGCACTGGAATACGTAGCCCCGTTCCGCGACGACGCCGCATGCCTGCGCTGGCTGCACCACTCGACGCCGCCCGACCGCCGAACGCGGCTGGAGGACTTCTGCGGCGCGTACGGCCTCGACTCGGCCGCGGGGACAGTCGACGCCGTCATCGCCAGGCAGCAGGACAACGCCGACCTCGTACGCCGCCTGGCCGAGCAGGGTCACGAGCCCCAGAGCACCTGGGCCGCCGACGGGTTTCTGGCCGAACTGGACGACCGGATCGACTGGAGCAAGGCCCACCGGCACCTGTTCGAGTAGCCGATCCGCCCGGAGCACTTTGCTTCTGGCCCAGCAGCGCGCCGCGGACGGACCTGTTCGGCCGGCACTGACCGTACCGGGCGCAGGTGAGCCGGCTGAGCGCCTCTGCCGCCCGCACGGCTGCGACGAGCGGCGTTGCGTCACGGATGGAAGCGCCACCGGCCTTCGGTGACGACATCCACCTTGCCGTCCCTGACGCGCACGGCCGTCTCATCGTCGATGAAGTAGATCGGGAAGTCCGCCCGCGCGGCGATGCGATCAGCCCACGCGTCGTCCCGCTCGGGGAAGTCCGGCGAGTACAGGTGGGGCTTGAGATAGAAGTCGAAGAGGCCGAACGGCGGCTCCACGGTCGTCGCGCCGAGCACATGCAGGTCCGCCGTGTCCCCGATGACGTCGGCGGAGTGGGCGGTCAGATGACGGCTGAAGATCATGGACCCGGCGCTGACCCCCACGTAGACGCGGCTCTCCAGAGCCTCCAGGAAGCCGTCGGCCAGGCCGTTGCCGGTGATGCTGCGTGCGAGGTGGTAGTGGTTGCCGCCCTCGACATAGATGACGTCGGCGTGCAGCAGCCGGTCGAGCACCATCTGCCGGGGGAGTCCGTTCAGCTCCAGGATGTCGAACTCGCGCCAGCCGAGGCCGCGCAGCCGGGTCATGTCCTCGACGACCCACCCGTGGTCCCCGGGCTCGGCGACCGACGCGGTGGGAATGAACACGACGTTCGCCGACTCGAACGGCTTCCCCAGCATGTCCCTCAGCGCATCCCGCAGTGTCTCGTTGCGCAGGCCACTCGCAGTCAACAGAAAGTTCATCGGGCGAGCCAAGCACGGCCCGCGGACACGCGCAACGAGTCCAAGATCACCGATCAGACCGAGGCGGCCGCGGGCCGCGCAGCGACGGCACGTACGAGATGACGATCGCCCGGTGCCGGGCGGCTCAGGCGGTCAGGGCCTGCTCGAGAGTGGAGTGGCAGTCGATGACGTGGTCGAGGCCGACGATCTGCATGACACGCAGCACGGAGTCCTGTGCGGCGGCGATACGCAGCCACCCCTGGGAGCCGGCCGCCTGCTGGTGGGCGGCGACCAGGACGTTGATGCCGCTGGAGTCCATGAAGGTCACGCCACTGAGGTCCACCACGGTCCGAAGCGGCGCCCGGCCGTCCTCGGACAGCAGGGCCTGGCCGGCCACGTCCTGAACGTCGTGGTCGAGTTCACCGCGCAGGGCCACGACCCGGATGCCGTCCCTCTCGGAGCAGGTGGCGGAGAGCCTCTTGGGCTGGTCCGCTTTCGGGGTGGTGGTCACGGGCTCCTCGATACGCTCAGCGCCCGGCCCGGGCCGGGCAGGCGGGAATGATTGTGCCCCATCCCGTCCCCCGGGTGCAGCCAAGCGTCTGAGCCCGCCAGGATCAGTGCGGCGTAGGTGGCGTATGCATGAGTACGGCGGGTACCGGTGCGTACGTGACCGGGGAATGAGAACAACCACGACTGCGCGAGCCGCACGGGTCGGGCGGGCTCTGTGATGCCCGACAAATACCTGATGGATGCCGCCTACGCCCTGGACGGGCACGACGGCTGTATCGCCGAAGCCCGCTCCCACGCTGCCGCCTTCTTCGACCGGGTCCGCAGTGAACACCGGCTCCAGGCGCCGGACCGCGTGGTGGAACTCACCCAGCTGGTGGTCAGTGAGCTGGTCACCAACGCCCGCAAATACGCCCCGGGACCCGTACTGCTGACCCTGCGCATCACCGCGGCCGCCGTGGACGTCGTGGTGTGGGACAGCGACCCGACGGTCCCCGCACCTCAGGCCGCGGATCCCGACAGGATCGGCCAGCACGGCCTGGAGATCGTCAAAGCAGTCGCCACCAGCCTCACCGTCGAGGCGGAGCGGGTCGGCAAACGCATCACAGCCCAGCTCGCCCTGCCCGGCCCCTCTCGATCCTGACCGGCTGCGAGACCGGCCCGCCGGCCCGCTGGCTCACCGGCCCCCGTCACCGGCCGACTGGCTGGCACAGCGTCTTCTGCGGCGCTTTCGGCGCGCTGGGCCCACCCTTCGTGGCTGCCGGGCGGGACGCCGGCCCGAGCGGATCGGGCGGGGCAGGAAAACCGGGTGTCAGGGGCCGGCGAGAGCCAGGACAGCGATCGTGCGCTTGCCGCCGGGCACCGGCTGGACGTCGTAGCGTTCGCAGACGGCCAACACGATCTCCAGCCCGTGCTGTCCTACGCGGCCGGGGTCCGGCCCGTGGACGGTCGGGACGGCGGGCGCGCTGTCCCAGACGGTGATCTCCAGGCTGCGTGGGTGGTGGCGCAGGTCCAGGCGCAGGGGGCCGGGAGCGTGCCGGCAGACGTTGGTGACCAGCTCGCTGATGACCAGCTGTGCCATCTGGACGGCGCGGTCGGTGAGCGGGGTCTCGTAGTGGGTGTGTGCGTGGCGGAGGTAGGCGGTGGCGAAGCGGCGGGCGGCGCCGATGCAGGAGGTGTGTCCGTCGTAGGCGGCGCATGCGGGCGGCGCCTGGGGCGCGGGCGCCGTGCTGCTTGCCGTCTGGTCCATTCGCTCTCACCTCGCGTCGAGTGCCTCTTGTGCCTGGTCCGCTGGAGTACCTCGGCGCGAGTGCTGCTCTTTTCCGTGCCACCCCTGCCTGCCACGGCAGGAAGGAGCCCGTGGTGCCGTGTGAGTGGATCGTGAGATTAACAGGGGAGCGGGGCGACACGGCACCCGGCGTTCTGTCCCCCTGAGCGGCAGCACGCGCACCCGCGTAGCCGTCGCCGGACAGGGGAGTAACAGGCGACGGGAGCTTCCCGCCGGACCACCTCCCGTCACGCCACCGGTGAGGAGGGGTGCGTGGTGCCGCCACGGATGGGGTCGGCTTCATCGACCCCATCCGTGGCGGCACCATGAGCGGGTCAGCTCGTGAAGGTGAAGTACTTCCAGGAGCCGTAGGTCGTGGAGTTCACACTGTCGCCCGAACCGCTGAGATAGGAGTTGCGGAGCCGGAAGCGGACGCCCTTCGGCGGGGTGCCGGTGAGCTGGACGGCGGAGCGGCCCGCGGAGTCGAGCTTGTGGAACTCGCTGTACGTGGTCGTCCAGTTGGTGCCCGTCCAGTACTGGACCTGGAGCCTCTGTTTGCGATTCGGGTACGGCGGCAGCGTCGCCGTGACGACCGGGTCCTTGGACTGGCGGAAGAAGGAGTACGTGTGATTCCACGTGTACTTCGTCGTGTACGAGCCACTGACCGACGTGGAGATCGACACCTTGGCGCCGACCGTACTCTCCGCGGACTTCGGCGCGTAACGGGCGTCACCCGCGAACTTCGCCGTCAGCTCGGTCTTGCGCTTGAGGTCCACGACGACGGACACATTGCCGTTGGAGTCGACAGTGCCGCTTTTCGCCATGGTGTCCGGCTTGTCTGCGCCGTAGGGGTTGGCCCAGATCTCCACGGTGCGGTTCTTGTACGTCGTACCCAGGTGCGCGGTGAACTTCACGTCCTGCCCGTACGAGTAGACCTTGCCGTTGTTGTTCAGCGTCAGTGTGGGCGTGACCCTTGAGACGTCGACGGTGTCGGTGGTGGATGCGGAGGTGTGCTCCGCGTCGCCCGCGTAGCTCACGGTGTATTTCACTTTGCCGCCGGCCGGCGGGGTGTCCGTGAAGCTGAACTTGCCGTCCGCGCCGAGGGGTTTGGTGCCCAGCGACTTGCCGTTGGGCGATTCCATGTCGGTACGGGTGACCGTGAGCGGTGTGCCGGCGGGCAGGGCCAGGTTGGCCTTGAGCGTGCCGGTCACCGTGAGGGTCTTGGCGCGGGTGGCGCTGGCGGGGGCGTTCACGGTCAGCGTCGCCGCATACTTACGGGGCTCGTCGACGACCCGGAACTGGGGCGTGTAGTAGGTGTCGGTGATGACGTACAGCCTGCTGCCGTCAGCCGACCAGTCGGTGGTGTGACCGCCCCACGGCATCCACTCGCGCGACAGGTTGCGCACGCTGGCCGGCCTGCTCGGGTCGGCCGGGAAGACGTACGTGTCACCGACGCCTTCAGGGTCGAGGACAGTGGCCGCGACCGTGCCGTCCTGGGCGACGGAGACCGTCTGCGGTTCCGAGGCGACGGGGTAGGTGCGGACCTCCGCCAGGTCGGAGAGGCGGTACTCGGTCAATGCCCGGGTGCCGGGGCCGGCCACGACGACGTTCCGTCCGTCGGGCGTGAGCGCGGCATCGTGGTAGAAGCCACCCTTGTCGGCAGTCACCCGCAGTACCGGTGTGCCGGAGGAGATGTCGTAGACGACGATCGGACCGGAGCTGATGCCGGCGTCGAGCGCAAGCAGGGTACCCGGATTGTCGGGGTCGGCGTAGAGCTCGGGAGGACTGGAGAAGTCGTGGCCCACGGCCATGTCGAGGGTGACCGTCGGAGTCTCGGCCGTCAGGTCGACCATGCCGAGTCCCGAGTCCCACTGATCGCCGTAGCCGAACCACAGCCGGCCGTCGGCGTAAGCCAGTTGGGACGGGATCGTCTTGTCTCCGGTGGCATACTCGGCGGTTTGCGTGAGGGTCGCCGTGTCGAAGGCGACGATCTTGTCGGCGCCGTAGACCGCCGCGTACAGCGTGCTCTCGTCGGGGCTGAGCGTGAGGCCGCGGACCTGTGGCAGACCGGTGAGGGTGCCGATGAGCGCGCCGGTCCCGTCGGTGACGGCGATCCGGTCCGTGGACCTGTCGCTGACGAACACTCGGCCGTGACTGCCGTCCACCACCATCTCCGTGGCGTCCTCAAGGGCCGTGACGGGCCTCACGGAGTCGGCGTATGCCGCGGGAGCGGCCAGTGCCGCCGAGCTGAAGAGGGCCGCCAGCGTAATGGCGGCCGTGAGGGAGCGGTTGCGCACTACTGTTTCGAACCCCCCGGAACGAATGTGGATGCCCACGCGCGCGGCCTCCCGATGAGAGCGAACCTGCGTGTCGCGTGTGGCGAGTGAGCGAAGCGTAAGTCATGCCACCGACAACACCGCCACTGGGTTCCTCGTCACGGAGCGCGCCTCGGCTCCGTGGCCGCGCCAGGGACCGCGCCCCGCGCACCACACGGGTCCTGGCCGGCGATCCATCCGCACGGGCTGCGCCGGTCGTCCGACCGCGGAAGCCACCTCGGCGATGTCGTCGTGACCCGTCGCGATCGGCGCGTGCAACCGGTCGTATTCGGCAACCGCACCAGGCTCATGATCGAAGTAGTTGTCCCAGAAGCTTGGTTGCTGCCACTCCCGAGGAGCCCCACAGCAGATCGGGCACTTCGCCATAATGCCTTTTCGTCATACTGTCCGCAGCACCTTTTCCTCGGACCCGCCGTCGAGGGGCACGACGATCACAGCGAAGGGGACCAACGCCGGTCACCTCGCCCGGATGCCACAGCCGGGTCAGGAGTCAGAGAAGAAGATCTCCGCCACCAGCGTGATCATGGCGCTCACGAACATGGCAGTCCTGATTGCCCCCATGGGCGACTCGCCTCGTTTTTCCTTTATCTCCAGGATGGCCGCAGCTATAAAGAGTCCGACCAGGCACCCGTAGCAAAACGTTTCAGACGGCACTTGATAGCACTCTCGCTTGACGAAGGTTTGATGCGGCGGTGAGACGGGCGTCGGTGTTGTCAGGTCAGGGTCCGGCAGGGCGGCCGTAACTAGTTCGTGCACGCCAGGCGGTAAGGCGTCACGATGCTAGTTGTCGATCATGGCAGTGTGGGCACGTCTCAGGGGAGGTACTTCCGGGAGTCGTGCATCGCGGTGTTCACGCTGACAACCTCCGGCGTGTCGGTCGCGTCGAACTACGCGGACCCACCGCCGCCGCCGTCAATCAAGCAGCGCATGAGGCTTTTCGTCCTTTGGATCTTCGCCACACGCTCACCCTGGCATGACCGGTGAGAACCGTCGCGGACTTTCTCGGCAGCGACTGTCGTGATCGGACAACCGGGACGGTCCCGGTACCGGCCGGCGATGCGACCAGAGCCACCCGGGTGTGCCCGAGTCCGCGCAGCGTGAAGGTCAGCGGGCGTCGGTGAGGGAGGCGTACACGACGACGTTGTCGGCGTAGCGGTGGTCCGCGGCGGAGTAACGTCCGCCGCAGGTGATCAGGCGGAGACCGGCGTGGTCGAGATTGCCGTAGACCTCCAAGGTGGGGAACTGCGATTTCGGGTAGCGGACGGTGCGCTCGACGCTGAACACGGCGACGCGGCCGTCCGCGCGAGTGACCTCGATGCGAGCGCCCTTCTTGGCCGCTCCCAGGCTGAAGAAGACACCTGGCTCGCCGTTCCAGGTCACGTGTCCGGCCAGGACGGCCGGTCCCCGCGCGCCGGGGCTTGGGCTCTGGGTGAACCAGCCGGCCTTGTCCGGGTCCTTCGGTGTCCGGAGGGTGCGGTCCTGGTTCAGGCCGAGCCGTTCGAGTGCGGCGTCGACGTGCAGGGAGGGGATGGAGATACCCACGGGGGGTGAGGCGGGAAGGACATCGTGGTTGGGCAGGTCACCCGGGTCCGCCAGGCCGCGGGCGTGCGAGCCGCGCTGCGCGTCGGAATCGGTCACGAGCGGCCCGTGCGGGTCCGGTGCGGTGGCCGCTACTGCGCGGGGCGCCTGGGGCGCAGCGTCCTGCTGGTCGGCGAGTCCGACACCGAGGGCGCCGCCGGCGGAAAGTGCGAGGGTGGCGGACGCGGTGGCGAGCGTCCGCCGCCCGTGAGGCTTCCTGACCCTGCGCGCGTGCTCGCCGCCGCTGTGGGGCGTGTTCGTCATGGCCGGCCCCCCGGCTCAACGTCCCCGAGGCGCGGTGTGCCGAAGGGCGACGACGAGGGCGCCGGCGGATCCGGCCAGGAGGATCCCACCTGTGGCGAGCAGCCCGGCCGACTGGACGCCGTCCGTGGTGCCGCCTCCCGTTTCGACGCCTCCGGCCGGCATGGATCCCACGGCCGCACCCTGGAGCATGCCGCACGCGGCGGGAGCGGTCGCCTCCTGGGGAAGCTTGGGATCGAGCTCGCTCTTGCCCTTGGAGAAGTCGTACGTCCCGTTGCCGTTCGGGTCGATGCCGTGCTGGACCACATGCAGGTCCTTGATGTGGTCGGCGACTGCTTGCGAGACGCTGATGGTGCGCTCGTAGGACACGTGGCCCTTGCTGTCGGCGGTGGGCATGCGGTCGACGGCGAGCCCGCTGTCCTTGCTGGTGTCGCCCTTGGTGGTGAGCGAGATGTTGATGTCGCCGTAGGCGGGGACGCCCTCCGTGGTGGTGACGACTCCGTCGCCGTTCTTGTCGGCACTGCCGTCGGGGCAGTGGAAGTCGTGACCGTCGGTGGAGCCGTGGATGTGCTGGGCGTGGGGCGCGTTGGGCACCAGTCCGTCCGTCTCGATCCTCACCGTGAGCTGGTCGCCATCCAGGCTGAGCACCGCCGTTCCGTTCGCGCCGGTGTTGTTCAGCTGCTCCAGGTTCACCTGGTAGGAGTTCCCCGAGTCGGCGACGGCCGATCCGGCGAAGCCGAGCGCCAGGGCCGCGGGGAGAGCGGCCAGGGCGGTGAGGTGCATGGTGCGTCGAACTGTCATGATCAGTTGCCTCCGTCATGATGGCCGTCCGCTCTGCGGGGCCGGACGGTCTCGCCATGGGCCGCCGGCCGCACTACGAGGGGCAGGACGCGAAGGACGGCTGTGTACAAGGAATCCGACACCGCGCCCGTGACGGCTTGGTGGCGCCGCGAGATTTCTGGCAGAGGGGTTTCGTACTGCCGAGAGCGCAGGTTTCTTACGGCCGTGACATCTGCACGTCGGTGATGCCTCCTCGCGGCGGCAGGAGCGGACGTCGGACGCATGCCCGCTGCCGCGCCGGCCGTATTTCCCCGTCGTGAAGACCGACAAGACGGGAACCCATCCGTGCACCCTCGCGGCGACGTATTACCCGTGCAGCCGCCGTCGGACCGACGGCTTTCTCACCAGACGCGGAAAGGGGGTGAACTCGTGATGACGGACGAGGAGTTCGAGAAGTTGATCGTGCTGGCCCGTAAGGAAGCGGAGCGCACCAGGCTTCCCTTCGCCCAGACCGAGGACACCCGGTACGCGATGCTTGCCCGCCATGCCGAGTTCGGAGCCTGTGAGCATTGAGGGCCGTGCGTACTTCGAGCACGTCACCTACGAGCTTTGATGCGCAAGGCGTGAGCGGCGAAGTCCAGTTCTCGGGGGAGCGGTGAGACCTCGCATTCCCAGCTGCCGCACGGCCGGTTGAGCGCCCGGACAGTCTGGCACGCGAACCGGCGCCATGGTGCACGGCGCCTGGAGCCTGTGCCGACCGGCGCGGGTCAAGTAGGGCCGCTCAGGCGGGGAATGGCATCAGCACGATCGGTGAGGACGTGGGCTTGAGGGAGCCGCCGGCGGGTTCGAGGGTGAGACCCATACCGGAGGCGTCGCCCACCTCGCCGCGCATCAGGACAGCGGTCGCCGCACGGGCGGTGTTCACGAATCCGGCCGGCCGCATGGCGCCGCCACCGTCGTTGAACCAGAGCTCGTACACCTTGCCGGGGGGTGGGTCGGCCAGTCCCGAGGTGACGAAGGCGGCCCGGTCGAGTGCCTCGGACACGATGACGGTCCCCGTGGCGCCGTCCGCGAACTGCGTGGTGCGGGTCTTGGCATCGGGTGCGACCAGGACCGCTGCGACGGACTCGGTTCGCTGCTCGGTGCGGCGGGCCCGCTCGATGGCATCCTGGGCGCGCTCGTGCTGCCAGATGGTGGTGCCGCCCAGGGCCGCCGCCGCGGCCAGGCAGGCAGCCAGCGCCCATCGCGACGCGCGGTGCGGCCGCCAACCGGAGCGGGAGGAAGGGGTGGAAGCATTTTGCGGTCCTTCCTGGCGGACCGTGCTGATGCGCCGCATCACGTGCTCTTTGAGCTCGGGGCCGGGCGTGACGGACGCGGCCACGCCGAGGAGGGCGGCGGTCTCGCTCAGTTCCCGCACCTCCACGGCGCACGCCTCGCAGCTCGCGAGGTGGCGTTCGAAGGCGGCGGCCTCCTTGTCGCTCAGTGCGTGCAGAGCGTATGCCCCGGTGAGGGTGTGCAGGTCGGCGGTCGTCATACGCTCACTCCCAGGCAGTCCCGGAGCCTGATCAGGCCGTCGCGCAGTCTGGTTTTCACGGTACCCAAGGGAAGGGCGAGGGACTCGGCGACCTCGCGGTAGGTCAGTCCGCGGTAGTAGGCCAGGGTGACCGACTGACGCTGGATGCCGGTGAGGGCGTTCAGGCAGCGCTTGACCTGCTCGCGTTCGAAGCGTGCCTCGACCTGTTCGGCGACCTCGTCGAACTCCGGAGTATGGTCCAGCAGCGCCGCCTTGTGCTCCCTGGCGGTCGAGGCCTCCACGGAGCGCACCCGGTCCACGGCCCGCCGGTGGGCCAGGGTGAGGATCCAGTTGATGACGGTGCCGCGGTCGGGCCGGTAGTGGGCGGCGGTCCGCCATACCTCCACCAGAACGTCCTGGGCGACTTCCTCGGCCTGTGCCTGGTTGCGCAGCACGCTGCGTGCGACACCCAGGACCGGGGAGACGGTGGCGTCGTAGACGACCGCGAAGGCTTCCTGGTCGCCGCCCACCACCTCGGTCATCAGTGTCTCCAAGTCCGGCCGAGCCGACGGATGCCGCCCGTTGTGTGCCGGCTTCTCCATCACGCCACGCTCCAGGTCAGGTCAAAACGGGTCAGATTGGACGGACTTGCTTCGTGCCAATGCTCCGAAGTTACCGGGTGTTCAGCCCGCCATGCCGACGGTGAGTACTGACGGTCTCACGCGGGTGCCCTCCGCTTGCCACGAAGACGCTTCGCGGGCTCGTTCCCCGGTGCGTGGGTGACCCTCCGGGGCGGACTGGCCGCCAAGGGGCAGTTCAACTGAGGACAGCGATGGCAGCGATCCCTGTTTCTGCATATAAAGGGCTTCTCGGATATTTCACGGCTGAGGAGATGTCATGCCCTACGGTTCCGTTGTGGGTCCCGGCAGCATGTTGGCCGCCACCGGAATGGCGACCGGCCAGCTGTGGCTGGTGGTCCTCAGCGCCGTTCTCGTGCTGGTGGGAACGGTCCTGGTGCGGGCGTCGTTCAGGCGTGGCAAAGGCCCGATCGAGCGGTGAACCCCGGTTCCGTTTCGCCCGGCCGGGAGCGCGATTCCGAGGTCTGTGAGGCGGCACCCGCGGAGCCGGTGCCGGCGCGGTGGCCGGGGGTGGCTCCACTGCCACGGGCCTGGCACGCGTCGTCCCCCGCGCTCGTCGCGCTCGGCGCGATCCCGCTGACAGGCTTCCTGGCCTGGGGCATCGCTCACGTCTACAGCACGGTCGCCGCGCTCGCGGGCGGACACCGGGGCATGGCCCTGCCGTGGCTGGTCTCGTTCCTGCTGCTGTGGTGGGTACCGCTGTCCTGGCTGGAACGCCCCCGGGACGCGTCACCCGCACACCAGGCCGAACTGGACCTGCTGACGGTGACCGTGCAGATCCCGGTCTACAACGAGGACCCGGAGACACTCCGGGCCTGCCTGCACTCTCTGCTGGTCCAGTCGCGACCGGTGAACCGCATCCGGGTCGTCGACGACGGATCGGTCCACGACGACGGCACCCCGATGACCTACGACGACGTGCGCGCGGAACTCCTCCGGCGGGCCGGGGCCCGCGGGGTCGAGGTCACCTGGGACCGGACCGCCAACCGCGGCAAGCGCCATGCCCAGATGCACGTGCTGGCCACCGACGACGCGGACGTCTTCGTCACCCTCGACAGCGACTCGCTACTGGACCCGGAGGCCATCGCCGAGGGCCTCAAGCCCTTCGCCGACGAACGGGTCACCTCCGTCGCCGGACAGGTCGTCGTCCTCAACCACGACGCCAACACACTCACCCGGATGGTCAACCTGTTCTATCTGCCCTTCACCCGTGGCCTGCGCTCCGCGCAGTCGGTTCTGGGCAGAGTGACCATCAACTCCGGCACGCTGGCCTTCTACCGCGCGCACATCGTGCGCGAGGCCGCCGGCGTCTACGAGCACGAATCGTTTCGCGGCCGGCCGATGCAGATGAACGACGACTCCATGCTCACGATGTACGCGCTGCTCCGCGGAGACACCGTCCACCAGCCCTCCTCGCTCGTCTTCACCCTCGCGCCCGAACGCTGGTCGCACTACCTGCGCCAGCAGATGCGCTGGATGCGAGGCACGACCGTGCGCCACCTGTGGTGGCTGCGCTACATGCCCCTGACCGGCATCGTCTTCTGGAGCACCGTCGCCGAGTACGTCCACATCGCCCTCGGCATCGCCATCCCCGCCGCGATCCTCACCGACCCCGGCCTGCGCGGGCACGCCGCGGCCCTCGCCACCGCCGGCCTGGTCATCGGCACCGTCATGAGCTACTTGATGGCCCTGCGCCTGTTCACCGTCCACCGCACCGACATGCGACTGCGCCAGGTCCTGCTCCTCTTCGCCCTCGCGCCCGTGGCCTCGGCATGGCGGGCCCTGGTGCTGCGCCCGATGTACTTCTACGCGATGGCCACCTGCCACCGTGTCGACCACTGGGGCACCCGCGCCCACGTCGAGGTAGCGCGCGGCAGCGGCATGCCCGGCGCAGTCGGAAGGACATGAGCGGAGCGCCCGCCGGGTGATGGAGGGCCCGGCCGGCCACGACTCCCAGTCAGGCGGCGGACGGCTGCACGGTCTTCCGCGTGCGCCACCCGTTCCTGTCAGTCCGAGGTCCGCGCCGCGGCCGATACGGCCTCATCAACCGTGGCGTGGACGGCCTGCGGAGTGAGTTTGTCGGCGAGGGGGTGGCGTGCCAGCTCTTCGGCGGCGCGGGTGCGGAGGCGGGCAAGGCGCAGGGTGACGCCTTTCTGCGGCGCAGAAGGCGTTCTGTGGCGGCACCCCGGCGATCTGGGCGTAGGCGACGCACTCGGGGACGATCAGTGCCCAGGCGGTCAGCGCGCCCGGCGCATCGCCTCGCAGCCATCGCTTGCGGTAGCGGCGCAGCCAGCCGGGGAGCGGCCAGGGCCGTGCCGGTGCCGCGGTGCTCATCCGGCCAGGCCACTGAGGGCGTCGCCGATGAACTTGGCTCCCAGCACCATCAGCAGCACGGTCATGATGGCCGCGTTGTGCTGGGCCATCCAGCCCTTCCACGACTCCAGGACCCGCGCCGACTTCCTCCCCCCGACGAGGTAGACGCCGAGCGGCAGCAGCGTGCACAGCGAGCCGATCAGTACGAACAGGGCAACGGCGACGCTCTTGCCTCCGGTGGAGGCGGAGCTGCCCGCGATGGAGACGGCGCCTCCGACGGCCAGCACGAGGTTCTTCGGGTTGAGCGCGGACAGCGCGGCGGCCAGTCCCGCCGCCTTACCGGGGGAGAAGGTGTCGATGGCTTTCATCCAGCCTGGCAGGCCGGCCTCCTGCCCTGCGCGCGGTCGGCTCCTCCACTGCTTCAGTCCCAGCAGCACGAAGAGCACACCGGCCGCCAGCTTCACCCAGGACACCCAGGAAGCCGTCTCGCCGTCCTGGTGCGCGTCGGCGCCGGAGCCGAGCAGGACGACGGCGGTGCTCAGCGCTGCCAGAGTCACCACCCAGGCGGCCGTGAAGGCGATGCCGTTCGTTCGCCCGCGGGGTGTCGCCAGCATCAGCACGATGGCGATGATCGGCACCGGACTGATGGCGATACCGACGGCCGGTGCGAGCATCTGCCCGATGGCGTCGCCCACGATCAGCCTGCCACGGTCAGGGCCGGCAGTTGCCAGGTGCCGTCCAGCACCGGGGCATCCGGCCCGTAGAGGCGGATGATGACGGTGAAGGGGCCGTCGGGAGCGGGCAGCCAGTTCGCCGCCTGCCCCGGGTCGGCCGGCCGGGCGTGCTGGACGTACAGGGTCAGGCCGCCGTCGGCGTCGTGGACCAGGCCCGCGGTGCGGTCGCCGATGGAGTACCGGTCGATCTCGTTGTCCACCAGCAGCCGCTCGGGCAGCCGGTAGAGGGTGGCCGACCAGAAGAACCGCGCCTTGGGAAGCTGGTCGGCGGCGAAGTGGACGACGTAGTCGCGCTCCGAGGCGTCCGGCGGGCGGTTTCCCGCGTTGTCGGCGGCCCAGCCTCCGTACCAGGCTTCCGCCGGGGGAAGCCCGTACAGGCCCTTGTCCGCGCCGATGCCCCGGGCGAGGTAGTCCTCTCCCAGCTCCGCGCGTGTGCCGAAGAGGCCGGACGAGGTGGTCGCCCCGGCTTTCGCGTTCTCCAGCCGCTCGCGGCCCGCGCGGATGCCGTCCTCCATCGCGGCGCGCACCCCGGGCTCGAGCGCGGCCACCTCGAAGGTGCCAGTGCCGTCCACACCGAGAGCGGCGAGCCGCGCGCGCAGCTCCTCGCTCCCGGGCAGGACGGGAAAGAAGCCGAGGAGGAAGTCCAGCACGGTGAAGAACTCGATGTCCTGACCGGATTCCTCACGCCAGACCGGCCACACGGGCTCCGCAAGGGGGGCCGGAGCGTCCGTGCCGGTGAAGGCGCTCAGGGGCCGCAGCCCGTACTGCCCCTGAACCGCGCGCAGCTCCTCGACATCCGCGTCGGCCAGACCGGTCAAGGTGGTGCGTCCCAGGCAGCCCACGAGCTGAGTGTCGGCGCGCAGCACCCCGGACACGCCCTCGGGTACCTCGCCGGACCAGCCGGGCCCCGCGATCAGGTGGTGCCCCGCCCCCTGGCCGGTGGTGCGGGAGCCCACGTAGCCGACGTAGGTGGTGTCGAGGTCGTGGAAGGGCAGTACGTAGTAGCGGTCCATCGCGGGCACCGACACCACCCACGGCTCCGCGCGCAGGTCCAGCCAGCACCACGAGTACGGGGTGTCGTTGTTCGGCGTGACGATGTCGGTGTTGTCCGGTCGCGACGGCTGAGGATAGTGCCGGAACGTACCGAAACCGCCGACGTATCGGGGGTCGTCCGGGTCCAGGGCCTGGGCGTACATCGTCCGGTAGTTCTCCAGCATCGGATGGCCGTACACCCACCCCTCCGCCGCCGTCACCCGCACCGCGTCCAGGTCCTTGCCACTCATCCGCCACCACCGAATCGGGCATAACGCCCCATAGTTTTTCGTGTGATGGTAAGGACGGGGCATCCGCTCCGCGCGCGCGACACGGACGGGCCCGTTTTGCGGGCCGCAGGACGGCACTCGACGCCGGTCTCGCCCCCACCCCGGAGAGGACCGGGTCGGCTACGGGCGGACGTGGAGGCGAAAGCCCGCGTTGGGCATCGACCGGTCCTGCCTTGCCCCGAAGGTGCGTGCACACCGTAGCCACGGAGGCTCGCGACCAGTGAGGATGCCCGGCATGAGGACGAACCCGACGCTCCATCCCCTGGGGCCGACGCACTCGGCATTCGTGGTGAGCTGAACCCGCCGCGTGTCGGCCGGAGTTCAGACGGAGACCGGGGCCGTCCGGGTCCGGGTGGGGGCGAAGGTCCCGTGGCCGTTGGCCGCGCTCACGACTGCTGCTGGGCGTCGATCTCGGCGATCAGGGCCTCGACGCGGGTCTTGATCTCGTCGCGGATCGGGCGCACCGACTCGACGCCCTTGCCCGCGGGGTCCTCGAGGGCCCAGTCGAGGTACTTCTTGCCGGGGAAGACGGGGCAGGCGTCACCGCAGCCCATGGTGATGACGTAGTCGGACGCCTGGACGGCCTCGGTGGTGAGGATCTTCGGCTTGGCGTCGGCGATGTCGACGCCGGCTTCCTTCATCGCCTCGACGGCGGCCGGGTTGACCTGGTCGCCGGGGACGGAGCCGGCGGAACGGACCTCGATGCGGTCACCGGCGAGGTGGTGGAGGAATCCGGCGGCCATCTGGGAGCGGCCGGCGTTGTGGACGCAGACGAACAGCACGGAGGCGAGCGGGGCGGCGGGCATGGGTTCTTCCTTCGTGATCAGCGGCGGATGCGGGATGCGGGGTGGTTCAGGCGAGCGGCGTGCCGAGCAGGTCGGTGACGCGCGCGTCGATGTCGTCACGGATACGGCGGACCGTGGCGACGGGGGCGCCGTCGGGTCGGCGACGGGCCAGTCCGGGAGGGGGAGAGGCGGACATGGCGAGACCCTTTCGACGGGCCTGTAGGTCAGCGCGGACTGGTATCAGCTCCGGGTGATGTGACAGTATCAGCACATGATGACGTCAGTCGACACTGACCTGATCCGGGTGCTGGCCGACCCGCTCAGGCTCCGGATCGTGACCCTGCTCGCCGAAGAGACGCTGTGCACCACGCATCTGGTGGAGGAGACCGGAGCCCGGCAGACCAACCTCTCCAACCACCTGCGAGTGCTGCGTGAGGCGGGGGTCGTGGAGACGGAGCCGTGCGGCCGGTACACCTACTACCGGCTCAAGCCCGACGTCATCGCCTTGCTCGCCGGTCAGTTCGCCGACCTGGCCGAGTCCGCTCGCACCGCCGCCGAGAACAAGAGGGCCTGCCCGTGACCCCCGCCGAAGCCGCCACGACCGAGGCGTCCGCGAGACCCGCCACCGCACCGGGCTCCGTCGCGCCCGCGCCCGGCGCCACCCCGCCCCGCAACCCCCTGGCCGCCCGCGCCGCCGCCGAACTCACAGGCACGGCGCTGCTGGTGGCGGTCGTGGTCGGCTCCGGCATCCAGGCCACCGAACTGAGCGAGGACGTCGGCCTGCAGCTACTGGCCAACTCCACGGCCACCGTCTTCGGCCTGGGCATCCTGATCCTCCTGTTCGGCCCGGTCTCCGGCGCGCACTTCAACCCGGTCGTCACCCTGGCCGAGTGGTGGACGGCCCGGCGCGGGGGCGCCGGCGTCACCCTGCGTGAGACCGCGGTGTACGTGCCCTCGCAGATCGTCGGCGCGATCGCGGGCGCGATCCTGGCGGACGCGATGTTCGGCAGGCCGCTGGTGCAGTGGTCCACGCACGACCGCTCCGCCGGGCATCTGCTGCTCGGCGAGGTCGTCGCCACGGCCGGCCTGATCCTGCTGATCTTCGGCCTGGCCCGCACCGACCAGCTGCGCTTCGCCCCCGTGGCCGTCGCCTCGTACATCGGTGCCGCCTACTGGTTCACCTCCTCGACGTCGTTCGCCAATCCGGCGGTGTCCATCGGCCGTGCCTTCACCGACACGTTCGCGGGCATCGCGCCGGGCTCGCTCCTGGGCTTCATCGGGATGCAGATCGTCGGCGGCGCGGTCGGGCTGGCGCTGGTGGCCCTGATCTTCATGCGCGGACGACCGGCCGAATGACCCGCACGACACAGGTGGTGGTGATCGGCGGCGGCCAGGCCGGGCTCGCCGCCGGCTACCACCTGCGCCGCAAGAAGCTCGACTTCGTCATCCTCGACGCCCAGAACGCGGCGGGCGGCGCCTGGCGGCACACCTGGGACTCGCTGCACCTGTTCTCCCCGGCGGCGTACTCCTCACTGCCGGGCCGCCTCATGCCCGCCCAGGCAGGCGAGCAGTACCCGGACGCCGCCCACGTCGTCGACTACCTGACCGACTACGAGCAGCGCTACGACCTGCCCGTACGACGGCCGGTCCGGGTGAGCGCGGTGCGGTCCGACGCCGGGCGGCTACGGGTGGAGACCGACGCGGGCGCCTGGTCGGCGGGGGCCGTCGTCTCGGCGACCGGCACCTGGTGGAGCCCCTTCCTGCCGGCCGTCCCGGGCCGGGAGGTGTTCAGGGGCCGCCGGCTGCACACCACCGGCTACCACCGCCCGGCCGACTTCGCCGGGCAGCGGGTCGTCGTGGTCGGCGGCGGCAACTCCGGCGCACAGATCGCCGCCGACCTCGCCGGTCACGGCATCGACCTGACCTGGGTCACCCGGCGCCCGCCCCGCTATCTCGCCGACGACATCGACGGCCGCGCCCTCTTCGACGCCGCGACCGCCCGCCGCCGCGCCCTGGACGCGGGCACGGCCGACACCGGCGGTGTGGCCTCGCTCGGCGACATCGTCGCCGTGCCGCCGGTCCGCGCCGCCCGGGACGCCGGGCTGCTGAAGGCCCAGCCGATGTTCGAGCGCCTCACCCCCGACGGACCGGTGTGGGCCGACGGGACGTCTGCTCCCGCGGACACGGTCATCTGGTGCACCGGCTTCCGGCCCGCCCTGTCCCACCTCGCCCCGCTGCGCCTGCGCGGAACACGCGGGCACATCGCCACCGACGGCACGCGCGCGGCCGACGAGCCACGGCTGCACCTGCTCGGCTACGGCGACTGGACCGGCCCCGCCTCGGCCACCCTGATCGGCGTCGGACGCCCCGCCCGAGAGGCCGCCGCGCAGATCGCAGCTCTCCTGTCCTGACCTACGGGGCGGCGCTGTCCGGCCTGACGGCGAGCCCCTACGGCCAACAGACAGGGCAGGCCCGCCCCGCCCCCGTGGAGACAGCGAAACAAAACAAACGAGTCCGGGACACGCTCTCGTGCCGTGCGCCCTCTGCCATGTTCTGTCTTGCCGTGCGCGTCAGGCGGTGGGTCCCGGGCTGTGCTCCCGTGTGGTGCTGCGGCTTGGGGGGAGCATCTGGCCCACGGTGATCAGCGCCAGTCCGCTCAGCAGCAGGGCGTTCGTGCCGATGAAGCGGACCTGCCATGAAGGGCTGGGGACGAGGTGGAAGAAGAACAGCCCTTGGAGGACGCACGGCGTGCCGACCAGCAGTACCCCGAGTCCGTGCACGCGGGGGCGGGTTGTGCGGCGACGCTGCCAGGACGGCGTCCATCCGCTGTATACGGCGATGGAACCGAGCGCAATCGCCAGGCATCCAAGGAGCATGCCGCCTCCGACCACCCAGTCCATGTCATTCCTCCAGTTCGGTGCGCAGGGCCGCTACAGGTTGTTCCTGGTTGGGCCTGCGTGTGCTTCTTGTGGCTGTGGGACGGAGTGGTGCGGCGCCGCTGACGGGCATCCACTTGTTGGAGATCGGAGTTGAGCGGTCAGCGGTCAGCGGTCCGTAGGCGACCGGTGGGCCGGACCTACACCCGCCCTTTCCGAGCGTGCCTGGCAGGTGTCCGGCGGCGGGCACGGCGTGTCGGCGAGCAGCGGTCGGCGGGGGAGAGGCGCAGGCACTCCGGGTCGGCGGATTTCGCCGCCGGCCGGACTTCCCGGCTCATCTGTGGGGATCTTAGCGGTGCCATCCTCGGGCAGAGCAAGTGATCGCCGACCGTTCTGCTCCGACGGGCCGAGGTTCCGCGATGCGTGGCCAACCCGGTGCGTGGTGCCTGGCACAGCGTGGGACAGGGGCGGACAGCGCTTCGCCGTAACGCGACGACGAGCCGGGTGCGTTGGACGAAGGGCTCCGAGGATCACGGATGCGCGAGCGCGACTGCGGCGGGGTCTGCCGGGACTGCGTAAAGATCCGGTAGGGTCCCCGGTGGTGTGCCGGGAAGCCTGGTCGGCGAGCAGGGGACAGTTCTCTTTGCCGATCGGGGGCCTTTGATGGTGCTTGTGGCGGTGTTCGGTGCCGCGTTGCTGGTGGCAGTGCTGTTGTCGGGCCTTGCGGTCCAACCTGCTGATGCGTTCACGGCTGTTGGGCGCGGAGCCGAAGCTCCAGCCGCTGCTGCCGTTGACCATCGGCGTCATGCGGTACGCGGGCTGCCACCTCACGCACGCCAACCCTTACCCGGCGGCGTCCTCGGCGGGCGTCGTGTGGACGTCGGTGGCTCCCCAGTCCAGCCGCGCCTTCGAGGAGCTGGGTGGGTCTTTGGCGGAGCTTGCCGAGTTCGCGGCGCTGCTGGTGTTCGGGGCGTTGCTGACTCCGCATCTGTTCGGTGACTTGCCTGTAGGCGGGTACGTGGCAGTGGTGCTGTCGATCGTGTTCATCCGTCCCGCGCCCCTGCTGGTCTCGCTGGCCGGCACGCGCTCGATCAGCCGCGGGGAGAAGCTGACGGCGGCCTGGTTCGGGCCGAAGGGCTTCGCCTCGGTGGTCTACGGACTGCTGGTGCTGCGGTCCGGAATCCCGCAGGGCGAGCAGGCCCGCACGCTGATCGCGGTCGGCATCGCCTTCTCCATCGTGGCGTACTCCAGCACGGATGTTCCCATGGCCCGGATGCTCGACGTGGAGGACCCCGTCGGCATCCCCGACGACGAGCAGGAAGGATCGCACGAGCACAGGGTGCCGCGTCCCGCGGCCCGGAAGAAGGAGGAGAGCTGCGATGCGCGCGATTGATCTCGCAGTGCAGTACCCGACGGTGAGTCTGGACAGCGATGCGTTGGACGCCGCCCGGCTGCTGGCCGAGCGGCAGCTGCCCGGAGTGCTGGTGGTGGACGGTGACGGCCTGCCGTACGCCATCCTGCCGGCCTCCCGGCTGGTGAAGCTGCTCGTACCCGACTACGTCATCGAGGATCCCGCTCTGGCGGCGGTCATCGACGAGCGGCACGCCGACCGTCTGTGCCAGGCGCTGGCAGGGCAACCGGTACGTGACGCCCTGCCCAAGGAGCGGCAGAAGCCGCCCCTCGCGGACGCGGACGACACCGCCCTGGAGGTGGCGGCACTCATGGCGCGAGAGCGCAGCCCGCTGGTCGCGGTGGTCGGGAAGGACAAGGCCGGCTCGCGGCTGCTGGGAGTGATCACGGCCGCGCACCTGCTGGAACGACTTCTGGGAGCGGCGTGAACAACTGGCACAGCTGGGCGGCGATCGCGGTGTTCGCGGGCGCCTACGCCCTGATCATCACCGAACGCGTGCACCGCACCGCAGCCGCCCTGGGCGGGGCCGGGCTGATGCTGCTGATCGGCGCGAGCGACGACAAGGCGGCCTTCTACAGCGAGCACACCGGCGTCGACTGGAACGTCATCCTGCTGCTCCTGGGCATGATGGCCATCGTCGGCGTGCTGCGGCAGACCGGCGTCTTCGAGTACCTGGCGATCTGGTCCGTCAAACGAGCCCGCGGGAAGCCCTTCCGGGTGATGGCCATGCTCATCGTCATCACCGCCCTGGCCTCCGCCCTCCTGGACAACGTCACCACCGTCCTGCTCATCGCCCCGGTCACCTTCCTGGTGTGCGAGCGCCTCGCGTTGAACGTCGCGCCGTTCCTCATCGCCGAAGTACTGGCCTCCAACATCGGCGGCACGGCCACCCTGGTCGGCGACCCGCCGAACATCATCATCGCCAGCCGGGCCGGCCTGACCTTCAACGACTTCCTCGTCCACCTGGCGCCCATCGCCGCCGTCCTCGTCGTCATCCTGCTGGTGCTGTGCCGCCTCATGTTCCGCCGCTTCTTCGTCCACGACCCCGCCCGCGCGGACGACGTCATGGCCCTGAGGGAACGCGACGCCATCCACGACCCGCGGCTGCTCGTACAGGGCCTGGCCGTCCTGGCCCTGGTCGTCGCGGGCTTCGTCCTGCACCCCGTACTCCACTTCGCCCCCAGCGTCGTCGCCCTGCTGGGCGCGGGCCTGCTCGTCCTCATCTCCAAGGTCGACACCAACACGGTGTTGAAGGAGGTCGAGTGGCCGACCCTCGCCTTCTTCGCCGGACTGTTCATCATGGTGGGCTCGCTCATCGAAACCGGCGTCATCGGCACCCTGTCCGACGCCCTTGCCGGCGCTCTGGGCGGCAACGAGCTCGGCGCCACCATGGGCCTGCTCTTCGGCTCCGCCGCCTTGTCCGGCATCGTCGACAACATCCCCTACGTCGCCACCATGGCCCCCATCACCGGCGACCTCGTCCACGACATCAGCGGCAGCGCCGACGGCCAGCATGTGCTGTGGTGGGCGCTCGCGCTCGGCGCCGACCTCGGCGGCAACGCCACCGCCATCGGCGCGTCCGCCAACGTCGTCGTCCTGGGCATCGCCGAACGCAACCGGCAGCCCATCAGCTTCTGGACCTTCACCAAGTACGGCCTCATCGTCACCGCGGCGACCGTGGCCGCGTCGGCGGGATATCTGTGGTTGCGCTACTTCGCCCTCGCCTGACCCCTCAGCAGGAGCACCACCGCTCGGGCATCGGACCCTTCACCCGACCGGAAGTCTGGAAGCGGTGGGAAGAGATGTCCTGGGCGCACGCCCCCGTCGGGGCACGACAGGCCGCTGAGCCAGAGGGATTCACCCGGGCCGAAGTGCCGTGGCTGCTGTCAGAGGTCGTCCGGCCAGCCCAGGAGCCGGGCGCCGATCACGGCGGTCTGCAGGGTGTAGCGGTGGGCGGGGTCTCCCGGATCGGCGCCGGTGAGCTTGTGGATGCGCTCCAGGCGGTAGGTGAAGGCCCGCACGCTCAAGTTCAGACGCTTGGCCGCCTGGGCCGCGACGCAGCCGGAGTCGAAGTAGGCGGTCAGCGTCTCCAGGAGGGGACCGGCGCCACCGCGCGCGCTCAGCAAGGGATCCAGCGTGTTGCTGACGAGGTCGGCCATCGCCTGCCGGTCTCGGGTCAGGACGGGATACACGAGGAGGTCGGCCGCGCGCAGCACCGGCTCGTGGATCTGGAGCCGAGTGGCCAGATCGAGGGAGTTGAGCGCCTCTTCGTAGGAGTGGACGACTCCTCCCGCCCCCGGGTGCGGGCGCCCGATGGCGACTTGGCCACCGCCTGTGGCTGCGTAGGCCTGCTTGGCGAAGAACGCCAGGACGTCGTCCTGGTCCCCGGGAGCGATGCAGATCAGCCGCCCGTCCTTGGTGGTGAGCAGGATGCGCCGCTCACCGAACCGGCCGACGACGGCGCTCTCCACGTGGCGGACGGCGGAGTCGGTCTCCTCGACCGGGCTGTCGCCCTGCGCGACCGCGACGGCGTGAGCGCGTGAGAGGAGCAAGCCGAAGCGTTCGGCGCGTTCCGACAGCCTGCCCAGGTCGCTGCGCCCGTAGAGCAGATCGTCGATGAACTCCCTCCGCATGGCCTCCTCTTGACGCACCGCCAGTTGCTGAGCCCGCTCGTGCCCCTCGGCGAAGGCGTCGATGGCCTGCTCGACCGCGGCCAGCACCCCGTCGTCCGCGGCGGCGAAGACTTCGCGGGCCAGCGACAGGTGCCGGCGTACGGCCGCTCTCAGCCCGTAGCCGGCCTCTGCCGCGCGCTCTCCCCAGTTCCTCAGGGACTCCAGCTCCTCCCTGCTGAGGCGGCGGCCCGTCGCACGCACTTCGTGGAGTATCTGGACGTACCCCTCCAGATACTCGTCGGGAATCTGCGACCCGGTCACGGGCTCTCCTCGGTTCTCGGCACTGTGCTGCGTGATCCTGGCGCGGGCCGGACGGACTGGCAAATCAAGTACACGGACGGAACCGTCTCTGTTCGTGTACGGCATGGGGGAGACGGAGAAGATTGCCGGAACGCGGCAATGCGCCGCATGCGGCGGCCGGGCAAGGATAGGGGCTGCAGGAACAAGGGGAGCAATTCCGGTGCCGGTCCCTGGCAGCAGGGCCGGCACCGGGATGCGCGGTTCGATCCGGGGTGAGGGCATGGGGGACGTCATCGGTGCTGCCGCGCGGTTCCCCACCGTCACTTTCACGTCGGCCGTTGTCGTCGTCCTCGGTTTCTGGCTGCTGGTCCTGCTGGGCCAGGCAGACGCTCGTGCCTTCGATGCCGACGCGCCACTGCTGGCCTCTGCACTCGGCGGTATGCCGGTCACGGTCGCGGCCACCGTCGTGATCGGGTCGGCCTGGCTGGTCAGCCTCACCGGGACGCTCTCGATGGACCTGATACACCTGAGCGAATCCGGGGCTGCCGTCGCCCGCGGTGCGCTGCTCGTCGTGTCCGGCCTCGCCGCCTGGCTGGCGGCCCGCGCGTGCCCGGCTCTTCCCGTTCTCGCGTCCCGGGTTCGGGGCCGGCTTCGCCGCCGAACCGGGGCAACGACCACGCCGTACGACCCTGGCAGTCGCCGCGCCCGCTGTCGAGCGATCACCTGTCCCGCGCCTGTACCGCGCTCGCACGCCTGACATAAGCGCCCGCACCCCAGCGGCACGGCAGGCCTGGCCACCGAGGTATCAACTCCTCGCATACTTCAAGGATTTCGCATGGATGCCATCTCCATGGGCGTCGGCGTGCTCATCGCCGCCTGCCTGCTCATCGCCGCGGCCGCGCTGTTGGTCGTCTCCCGCCTGTTCCGCAAGGTGGAGCAGGGCAAGGCCCTGATCGTCTCCAAGGTGCGCAAGGTCGATGTGACCTTCACCGGTCAAGTGGTTCTGCCGGTGCTGCACAAGGCCGAGGTGATGGACATCTCGGTGAAGACGATCGAGATCACCCGCGCCGGCAAGGAGGGGCTGATCTGCAGGGACAACATCCGCGCCGACATCCGGATCTCGTTCTTCGTCAAGGTCAACAAGACAGTCGAGGACGTCGTCAAGGTCGCACAGGCCGTCGGCACCGTACGGGCCAGTGACCAAAGGACGCTGCAGGAACTGTTCCATGCCAAGTTCTCCGAAGCGCTGAAGACGGTCGGCAAGCAGATGGACTTCACCGACCTGTACACCAAGCGTGAGGAACTCCGTTACAAGATCATCGAGTTGATCGGTATCGACCTCAACGGCTACCACCTCGAGGACGCGGCGATCGACTACCTCGAGCAGACACCGATGACCCAGCTTGATCCGGCCAACGTCCTCGACGCCCAGGGCATCCGGAAGATCACCGAACTGACGGCCGTGGAGCACGTCCGCACCAACGAGTTCCAGCGGCACGAGGAGAAGGAGATCACCCGGCAGAACGTCGATGCCCGCGAGGCGATCCTGGAGCTGGAGCGGAGGCAGGCGGACGCCGAGATCAAGCAGCGCCGGGAGATCGAGACCGTCCGGGCGCGGGAGGAGGCCGAGACCGCGCGGGTGGTGGAGGAGGAACGGCTGCGGGCCCAGTCCGCGTTCCTGAGAACCGAGGAACAGCTGGGCGTCCAGCGCGAGAACCAGGCCCGCGAGGTCGCCGTGGCACAGAAGAACCGTGAGCGGGTCATCGCCGTCGAGAACGAGCGCATCGAGAAGGACCGCCTGCTGGAAGTCATCGCGCGGGAACGGGAGACGCAGCTGACGCAGATCGCCGCGTCCAAGGAGGTCGAGGGTGAGAGGCGGGAGATCGCCGAAGTCATCCGGGAACGTATCGCGGTGGACCGCACCGTGGCCGAGCAGGAGGAGGCCATCAAGAGGCTGCGAGCCGTGGAGGAGGCCGAGCGGCGGCGCCAAGCCGTGATCATCGCCGCTGAGGCGCAGGCGCAGGAGAACCTCGTCAAGGACATCAAGGCCGCTGAGGCCGCGGAGCAGGCCGCCGTCCACCACGCCGCCGAGGAACTGACACGGGCCGAGGCGCGCTTGAAGTCCGCCGATCTCGACGCGCGCGCGAAGCTGCGCATGGCCGAAGGCGTCCAGGCCGAGTCCGCCGCCGAAGGGCTGGCAGCCGTTCAGGTGCGGGACAAGGAGGCGGAGGTCATCGAGAAGGCCGGCCGTGCGGAGGCGGAAGCGGCCGCCGCGCGGATGCGGGCCGAGGCCCAGGGCGCCCGGGAGAAGGCACTCGCCGAAGCCGAAGGCATCAGTGAGAAGCTGAAGGCGGAGGCGGCCGGCCTGACCGAGAAGGCGACGGCGATGGCCGCGCTCGACGACGCCTCCCGCGGCCACGAGGAGTACCGGCTGCGCCTGCAGGCGGAAAAGGACATCCGCCTGGCCGGACTCGACGTGCAACGGCACGTCGCCGAGGCTCAGGCCACGGTCCTTGCCACCGGACTGGAAAACGCCGACATCAGCATCGTCGGCGGTGAGTCGGTCTTCTTCGACCGGCTGATGTCCTCCGTCGCGCTCGGCCGGAGCATCGACGGATTCGTCCGGCACTCCGAGACGGCCCAGGCCCTCGCAGGGCCCTGGCTGGACGGCACATCCAGCTTCACCGACGACCTCAGCCGCGTCCTTGGCGCCGTCTCCACGGCCGACGTGCAGAACCTGACGGTCTCCGCGCTGCTGATGAAGCTGATGAACAGCGGCGGCGCCGACGTCAAACAGGTGAGGCAACTCCTGGACAAGGCGGGTGAACTGGGCCTGGCCGACACCTCGCTGGCCGCACTCAACGGCGGCGCCAAGGCCTGAACAGCCGCGCAGTCTGCAGCCGCCGCACAGGGGACGGCGGCTGCAGACCGCGCTCCCTCCTTCTTCGAAAGGGCCGTCATGACCACCGGCTGGGACACCGGCACCTACGAGGTGCTCCGCGACCGCCTCACCGCCCAGGCCGCCGAACTCGCGCGCCGCGCCGAGACGCTGAACGCCCGCCGCGTCCAGGAGTTCGGTGCCACGCATCTGGAGCTGGTCGCCACCGCGCAACTGCACACCGAGCACAGCTGCCTGCCCCAAGACACCGTCTGCGTCGGGGACACCCTGCTCGTCGGCCACAATCCCGTGCCCGGCCGAGGGCCCGAGACGAGCATCGGTGAGGTCTTCGCGCTCTACGACCGCGACCTGAACCCGCTGCCTCACGGCGCCGTTCCCGGCCTCCTCGACGATCCTGCCTTCGTCCGGGAATTCAAGGCCCTGTACCGCTACTACCGTGACGCCCGCCTCCTGCAGCTACGCCGGACCGAAGGCAGACTCCTGGCCGTCTTCCGGACCGGGAAGCAGGCCGCGGACATCCGCGTTCTGCGCTGGGCGGTGACCGCCGAAAGCACCCTGACGTTCTTGGACGCACGCGGAGACCGCGACCACGTCCTGCCTCCCGCCCACGACTTCGACTGGACGCACACCACCCGCGAGCACCACGTCCTCGGCCGTCACCCGCACGTCTCCATCGAAGGCGAGGTCTTCCTCTCCACCCTCGAAGGCACCCTCACCGTCTGGGCCGACCACGCCGCCGACAGCGGCGCCGACATCCACACCGAGCCGGTCGACGAGCCGCTGCAGTCCCTCGCCGACGCCGACATCGCCTACGCCCGCGTGGGCGTCCTCATCGTGCTCCGCGTCCGCCCCTACAAGGAGGACACCGACCGCTACCTGGTGTTCAACACGATCACACGATCGGTGGTCCGCCTGGACGGCATCGGGCAGGCGTGCCGACGGCTGCCCGAGGACCAGGGCATCGTCTTCCCAGGCGGCTACTGCCTGGCCACGGGCGCGTACAAGACCTTCGACCACCGTGCCGCCGCCCTCGACACGGCAGCCTGGGAGTTCGAACGGGTCATCCGCTCGCCCAACGGCGAGGACGTCCTCTTCGCCTTCCACGCCCGCGCGCAAGGCCGCAGTCTGCTGCTGCCCTACAACGTGATCCGCAAGGAGGCCGCCACTCCGCTCTCCTGCCACGGCTGGGCGCTCTTCGACGACGGCCACCTCGCCGTCCTGCGCACCGAGGGCGACGAACCGCAGCGCGTGCACCCCCTGCAGTTCTGGACCTCCCCCTACGTCTCCGACACCCACGCCGGCTTGCGGCCCACCGGCACCGGCCCCCTCGCCCGCATCGGCAACGCCGATCTCGTACGCGGCATCTCGGACTGTCTGTCCCTCACCCACTCCGCCACCCGGAGCGGCCCCACGAGCGAGCTGTACCGGGCGCTTGCGGCCTCCTGCGTCCGCACCGCCGACGCCTATCACTGGCTGGCCGAGCCCGAACTCGGTGACCTGGGCACACCGCTGAACCAACTGCGGGTCACCGCCGAACAGGTGTTGGCGCAGTTCGAGGCCGTCGAAGCCCTCACTCGTCAGGCCGCGGACACGCTCGCCGAGGCCACTGACCGGGCCGCACCAGTCGTCCGGCGCCTGCGCGGACAGGCCCCCCACAGTGCCATCGAATGGGTGACCGGCCTGCGCGAACTCCGCCATGCCATGGGGCATCTGCTCGCCCTCAAGGACATGCGGTACGCCGACACCGACCGCATCGACGCGCTGGCCGCCGAGATGGAGCGCGACCTCGCCTCCTTCGGGCAGCGAGCCGTCGCTCACCTCGCCCGCGAGGACGCCTTCGCCGGCCACCACGCCGACATCGAACGGCTCGCCGCCGACGCCGAGCACATCACCACCGTCGCCCAGGCCGCGCCGCTCCTCGCCCGCATCGAGGAACTGGCGGACGGACTGGGCACCGTCACCGAAATCCTCGCCGGGTTCGACGTCGGCGATGCCACCATCCGCACCACCGTCCTGCAGCGGATCGCCGAAGTGCTCGGCGGCATCAACCGGACGCGCGCTCTTCTCGACCGCCGTCGCCGCGCACTGCGGGACAGCGAGGGACGCGCCGAGTTCGCCGCCGAATTCGCCCTGTTCGGCCAGACCGTCACCGGTGCACTCGCCGGCACGGACAGCCCTGAGGCCTGCGACGACCAGCTCGCCCGGATGCTCCTCCAACTGGAGAACCTGGAGTCCCGCTTCACCGAGCACGAGGACTTCCTCAGCGAACTGGCGGACAAGCGTGAGGAGGTCCAGGAGGCGTTCGCGGCCCGCAAACACATGCTCGCCGACGACCGCGAACGCCGCGCCGCACGCCTCGCCGACTCAGCCGCCCGCATCCTGCGCACCGTCACCCGTCGAGCCACCACCCTCACCGACACCGACGCCGTCACCACCTACTTCACCTCGGACCCGCTGCCCGCCGGCATCCGCCGCATCGCCGACGAACTGCGCGAACTGAACGAGCAGGTTCGAGCGGAGGAGCTCCAGGGCCGTCTCACCGCCGCCCGCCAGGAGGCCCTGCGCGCCCTGCGCGACCGCACCGATCTGTACACGAACGACGGCCGTACGCTGCGTCTTGGCACCCATCACTTCGCCGTCAACACCCAGCCCCCGGCCCTGACGCTGGTCCCGCACGGCGACGGCCTCGCCGTCGCTGTCACCGGCACCGACTACCGCTCGCCCGTCACCGACCCCGGCCTCACCGCCACCCGCCTCCACTGGGACCGCCTCCTGCCCAGCGAATCCCCCGACGTCTACCGCGCCGAACACCTGGCAGCCCGACTACTGGACGAACACGGCCCTACAGCGCTGCAGGGGAGCGACCTGCCCGCCCTCGTACAGCAGGCCGCTCAGGCGGCCTACGACGAGGGGTTCGAGCGCGGCGTCCACGACCACGACGCGACCCTGATCCTCACCGCACTGCTGCCCTTGCACGAACGCGCAGGCGTACTGCGCCACGAACCCGCCGCCCGCGCCACGGCCCAGATGTTCTGGGCCCACGACACAACGACGAGAGCGCGGGAAGACTGGACCCGCCGCGCACTGTCGCTGGCGCGCGCCCGCGACACCTTCGGCCTGACCCGTGCAATCACCGAACTGCAAGCAGAACTCGCCGAGGCGATGACCGGCCCGGACGCCACAGGCGCCGCCGTCTACCTCTTCGAGGAACTGACCACCGGCCCCGACGGCTTCGCCCTCGGCGTGAGCACCCGCACCCTGCTCGAAAAATTCCGCCGCACCATCGACACGGCCGCCTACGACGGCGACCTCGCCTCACTCGACGACCTCAGCGCACGCGAGCAACTGGTCCACGCATGGCTGTCCTCCTACACCGCCTCCACCGGCACGGAGGCGACCCCGGGTGACCTGGCCGAAGCGGCGGCAGCCGAGCTCTCGCCCGACCTACCCCGCTATGACGCCGATGCTCCGCTGACCGCAACAGTCACAGGACTGCTCGGCACCCACCCCCGCATCACCGCCGGCTCCCTGCCGGTCCGCATCGACGAATTCCTCACCCGTACCCGCACCTTCCGCACGCACGACGCCCCAGGGCACCGCGCCCACCAGCGCCGCCGCGCCGAGTTTCTGGCCGCCGAACACACCCGTCTGCACTTGGACGAGTTCAGGCCGCGGGTCATGTCCACGTTCGTACGCAGCAGACTCATCGACGAGGTGTACCTCCCGCTGATCGGCGACAGCCTCGCCAAGCAAATCGGCACCACCGGCGCCTCCAACACCGACACGGGCGGACTGCTCCTGCTCATCTCCCCACCCGGCTACGGCAAGACAACCCTCGTGGAATACGTCGCCGAGCGCCTCGGCCTGATCCTGGTGAAGGTCAGCGGCCCGGCGCTGGGCCACATGCTCACCTCCCTCGACCCTGCGCAAGCCCCCGACGCCACCGCCCGCCGCGAAGTCGAAAAGATCAATTTCGCGCTGGAGGCCGGCAACAACACCCTGCTGTACCTCGACGACATCCAGCACACCTCGTCCGAACTGCTCCAGAAGTTCATCCCCCTGTGCGACACCACCCGCCGCATGGAAGGCGTGCACCACAACGAACCCCGCACCTACGACCTGCGCGGCAAACGCTTTGCGGTCTGCATGGCCGCCAACCCCTACACCGAATCCGGCACCCGCTTCCGCATCCCCGACATGCTCGCCAACCGCGCCGACGTATGGAACCTCGGCGAGATCCTGACCGGGAAGCAGGACGCCTTCGCGCTCAGCTTCATCGAGAACGCACTCACCGCGAACCCGGTCCTGGCCCCGCTCGCCGGCCGCGACCGGGCCGACCTCGACCTGTTGATCCAGCTCGCCCACGGCAACCCGACGGTCCGCGCCGACCAGCTCACCTACCCCTACGCTCCCGCCGAACGGGAACAGATCGTGACCGTGCTGCGTCACCTGTTGACGGCACGCGAGACCGTCATGGCGGTGAACAGCGCCTACATCGCCTCGGCAGCCCAGTCCGACATCACGCGCACGGAACCGCCTTTCCGACTTCAGGGCTCCTACCGCAACATGAACAAGATCGCCCAACGCATCCAGCCGGTCATGAACGACACCGAACTGTCCGCGCTGATCGACGACCACTACACCGCCGAGGCCCAAACCCTGACGACCGCAGCCGAGGCCAACCTGCTGAAGCTGGCCGAGCTGCGCGGCACACTCACCCCCGCGCAGGCTCTCCGCTGGACCGCTGTCAAAGCGGCCCATGTCCGCACCCAGGCGCTGGGAGGACCGGACAGCGACCAGCTCACTCGCGCGATCGGCGCCCTCGGGCTCCTCGCGGACCGGATCGCCGCCGTAGAGGCGGCCATCACCCGCGCCTCCGACCCGCGCCACACCGTCGTCGACTCGACGCCCCGCCACGCCGTCCGACCGTACGGGGAGTAAGTCGTCCAGCCGACGCCCGCATCGGCTCTCGACGCTGTCGCCAGGACGTCGACCAGGTAACGGAGTTGAATCCTCACTCATGGGGCGCGACACGGCTCCGCCGCGTCCGTATCGCCCTTGCTCAGCTGCACGCTCAGTGTGACGACCCTGGTCGACATGGTCGTCGCTGGCTGCGGAGGGGACACGCGCATGCAGTAGATGATGTCGACGTCATCCGTGCTGATCACGTAGGTGTCAGGTCCTTGGCCCGTGCCCGCGGCTTTTCCCGCGGTCGCACTGGAGTCCGTGATCGCCTCCACGCGGATGAGGGAGTGCTCGGGGCCCTCTCTCGTGGCTTGAACGGCCTCTTCGATCAGATCCTCGTAGCGGGTGTAGCCGTTGAGCGTGTACGGCTTCGCTTCCAAGGTGTCGGCCGCCTCGTTGACGGCGTCCCGCCACTCGCCTTCGCTCCATCGCGAACTGTCGAAGATGTAGTAAAGGAAGCCGACCAGCGCCACGGTGGTCAGCACGATGAGTGCGCGTCCCACGGGGTTCCTCGCGTTGTACACGTAGCCGGGCATCACCCGTCGGGGGACAAGGATCGGGTCGTGACGATCGCCTGCGCTCATCCAGCGAGAGTATCGAGCTGGGCTGGATCACCTCTGTGTGGGGCGAAGCAGCCAGGCATGCGCATCCTTGCCCGATATCGCGCCCGTCCCGGCCATGCCCTTTCCGGAGGGGATGGAAGCCACCAGCACTCCGGCGAGAGTGCGGCCGGTCGTAGGTGAGGGCGAGGAGACGACGCGAGGGGCGACGGCCGATGAGCGTGCCGGCACCGTGCGGTCGTCCCCCCGTCCGTACGCGTCGCGGACACGACGGTTAACGCACGCGGCGTGTCTGCTGTGGCGCCGCGGCGGTTCGTACCATGAGCCGAGGTCCGGGCAACTCGGGCAACTCCGCCAGCAGGTTCGGAGCCGTCCGACGCAGCGCGAAGAACCTCACCAGCTCCCCGCTTCACTCGGTCCGAGGCAAGGCGCACTACCCGTCTCACTCTCCGCGTGCGGACACCATGCTGGGCTAACCTGCCCGTATGTGCGGACAGTTCACCGGCTGGCCGGAGCAGGCCATGGACGTGTTGTGGCAGCTTCAGGGCGAACCGACCCAGGCGACCCGCGAGCGCTGTCGTGCGGATCGCGAACGCCTCGTCCGGCAGCCGATGATCGCTCTGCTCAATGAGGTCGCGGACACCGATCCTCGATACGAGGACTTCTCGGTCTGGCACTACCGCACCGACTCCTGGTGGTGGCAGCACCAGGGCGCGGTCATCCGGCTCGGTCGGAAGATCGAGATCGGCCTCCGGTTCTCGCTGGAGGGCCTGCGTATCCAGGGCGCCTGGTGGTACCCCGATCCCGGCCAGGTGGACATGTTCCGCAAGGCGGTGGCTGCGGAGGGGAGCGGGCGGGAACTGTCCGCCATCGTCGAGGACGTGCGAAGGAAGGGTTACGACATCTCCGGGGACGTGATGAAGCGCCCCCCGCGCGGCTACCCGGCGCATCACTCCCGTGCCGACCTGCTGCGCCACCGTTCGCTCATCGCCGCCCGTCCTCTCGGCTGCGAGGAGTGGCTGCACACCCCCGAGGCAGTCGACCGGGTCCTCTCCGCCGCCGCCGATCTGGACGCCCTGTTGATGTGGCTGGTCCGCCACGTGAAGCGCGGCACCTGACGTCATGCGGGGTGCGCGCGGCAATGGAGGCGCCACGCCCGTGCCGCCAAAGCCCGCCCGGGATGCACGTGGCAGCAAGGACGCCGCGCGACGGAAGCCACTTGCGCCCGGGCGGTTCGAGGACCGTCCGGGCGCGCTGCGTCGTCGGGCGTCGATGACAGCGGGTCGCATGGTGACCGAAGGGGGCGAGGCCCTCAGCGCGCGGCGCCCGCGGCCAGGTCGAGGCCTGTCGTGTAGTGCGAGGGTGATGTCCGGGGCGGCGCTCATGTCGTCGTTCTCGGCCTGGTGAGCGGGGAGGTGTGCAGCGCAGGGGCCAGGTACCGGGCGACGATGGCCCACCGCAAGGTGATGGGCACCCGCGCCGTACGTCACCCGCGATACATGGCAGTGTGCAAATTTTACCTAGGGCAATGATAATTCGGCCGGGTGGGACCGTACTTGTCGGTGTACCGGATCGCCCGTCGCTGGAGGCCGCATGCCCATTTCACGTAATTGGATAGGAACCGCCTTCGTAGGAGGGGCGCTGAGTCTGACCCTCGCCGCCCTGGTGTATCCCGCAATGCTCGGGGTGGAGAACACGACGGCCTCCTCGTCGCGAAACATCGCCAACACGCGTTACGGGCCGCTCACCGAGGCCGACCGCGACTTCGTGGTCAAAGTCCGTTCGGCCGGCCTGTGGGAGTACCCCCTGGGCGAGATGGCGATGCAGCGGGGCACGACGCCGGCGATGAGGGAGGCCGGCGCACATCTGATCGTCGGGCATGCAGGCCTGGACGAACTGTGCCGCAAGATCGCCCCCGAGCTGAACCTCACCCTTCCCAACCAAGCGACGCCGCAGCAGCAGCAGTTCGTGGCCACCGTTGACTCCAAGAGCGGAAGGGAATTCGACTCCACCGCCGTCAACATCATGCGCGTCACTCACGGACAGATCTTCCCGGCCATCGCCAAGATCCGGGCAAGCACCCAGAACACCCTGGTGCGCCAACTGGCCGACCTCGCCAACGACACTGTTCTGGACCACATCACCGTGCTGGAGAAGACCGGCCTCGTCAACTTCGACCAGGTCAACTTCCAGCAGACCGCGCCGCCGAAGTTGCCCAAGGACGACGTGACTCCGCCGGCTCCCCAGCCGGGGTCACCGGTGCTGGTCCTCAAGCCCCGTCCGGACCTGGACGTGCACACGGCGCCCCCGGCGCCGTCTCCGACGAACAGCTGATCACCCAAGGGCTCGTGCGCTCGAAATTGAGTCGGACCAGTAGCAAGGGCACCAGGGGCGGTGCGGGCGAGTGGGCCTGGAGCAATCCCGCACGCATCCGGCGAGGCGAGCGCACCGTCGGCTTCGCCCCTGCGGCCGTCGAGTGGCTGAGGCCGGGGGGCGGCATTCGGAGTGGAACAGGACGTGCCAGGTGCGGTCGAGCACGGGGAAAACCGAGTTCAGCCGAAAGGCAGTCAGGATTCCTGCGAGGCTGCCACGTCCGTCACCCAGCCGAGCGGGTGTTCCGGATCGTCCGCCGCCGGCGCCGGCGGTTCTCCTCCTGCCTCGTTGAAGGCGGTGAGCGCATCGATGAGGGCGGCGCGCTGCGGTGGGTCGAGGCGTTCCACGATGGCGGCGATCTCGGCTCGGCGCCGAGCGGTGACCGCTTCGACGGTGCGGCGCCCTTCCGTCGTGAGCTGCAGAAGGGTTTCGCGCCGGTTGTCCGGGTTGGTCTGGCGGTCGGCCAGCCCGGCTGTGATGAGCCGGTCGACCATGCGCATGGCGGTGGACGGTGCCACCTTGAGGAGGTCGGCAAGGGTCACCAGCTTCGTGTTGCCGCGTGTGGACAACACGACCAGCATCCGGAACTGCGGGAGTGTCACCCGCTCCTCGACTTCGGCCAGCGAGCGGGCGGATACGGCGACCAGCAGCCGTGACGCGGTGAGGACCGCCCGCGTGACAGCGTCAACATCGTCCATGGTCCCCGCAGGGGTTTCGCGCTCCGGCATACGTCATTTCTATCGTGCCGAAGACGCTCCCCATCCACCTGACGGAAACGGATGCTCGTTTCCGCGGTTGATGATGTCCGGGCGGCATCGGCGTGGGGCCTCCTGCGACGTGCAGGGACTGAGGCTCGGGCCGCCCGGACCAGAGGTGCCGGTGGAGCAGGCGGCGGAGCCTGTGCCGCACAAGCGGTCCTGATGGAACGACGGAAGGCTTATCGAGGGTTACGGGTACCGTCGTGTGGCTTCGCTGCGCGGTGACGGCAATCGCGGCGGGGAGCGCTCGGCCCGCAACTCGCGATCGCACGGGGGTGTGGGCGGCTTATATGATCCATCCCCGAGCCGGGGCGGGGTGTTCGAGTGTGCCGGCGTCTGTCTTCTTCGAGACACGAAGGACGCGCCCAGTCAGTGGCGGCCCCGTCGCGCCGTTCCTTGCCTGACCCCGGGAGATCACGAATGCGCCGTCCACTATTGCCCGTCGCCGTCGTGCTGCTGTGTGCGGGCTGTTCGTCCGCAGGCGCCGACAACGGTCACGCGGGCGTGCCCGCCTCGTCGGCCACCGAGTACCGCGCGGCGGTCCGTGCGGCGGTCACGGCGGTGGGCAAGAAGACGGCGCGCATCGACGAGAGCGTCAGGATCTCGGACGGGGAGAGCGAGTACGTCCTCACCGTCAAGGGCGACTTCGATCTGGCGAGGGACCGCGGGAAGCTCGCAGTGGACTTCCCGGGTGGCGCCGTCAGCCACAGCGACGAGGTGTTCGCGGACGGCCGGATCTTTGTCAGCCAGCCGGCCGCGAACCAAAAGACCTGGGGCGTGATGCCGCGGGGCAAGGCCGAGGCGCACTACCTGCTCCGGGCCCCGCTCAATGATCCCGAACACTTCCTCGGCCAGATCTCCGCGATGCGCAAGGTGTCCAGAGAGGGCACGGAGAGCATCCGGGGCCAGCGCGCCACCCACTACCGCGGCATCCTCGAACACAGCGCGCTCACGAGCCGGATGGCCGAGGACGTCCGGAAGAAGACGGACCGGGCACGGGACATGCTGGGCAGCGACTTGCCCGTCTTCGCCGACGCGTGGGTCGACGGCGACGGCCGTCTGGTCCAGGCTCGGACAACCGTCAACATGTCGGGGGCCGACGTGAGCGTCACCATGCGGATCTCGGACTTCGGCAAGCCGGTCCGCGTCAGCGTCCCGAAGGCCGACGAGACGTTCCCGATGCGCAGTGCCACCGGCGTCCTGAACGGGTGACGTCCGGGCGGGAGCCACGTCCCGTCCCGACGCCCGCCCCTACGTGCCCACGTCGGCGTGGCCGCCCTGCCGCCGGGCGGGTGTCCACAGTGGCTCGCCTCTCGTGGAAACCCGGTGGGCGGGTTGCGAACCGGTTGTGAAGCGGCGTCCGGCATGCACGAGCCTGGAACTGCTGGAACACCGTGCCTGACCGCGACGAGATCTGCCCCTCGGACGCCGCTCGGGCCGCGTACGACGACGGCTGGCGCGAGCTCATGACACCGGCCCACCGCGCTGCCTGGCGACTCGTGACGGTCGGCGAGGTGGAGATCGCGCTGGGCGGCTGCCGCGCCACTCCGGCCCGGGCCGGAGACCGATCCCAATCCGGCGTGTCCACTGACCTGCGCCGTGTCAGCGCCGGTACGTGCTGTGAAGGGAGCCCCGGCGTCGGACGAGCCCAGGGCCAGGCGGGCGAAATGGGCGTTTTCGCCCGCGGGGTGCATCCGTGGACGGTCGACGGCCTGAAGTGACCGTGGAAGGGGCAAACACACGGTCGACGGCCGCTGTCCCTCATGTGCGGGAGGCGCATATGCATGCTGTGGCAGTGGACTGGCCCTCCGACCACGGCCTTCGGGCGGACACGGTGTCCCGAGACGGCCCCACGCCGGAGCACGGCACGCGGCACGTGCCGCTCACCTGGCGCACGCTCCAACTGGAGACCATGGCGTCCCTGCTGGTGGTGTCACTGCGGCGGCTGGGCAGCCGCTGCTTCGCGGCCCGGTGCCAGTGGCCGCGCCTCCACCCGCTCAACGAGCGTTGCCTGACAGCCGTGGCCCATCACCCGCTGATCATGGCCGAGTCCACCCGTCAACTGGCCGTGGCGCTGGCAGCGGACATCACCGGGGCGGACGGGGCACCGCTGCAACCCGTCTCGGTGAGCCTGGGGCTCGACCCGCGGCTGTGGCCCACCGAGGAGGGCGGTGCCACCGACGTCTCGGCCCGGTTGGTGGTGAGCGATCTCGCGTCGGAGGACGGGGCGCTCACCGCGTACCGCGTCACCGCGGAGTTCGTGCACGCGGGTACCCCGTTCGGATCGTGCAGCATGCGTCTTACCCGTCCGGGCTCCGAAGCGGTGAGCCTCGACGGCGCGGACGGCTCTCCCGCGCTGCTGTACCCCGCCGCGCCCGCCGTCGGGGCGGCCACCGACGCCGACGTGATGCTCGCCCGTGCTCCGCGGGGCCGGCTGGTGATCGCGCCGCGCGACCCTTGCCACCCGCTCCTCATCGGCGGCCGGAACGGCACGCTGCCCGTGCCCGCCTTGATGGAGGCGGGACGGCAGGCGGCGCTCCTGCGGAGTGGATACACGGCCGCGGCTGTCGTCGGGCTGCGAGGGGACCTGCACGCCCCGGTTCCGACGCGCGGCACCGAGATCGAGGTGGCCTCGGAGCCCGGAGGGATCCGCTTCCTCGTCTCCGCGGGCGGCCGGACAGCGGCGACGGGTGCGGTCAGCCTGCTGCGGCCTTGAGGTGCCGGTGGCACAGCAGGATCCTGTCGACTCCGCCGATCACGGGGTTGTCGCCTCTGGGGCGGGTGTTCTTTACCGGTGACGGGACGGAGGCGACGGCGGTGGTGGAGGGCGCTTCATGCGATGGACAAGCGTCGATGTTCGTCGTCGCAGGTCCTCACCTGAGGCTCAACCCACGGACTCACGTGCTGGTGCCGCCTCGCAGACTGCGTGAGGACGACCTCTTCGTCGTGTGACCTCCCGGGCGGCGTCGCGTCAGCAGGGCGGAGCCTGTTGTCGTGAGGACGAAGCCTGTCGCCGCCGCGGTGAGCGGGGCAGTGTGGCCCAGCAGGTGTAGCTGGCCGCTCTCTTTCCTCGCCTGGCTCACCTGGGACTTCTGGGTGGCCTCGGTGAAGGTCAGGTCGGTGCTGTCCAGGAGGACGACGGCGTCACGTGTTCCGCCGGGGGCGCGGAGTGTGCGGCGGGGGCCGGTCCGGGCGTAGAGCGATCGGCCCGTGCACTGGTCGACGACCAGACGTATGCCGTGGTTGGCGTACCACTCCTCGGCGAGGACCTCCCCGCTGTACGGGCGTCCGACCAGGGCCCCGGGTACCAGTCGCGTGCCGGTCTCCGTCGCCGGGACGGTGCCCGTGAAGACGTACCCCCGGTAGCCATGGATCTCTTCAGTGCCCCGGTAATGGAGTACGACGGTGGCGCCGAGGGTGTTGTCCCACCAGCGGTAGGCCCGCTTCCGCACGTCGAAGGGGAACTTCAGGTAGGCCTCGCCCTCGTGGTGGCCCTTCTCCCCGCAGCAGTGCACGGGCTTGTTCGTCCTGCGGTCCGTCACCCACCGCCCGGTGACGAACTCCAGGGCGTCGTGTGGGTCGGCGGCGGGGAGGGAGTCGTCCGTGTCGACCGTCGTGACCACGTCCCAGACCGCCGTACCGCTGCGCTCGCCGGCCGCTACGTCGCCCCGGACGCGCTGCGTCACCGTGATCCTTTGGTCAGGGACGGTCCGGGCCGCGTCGGTGTCGAAGACGCTTCCGGTGCCGGTGTAGACGGCGGTCACGTCGACGTCGAGGGGGTTCGCGGCGGCGTGCGGTCTGACGTACCAGACGAGCATCGCCGCGAGGACGAGCAGGAAGACTCCGAGACCGAGCAGGGACAGCGAGAACGACCGGGGCAGGGCGGTGCGGCGCATCCGGCACTCCAGGACTGGGCCGCCCGGCCCGCGGGCGGCGCGACGACGTGAGGACAGCGCGCACAGGTGTTGGCGGGGGACAGTAGACCCGCCGCCGGTCCCGCGTCTACGCACCGGAGTGACAAGCGAGCGGCCGCGATCGGTGCGTACAACGGTGGACTGTGGCGGTGGCGGGGACACAACTCCGCGGCTGGCGCTCGTCCTTGGCGGCCCTCGGGCGGCGGCGGTCCCGCAGTCAGCCGCCCGCCGCCGCCAGCGCCGCGAGGACCGCGCGGGTGACACGGCCGATGTAGGCGTCGTCGGTGGGGCCGCCGACCGCCAGGACCCTGAAGTACAGCGGGGCGCCGAACAGGTCGACGGCCAGGCCCATGTCGATGTCCTCCGGCAGTTCGCCCCGTGCGATCGCCTGGCGGATCAGGGCTGCCACGGCGGCGCGCCGGGGCGCCAGCACCGCGTCGTGGAGTGCGGCGCTCAGCGAGGGATTGCGGGCGGACTCCGCCAGGAGATCCGGGATGATCCGGCCGACGAGCGGATGGCGCAGGTCGGCCACGGTGTCCCGGACGAAGCGTTCGACGTCGTCGTGCAGGGAACCGGAGCCGGCGGTCGCGGGGAGGTGTGCCGCCGCCGCCTCGGAGACCAGCTCCACCACCATGGCCTCCTTGGCGGGCCAACGCCGGTACAGGGCCGCCTTGCCGACGCGGGCCCGGCGGGTCACGGCCTCCATCGACATCCGGGCGAACCCGGTCTCGGCCAGTTCCTCGAACACCGCCCGTCTGATCGTCTCGGTCACGGCCTCGCGCAGGACCGCGGAGCCCGTGGGCCTGCGGTCGACGTCGTTGCGGCTGGTCGGTTCCACTGCGGGAGATTAGCACTGGACGGAACGGTTGCGTTCCGTTGTGGCCGGGTGTACGTTCCGCCCGAGGTGCGAGACGGAACGGCCCCGTTCCGTTCTGTTCTTCTTCGAGAATGGAGCCCCGGTGACCTTCCTCGCAGGCTGCTTCGACTCCCTTGAACGCGACGGCCGTACGTGCCGTGCGTCGTCGTTCTCTCCGGCGCTGCCCGGCGTACGCCCGGTCCGCGCATGACGGTCGCGACGGACCCGCGGGCAGCCACCGCGGACGCCACGCGGCGCCGGGCGCGCACGATCCTGGTCGTGCTGGCGTTGTTCATCGTCGTGAACGCCGCCGACAAGGCGGTACTCGGACTGACAGCCGAACCCATCAAGAGGGAACTCGGTCTGTCCGCAACGCAGTTCGGCACCATCGCCAGCGCTTTCTACCTCCTCTTCAGCCTCTCCGCCGTATCGGTCGGCTTCCTGGGCGACCGCATCCGCCCCCGGCCCCTGCTCGCGGTGCTCGCTCTCGTCTGGGCGGCGGCCCAGTTGCCGATCCTCCTGCCCGCCACCGGGTTCGGGGCGTTGGTCGCCACCCGGGTGGCGCTGGGCGCGGGCGAGGGGCCGGGCTTCCCGCTGGCCAACCACACGGCGTTCACCTGGTTCCCGCCGAAACGCAGAGCGCTGCCCTCGGCCGTCGTGGTGGCCGGTGGCGCGGGCGGTACGGTGCTGGCCGCCCCGCTGGTGGTCCTGATCAGCAACACCCTCGGCTGGCGTGCCGCGTTCGGTGTGCTGGGCGCCGCCGGCCTGGTGTGGACCCTGGTCTGGCTGCGCGTCGGCGGGGCCGGGCCCTACGCCGCCCACCTGGGCGGCTCCGACCCGGCGGAAGACCGTACGACGAAAGGTGACGGTCCGTCAGTCGGTGAGACCTCGACGGCCGGCGGGGAGGGCGAACCTCCCCTTGTCCCTCTCCGGCGGGTCGTCACCACGGGCACCTGGCTCGGCGCGACCTTCTCCACCTTCACGGTCATGTGGACGCTCGCCCTGGGGTTCGCCTGGCTGCCGCTCTACCTCCAGGAGCAGGCAGGCTTCAGCGACGCCGAGGTCAGCGGGATCGTCGGGCTGCCCGCCCTGTCCATGGCCGTCCTGGTCCTCTCCGCGGGAGCCGTCGCGCACCGGTTGCTGCGCGGAGGGGTGGCCGCCCGGGTCGCCCAGGGACTCCTCGGCGCGCTGTTTCCACTGCTCGCCGGGGTGAGTCTCCTGCTGGCGACCCGGGCGGGTCCCACCGCCCTGCTGCTGCCCCTGCTGGTGCTGGCGTTCTCCGCGGGCAACGGCCAGACCCCGCTGACCAACGCGGCCGTCGCCGACATCTGCCCCGCCCGACGGCGCGGCGCGGCTCTCGGACTGTCCTACGCCCTCGCCGCCCTCGCCAGTCTGCTCGCCCCCTACACCACCGGGCGCATCATCGACGCCGCGCCCACCGAGGCAGCCGGCTACAGCCGGGCCTTCGGCCTCGCCGCCTGTCTGCTGATCGCCGGTGCCGTGCTCTCGGCGCTGCTGATCCGGCCGGACCGGGACGCCCTCATCCTGGGCGCAACGCCCCCGGCACCGACCGGCGGCCCTGCGGCCCTTCCCGCATCCGTGACCGCCAACCCGACGGCGGCGCCCGCCGTTCCCGCCCCACCGACCGTCTCCAGCGCGTCCGCCTCGGACGCCGAGCCCTCAGCCAAGGAGTGATCCGGTGCTCGTAGACATCGCCGTCGTCCAAGGGGCGCGTACGCCGATCGGCCGGTACAAGGGAGCGCTCGCGTCGGTCCCCGCGCACCGGCTCGGCGCGCTCGTGATCCGTGAGGCGGTGGTCCGCTCCGGGCTGAGCCCCGACAGGGTCCACGAGGTCGTCCTCGGCTGCGTGGGCCAGGTGGGCCCCGACGCGTTCAACGCCCGGCGGGCGGCCCTGGCCGCCGGGCTGCCCGTGACGACCACCGCGTACAACGTCAACAGGCTGTGCGGGTCCGGTCTGCAGGCCGTCTGGGCGGCGGCCCAGAGCCTGACGCTCGGCGACACGGACGTCGTCGTGGCGGGTGGCAACGAGTCGATGACCCGGCAGCCGATGCTCGACTACGGCGAACGGGCCCCCGACGAGATCCCGGGACAGCCGGTGGTCGACGGGACGATGTCCCTGGTCACCGACCCCTTCGGGGGATACCCGATGGGCGTGACCGGTGAGGTGGTGGCGGAGCGCTGGCGCGTCTCACGGGAGCGCCAGGACCGGTGGGCCGCCGAAAGCCAACGCCGGGCGGCCGTCGCGATCGCCGAGGGACGCTTCGAGGAGCAGATCGTGCCGGTGGTCCTCGCGGAGGGCGTGGTCGATCGGGACGAGCATCCGCGCCCCGGCACGACGGCGGAGAAGCTCGCGGGGCTGGCCCCGGTGTTCTCGGCGACCGGCACGGTGACCGCAGGGAACTCGGCGGGTATCAACGACGGTGCCGCCGCCGTGCTGTTGATGCGCACGGCCGATCTCGCGGCCGGCGCCGCGCCGCTGTGCCGGCTGCGCGACATGGTCGTCACGGCACTGGAGCCGGAGATCATGGGCGTCGCCCCGGCCGAGGCCATCCGCGGCCTGCTGCGGCGCAACGGCCTCACTCCGGACGCGATCGACGTGATCGAGCTCAACGAGGCGTTCGCGGCCCAGGTGCTGGCCGTTATGGACGAACTCAAGCTCGACCCCGACCGCGTCAACCCGAACGGCGGGGCGATCGCACTGGGCCACCCCGTCGGCGCCACCGGAACCGTCCTGTTGCTCAAGGCGGCACACGAACTGCGGCGCGTCGGAGGTCGGTTGGCCGTCGTCGCCCTGTGTGTCGGCGGCGGTCAGGGCATCGCCGCGCTGATCGAGAACCCCGGCCACAGGCGATGAGCGGGTATGTGTGGCATCCGACCCCGGAGTTCACCGAGCACGGCAACATCGCGGTCTTCTGCCGCGCCCACGGCATCGAGGACGGCTACCGCGCCCTTCACGCACGGTCCGTCGCCGACCCCGGGTGGTTCTGGGAGCGGGCGGCGGAGGACATCGGCATCGTCTGGCACACCCCGCCGTCCCGTGTGTACGACGACACCGGGGGCATCGCCGCCACCCGCTGGTTCCCGGACGGGCGCACCAACCTGGTCGACTCCTGCCTCGACCGGCAGGTGCGGCAAGGACGCGGACGGGCGACGGTCCTGCGCTGGGAACAGGAGGACGGCACGACGGGGGGCCTCTCCTACGAGGACGCGGCCGGCCGCAGTGCCCGGGTGGCGGGCGGTCTGCGTGCCCTCGGGGTGGGGGAGGGGGACCGGGTGGCGGGGTATCTGCCGTCCGGCCCCGAGGCGTTCCTGCTGTTGTTCGCCTGCGCCCGTGTCGGTGCCGTGCTGGTGCCGCTGTTCTCCGGGTTCGGCGCCGAGGCTCTCGCGGTGCGGCTGGCCGACGCCGGTGCCCGGGTCCTGGTCACCGCCGGGGCCACGGTCCGGCACGGACGCCGGCACGACATGGAGGCGGTCGCCCGCGCGGCACTGCTGAAGACCCCCTGCGTCACCCATCTCGTCGTCGTCCAGCGGGAGTCGGAAGCGGCGGGCGACGACGGCGCTGTGCCGGAGACCGGACGGTCGTGCGGCGCACCGGTCCGCGCGTCGGTGTCCGCAACCCCAGGCTCCGAGCCGCGGGCGAGGCCCGACGCGGCGGGCCCCGTGACGACGAGCTGGCGCCAACTCGCCGACGGGCCGCCCGCCGAGACCGTGTCGCTCCCCGCCGACGCCCCATTCCTCCTGCTGCACACCTCCGGAACCACCGGCCGTCCCAAGGGCGCGATCCACACGCACGGCGGCTTCCCGGTGCAGGTCGGCAGCGAGACCCGGTACAACCTGGATCTGCGGCCCGACGACGTGATGTTCTGGGTCACCGACCCGGGCTGGATCATGTTCCCGCTCGTCGCCGTCGGCGCCACCCTCGCGGGCGCCGGCATCCTGGCGTACGAAGGCGCGATCGACCAGCCCGGCGTCACCCGGCTGTGGCGGCTGCTGGACGACCACCAGGTCACCGTCTTCGGCAGCTCGCCCAGCCTGTCCCGCACGCTCATGAGCCGCGAGCGGACGCAGCCGGCCGCACCCACGCGGCTGCGTCTGCTCGCCTCCACCGGTGAGCCGTGGACCGAGCAGGCATGGCGCTGGTACTTCGCCGAACTCGGCGGCAAACGCTGCCCGGTGATCAACATCTGCGGCGGCACCGAAGTCGGCGGTTCCCTGCTCGCGTCCGCACCGACCCTGCCGCAGTCGCCGTGCGGTTTCACCGGACCCTGTCTGGGGGTCGACGCGGCGATCGAGGACGACCACGGCAGGCAGCCACCCGAGGGACAGGCCGGCGAACTCGTCGTACGGCAGCCGTGGCCAGGCATGACCAGGGGGCTGTGGCAGGCGGAAGCACGCTTCGCCCGGACCTACTTCACCCGCAGGCCCGGGCGCTGGTCGCACGGGGACCTCGTCTCCCGCAGCGGCGAGGAGTGGTTCGTCCACGGCCGGCTCGACGACGTCGTCAAGGTCGCCGGCAAACGCCTCGGGCCCGCGGAGGTCGAGGACGCCGCCGCCGGCGACCCGGCCGTCGCGGAGGTGGCCGCGGTCGGCATCCCCCACCCCGTCAAGGGCGAGACGGTGTGGTGCTTCACCGTCCCCGTCGCCGGACGGCCGTTCGGCGCGCCGGAGGCCGAACGCATCCGCGCCCGGGTGGCGGACGCGCTCGGCGGCGCCTTCCGGCCCGGCCGGGTGGTGGCCGTCCCCGCGCTGCCCAGAACCCGCAACGGCAAGGTGATGCGGCGCCTCCTTCGTGGCCTCGTCACCGGTGAGGCACCCGGTGACGTGACCGCACTCGCCGACCCGGCCGGCCTCGACGCGATCCGTACCGCCCTCCAGGACCAGTGACAGCGGGCAGCGCGCCCGCCGACCGAAGGAGTCCCATGCCGACGATCGACATCCTCCTGCCCGGCTTCGCCATCGACACCGACCAGGGCTACCCCGCGTTCTGCGGAGTGTTCCTGGTGCGCGGCCCGGACGAGGCCGGACGCGAGCGGAACATCCTCGTCGACGCCGCCCACGTCGGCCGCCGCCCCTTCCTGTGGAACGCGCTGGCGGCGCACGGGCTCACCGCCGGCGACATCGACACCGTCGTGCTCACGCACGCCCACTGGGACCACGTCCAGAACATCGACCTGTTCCCGCAGGCCACCTTGGTCCTGCACCCCGACGAGCGGCGCTACGCGCACACCCCCCACACCAACGACTGGGCCACGCCGTCCTGGACGGGCCTGCTCCTGGAACAGCTCTCCGTCCGCGAGGTCGTCGACGGAGAGGAGATCATCCCGGGCGTCGAGGTCATCGGCCTGCCCGGACACTCGCCCGGCAGCATCGGCGTCGTCGTCCGCACCGACCTGGGGCGCGCCACGATCACCGGCGACGCCCTGCACTTCGCGTACGTGGCCCGTACCGGACGCAATCCACTGGTGTTCTGGGACGCCGAGCAGGCCGCACGCAGCATCGAGCGGGTGCTGGACGCGTCCGACGTGATCTATCCGGGCCACGACCGGCCGTTCCGGCTCACGGCGGACGGTGGCATCGACTACCTGGAGTCCTTCGCCCTCACGCTGACCGGGGTGCGGCCCGACACGCAGGGACTGCGCTTCGCCGACGGTTCCTCCCGCCCGCTGTGGGTGATGCCCGGCGTGGAGGAGCAGCGCACGCTGTACGAGAAGAACGCCGACGCCGTGACGCGGCGGATCAGCCGGGTGCCGCGCGTGGTGGGCCCGGCCGGACCGACAGTGGGGCCAGCAGCGAGGTGAGCCGGGCGAAGAACGGGTCGGGTGCCTCCCGCGGGAAGAAGTGACCGCCGGGGACGGTCGTCATGCGGAACGAGTCTGTGTACCGCGCCCAGGCACCGACCCCGTCGGGGGTGACGAGCGGGTCGTCCGCGCCCGCGAACGCCTCGACGCGTACCGGCAGCCGTGCCCGTTCGTCGTCCGGGTCCGGCAGCCCCGCCCGGTGGGCGGTCGCGCAGATCCGCAGGTCGTCGCGGAGGACGGGCAGCAGCGCGCGCAGCCAGTCGTCCCGGTCGAGGAACTGAGGACTGAGCCCGCCGAACTCGACCAGCCGACGGGCGAGTTCGCGGTCGTCGTACCGGTCGGGCGGCGGCAGCGTCGATGACACGTGCGGAGCCGTGTACGCCCCGAGGAACAGGGCTTCGGGCGGCCGGCCGCCCGCCCGCAGCCGGGCCGCCGCCAGCGCGAACGCCACCATCGCGCCCATGCTGTGGCCGTAGGCGGCCCAGGGGCCCGCGTCGAGCAGGGGCGCCAGCTCGTGCCCGAGCGCCTCGACGACCTCGCCCGCGTCCCGGAAGCGTGGCTCGCGGTAGCGCGCTTCCCGGCCCGGCAACTGCACCGGCAGGACGTCCACACCGGCCGGCATGCGCGCGGCCCAGGAGCTGAAGAAGGAGGCGCCGCCGCCCGCGTGGTGGAAGCAGAACAACCGGAGCCGGGCGTCCTGGCGGGGCGCCCGGCCGAGGCAGGACACGGTGGCCGCGGCGGTCATACGAGGGCTCCGCGCGAGGTGCCGGCCAGACGGCGGACGCGCAGTATCCGGGCCCGGACGGAGGCGGCCCGGCGTACCCGGCTCGCCGTGCCGATCATGCGCAGCGCCTGTGACAGCAGCCACAGCCCGGTCTCCGCGGCCTGCTCGGGCCGGCGGGCGAGGGTGTCGCTGTCGACCAGGCGCAGGTGCGGCACGGTTCGTCGGAGCAGGTGTACGTCGCAGGGCGGCGCGATGTCGTCGTCGCGGCCGGACGCGCAGGCGAGCGGCGTGCGGAGCAGGGCGAGTCGCTCCTCGTCGAGGCCCCAGTCGGCCAGGGCGGCCGGGAGCCGGTCCGGCGTGGTGCGGGTCGCGTGCGAGAGGGCCAGTGCCGTCAGGCGGGGCAGCGGGGCCCTTCGCGCGGCGCGGGTGAAGAAGTCACGCACCGGGGCCGCGGCGGTGGCCAGCCCTCGGACGCGGTCGTCCTCCAGCGCGTGGCGCAGCGCCAGGTGCCCGCCGAAGCCCAGGCCCACCACGCAGGTGCGGGAGGCGTCGGCGGCCTGTCCGAGCAGGTCCAGGAGATGCCTCAGCATGCGGGTGCTGTCCGTTCCGTAGGTGAGGGTGTTCTCGCCCACCCCGGGCAGTTCCGTGACCACGACCGCCGCGCCGAGCCTGTCGGCGTCGGCGAGGAGCGGCGCCCACTGCTCCTTCGTGGACGTGACGCCGCCCAGGACCAGGAGCAGCGGGAGGGGGTCGCGCCGGGAGAGCCCGGCCGACCAGCACGCGAAGCCCGATTCCTCGAAGGGCAGGTCGATCCGGGAGATCCCGCGCACGCGGGTCCGCCAGCGGTCGAAGGCCGCGACGGCGGCGCTCTGGGCGGCCTGCCGCGCCGGCCCGTCCACGTAGGGGAAGCGGGCCATCGTGTAGTAGCGCACCGCGTCCAGATCACGGCCGCGCGACTCGGCGGCCCGGGCGAGCGAGGACCACTCGTGGGTCCAGTCGCCGGGGCCAGCGTCCTTGGCGTCCGCGCGCAGTGACCCCAGTACCCGGTGGACGACGTCCGCGGGAACGCCCTGGGCGTAGGCGTGGGGCAGCGATGACGCGCGCAGCTCGGCCACGGGGATCATCGTGTGGCTCCCCTTCTCTCGGGGCGATGGGCCGCTTCGGCGGCCCCGGGTGTCACGGGGGCCCGTGTCCCTGTCCCGGTGGGGTTGCCCGCTCGCGTTCCGGGCCTGTGCGTGGCGGTGACGAGGTGGGTGAGGCCGTCCCTCAGCCGCCGGCCGAGTCCGGGAGGGAGGACGAGGTCCACGGGGGTGTCCGGGAGCAAGGCGTGCAGGTGCCGTTCCGTGCCGGGTCCGGCCTGCTCGGCCACCGGGTCGCCGCGGTGCCCGGTCACCGGGTCACCACCTCGTACATCTGCCGGAACGTCCGGGTCTCCAGCAGGTCGACCACCGGGACACGTCCGCCGACGAGGGTCTCCACGACGGTCACCAGCCGCAGGAGCAGTACGGAGTCCCAGTCGGCGAAGTCGTCCAGCGGGCGGTCCAGGTCACCGGGTCCGACCTGGAGGCCGAGTTCCTCTTCCAGGAGGGTGCGGAACGCGTCGATGTCGGCGAGGGCGGTGGTCATACGGGATCTCCGTCGAACGGCCCGAACGCGGCGGTCAGCCGCAGATGGGCGGGGGCGGGGGCGGGGTCGGAAAGGTCGTGCCGGAAGACGACGGCGTTGCGGTCGTCCGGGTCGGTGCCGGTGACGGCGAAGCCGTGCTCGGCGTAGAAGGAGGCGAAGGCGGAGTTGCGCGGGGAGGGCGCGTAGCGGCCCGTCACGGCGCGCGCGCCGGTGTTGCGGGCGTACTGCAGCACCGCCGCCACGCAGGCGCTCTCGATGCCCCGGGAGAAGACCCGGCAGGACAGCACGAAGTTGTCGATGCGCAGTACGTCGGCGTCGCGCCGCAGGAACAGGGCGCCCACCAGCCCGTGGTCGCCGAACCGGTCGCGGGCCCGCACCGCGATCACCTGCCGGCCCGGCTGCCGCGTCCGGGCCGTGACCTCGGGCGCCTGGAGTCGCTCGGTGGCCAGGTGGAACTGGTTGGTGCGCAGGGTGAGTTGGGAGACCCGGCCGATCTCGGACTCCTGCGGCGACCGCAGGACGACCTCCAGTCCGATCCCTTCGAGGTAGTCCTGGTAGGAGCCGAAGTCCTCGCGGAAATCCTGCCGCAAAGCTTCGGTGCGGTAGCGTCCGGCGCGTTCCAGGTCGGCTTCGGTCAGCTCGAACAGGTCGAACCAGCCGTCGGCCAGCAGCGCCGTGGGATGCAGTGCGGGCTCCTCGTCGACCCGGACGACGGCGACCTCGGGCAGTTGCTCGGCGACCAGTCCGCATTCGAAGGGACTGTCGTCGACGAAGACGAAGCTGTCGAGGCCGAGCCCGAGCCGGTCGGCGATGTCCCGCAGATTGTCGTGCTTGGCCTTCCAGTTGGCGTTCACCCGCACGAAGGCGTCCTCGCGGAGCACCATGGCCGGGTGGGTGCGAAGCGTCTCGTGCACCGTGTCGGAGTCGTTCTTGCTGCTGACGGCCAGCAGCACGCCCTGCGAGGCGAGTTGCTGAAGGACCCGCTGGAACTCCTGGAACGCCTCACCCTTGAGGCCGGCTCCGAGCTCCACACCCGCGGGCCCCTCCTCGCCGAGCACCCCGCCCCACAGCGTGCCGTCCAGATCCAGCACCAGGCACTTGCGGGTGCGGCCCAGCCGGGCGCGTACGACGTGGGCGGCCTCGCGGGCGTAGGCGGCGAGCAGCGGGTGCGACAGCCGGGCCCGCGCGTACTGCGCGGTGCGGGCGTCCCAGGCGGGAACGCCTTCCGCCACCAGTGGGTCGAGATCCACGGCGACCACGCCGGGGTGCTGTTCGGCGAGGAGCAGCAGCCCTCGGTTGAAGTCCCGCCACACCGCGCCCAGTCGCGCCCGGGAGCGCAGGTCGAGAAGCTGGTGACTGTGGCGGCGTGGCAGCGGCACGGTGTTGAGGACCAGCAGGCCGTGCCCGGACTCCTGGTGGGCGCGCACCGCGCCGGCGATGAGCGACAGCCGGGCGCGGGCGGCGGCCTCGACGTCCTCCACCCGCCAGGGCACGGTCACGTCGTCGAACACCGTGTGCGCGTCGAGCAGGCACAGTGTCAGCTGCGGCTGGTCCTCACCGGCCGCGGCCGGCCGCATCAGGTCCTGGAGATACGAGCCGTAGGGACTGACCTGCGCCTCCAAAAGCAGCCCGTGCCGCGCCAGTTCGGCGGTCAGCGGAGCCACCAGGGGAGCCACCGTGGAGTGTCCCGTGACCTTGACGGTGACCACCGGCACGTCGGTGTGACGGCAGACCTCCTTGGGGTCCAGCCGGGCGAGCAGCTGCCCGGCGGCCGGCAGGTCTTCCGGCGGCATACGGGCCAGCAGGGTCCTGACCCGCCCGTACTCGGCGGCCAGGGTGCCCGTCCGGTGCAGGGCACGCAGGGCGGCGAGGGCGCCGGGGTCCAGCCAGGTGCCGGGCGAGTCGGCGACGCGGTGTTCGGTCTCGGTCATGAACGCTCCAGTGCGATACCGGTCTTGATCCACTTGCTGGACTCGATGGCGACCGCGATCGCGCGCCCGGGGCCGTCCCACTGCCGCAGCAGCTCGTCGAGCTGGAGGAAGGGCAGGGCGTTGCCGTTGTTGCCGACGGTGCGCACCACGTTGACGCGGCGGGCGTCCGGGGCGGGCATGCCCGCGGAGATGCGGTCGCTCATCCGGCCGGAGAGCTGTGGCGGCAGCAGGAAGTCCACCCCGTCGGCGCCCCAGCCGAGGTCGTCCAGGAGCTCCCAGAACATCTGCTGTGCCATGACGGGTACGGCTTCCTCGATCGCCTTGTAGTCCTCGAAGACCGCGGCGCGCTCGCTGTGCCGGTCGCCCAGCCCGAACCAGTCGATGACCTGGCCGGGCTCCCGGCCAAGTCCCACCAGCCGGTTGAGGATCTGGGGGATCTCGATGCCGTGGCCCAGGGCCTCGGTGCTCATGACGGCGGCGCCGGCCCCGTCACCGAACAGGACGTAGTTGACGAGTTCGGCTGAGGTGCGGCTGCCGGGGTCGAAGTCGGTCTCCAGGTGTTTGGCGCAGACGTCGCCGCCGATCACCAGCACGGTCGCGCAGCGCCCTGCCAGCAGGAGGGTGCGGGCCACGTCCAGTGCCTGGATGGCGCCCGCGCAGCCGGACTGGAGCTGGTAGGTGGGCACGTTGTCGATGCCGAGCCGGTCGGCGACGATGTTCACGGTGGCGGGCATCAGGTGGTCCGGGGTGGCCGTGCCCATGACGACGCAGTCGACGTCGCCCGGTTCCAGGCCGGCTTCCGCCAGGGCCCGGTCGGCGGCGGTCGTCGCGATGTCGGCCAGGCTGTGCCGGACCTGGCCGGTGGCGAGGTCGACGGCGAAGTACCGGCTGGTGTTGCCGATGAACATGTCGGCCCAGGTCGCGTCGACCCCGACGAGTTTCGCCAGGGTCGCGTTGTCCACCGGGTCCCCGGGGAGGCAGGTGCCGACCGAGGCCAGGTAGGCGGTGGGGGAGGGCATCAGCGGCTTCCTTCCGCGGTGGCGGGTACGGCGGCGGCGCCGCCGTCGGTGAGTTGACCGCGCAGGTACCTGACCAGGTCGGCCACGGTGCTCAGGTGGGCGAGGAGGTCCTCGATCGGGAGCGGGCCGAGGTGCGGCAGGGCGTCCTCGACGCGGGTCTTCAGTTCCATGACGCGGATCGAGTCGAAGCCCAGGTCCTCGTGCAGCCGGTCGTCGTCGCGCACCTGCCGTGGGTCGTGCCCGCCGACCCGGCACACCAGACGGCGTGTCAGGGCGGCGAGGGGGTCGGGCGGATCCCCCGCCCGGGCCGGCGGGCACTGTTCCCCGCGGCCCGTGCCACTCGGGGCCGCGGAGGTGTCCGCGCCGCTGGGGGCGGCGGGCGCGGACGCTTCGGAACGCTCCGGCGCGGCGCCGGAACGCCAGGAGCGGAACGACTCGTCGAACACGTACGGCGGCAGGCGGCGGGGCACTCGGTCCGGCTCGGCGTACAGCAGGTCCCAGTTCGGAGTGAGCCCGGCGCACCAGAGTTCCCCGAACAACTGCTGAGGGCGGTGCTCCGGCGCGTGGTCGCCGGGATGCGCGCTGTGCAGGCTCACGGGGTGGCCGCCGTCGGCTTTCAGCCGTGACAGCAGCGGGGTGAGGACGGCACGCGGGCCGATCTCCACGACGTGGGTGACGCCGGCGGCCAGGAGCGCGTCGGCTGCCTCGGCGAACCGGACGGGCTCGGTGATCTGCCGGGCCCAGTAGTCGGCGTCCATGGTTTCCGGGCCGGTCAGCTCACGGCCGTGGACCGTCGAGAAGACGGGCAGGTGGGCAGGCCGGCCGGGAACTTCCGCGCACACGCGCCGGAAGTCCTCGACCACGGGTTGCATCAGCGGCGAGTGGAAGGCGTGCGAGACGGCCAGCCGCCGTGCGGGCACCGCGCGCTCGGTCAACTGCTCGTGCAGCGAGGTGAGTTCGTCAAGGTCGCCGGCGACCACCGTGGCGCGCGGTCCGTTGACGGCGGCCACGCCGAGCCGGGTTCGTCCCACCAGCAGGGGCTCGACCTCGGCGGCGCCCAGGCTCACCGCGAGCATCCCGCCGTCCTCGGGGAGCTTGTCCATCAGCTCCCCGCGGCGGGCCACCAGCCGGGCCGCGTCGCCCGGGTCCAGGGCGCCGGCCGCGCAGGCGGCGGCGAACTCGCCGATGCTGTGCCCGATCACGGCCGACGGGGTGACCCCGGCCTCGGTCAGGGTGGCGGCCAGCGCGTATCCGACGGCGAACAGGGCGGGTTGCGCCAGCCTGGCGCGGTGGGCGTCGGTGTCGCCGTCGAGCACCAGGTCGCGCACGGACCTGCCGACGTGCGGCGCGAGCAACTGGTCGATGTTGTCGAGGTGACGGGCGTAGGCGGGGCAGGAGCGGTACCAGGAGGCGGTCATCCGCGGATGCTGGGAGCCCTGTCCGGTGAACGCGAACGCCACCGAGGGACCGCGGCGCCCGCCGTCCGCCCGAGCGGACTGCTCGGCGCGTCCCGCCGCCTCGCGCAACCCGGCCACCAGGGTGGGCAGATCGGCCGCGGCCACGGCAGCCCGGTGCCCCATCCGCGACTTGACGCGGTTGCTGCTCCAGCACAGCTGCGCCAGCTGGTTCTCCGGACGGCGGGCCAGCGCGTCGGCCTGTGCCAGCAGGTTCGCCCGCAGCCGGTCCGGCGTACGGGCGGAGACGGTGAACACGCCGGGCGCCGGGCGGGGACTGCGGTGCACCGAGCGGGGCGCCGAGGCGAGCACCGCGTGGGCGTTGCTGCCGCCCATGCCGAAACTGCTCACCGCCGCGTGCACGGTGCCCGACGGCAACCGCACCGGCGACTTCGGCAACGACAACCGGCGTGTCGCCAGATCCAGTTTCGGATTCTCGTCGTCGGCGAAGCGACTCGGGGGCACCGTGCGGTGGTGCAGCGCCAGGACGGCCTTGATGAGTCCGGCGATCCCCGCCGCGCCCTCCGCGTGCCCGAAGTTGCTCTTCACCGAGCCGAGCGCGACGCTGCCGCCGCTGCGGCCGCTGGTCAGTTCGCCGAGCGCCTGCGCCTCGATGAAGTCGCCCAGCAGGGTGCCGGTGCCGTGCGCCTCCACGAAGCGGATGTCGTCGGCGGTGACGCCGGCCCGCCGCCACACGGACTCGATGAGCTGGTGCTGCGCCCAGCGGTTGGGCGCGGTGATGCCGTTGCTGCGCCCGTCCTGGTTGATGCCGGTCTCCTTCAGCACGGCGTACACCGGCTGGCGGTCCGCCACGGCGTCGGCGAGCCGGCGCAGCACCAGCACCGCCACGCCTTCGGCCCGTCCGATCCCGTCGGCGGCGGCGCTGAAGGGCTTGCAGCGGCCGTCCGGTGCCGAGAGGCCGGCCTGTGTGTAGAAGATGTTGATGACGGGCGTCATGATCAGGTTGGTGCCGGCGGCGAGCGCGTGGTCGCACTCGCCGGCGCGCAGGGAGTTCACCGCCAGGTGGACGGCCACGAGGGAGGAGGAGCAGGCGGTGTCCACCGCCAGGCTCGGACCCTTGAGGTCGAGGTGGTAGGAGACGCGGTTGGCGCCCATGAAGTAGCCGTTGCCGGAGCCGTGGCGGGCGGTGATCCGGTCGTAGTCGGCGAGTTGCAGGAAGGCCCACTCGTTGGCCATCACGCCGACGAAGACTCCGGTGTCGGTGCCGGCGAGGTCCTGCGGGGCGAGTGCGGCGTCCTCGATGGCACGCCAGGAGCTCTGCAGCAGCAGGCGTTGCTGGGGGTCCATGGCGGCCGCCTCGCGCGGTGCGATCCCGAAGAAGCCGGGGTCGAAGGCGTCGGGGTCCGCGATGAACCCGCCGCGCACGGTGTTGCTGCGTCCCGTGGGCCGGGCTTCGGTGGCGCCGTGTCCCGTGCCGGGTGCGGCGGAGTGGTGGCGGTCGGCGTCCCACCGTGCGGCGGGCACTCGCTGGGTGCCGTCGCGTCCGTCCATGAGGAGTGACCAGTACTCCTGGGCGTCGCGGGCTCCGGGGAAGCGGCAGTCGAGGCCGACGACCGCGATGGGTTCGCGTGCGGTCATGAGGGCTCCTGCTGGTGCTTGGCCTTCTCGGCCAGGAGTCCGGCGAGGTGGTCGGCGATGGCGTGGACGGTCGGGTAGTCGTAGGCGATGGTGGGGGCGACCGCGAGCTGGTGGTGTTCCTCGATCTCCCCGCAGATGCTGATGGCCGCGACCGAGTCGATGCCGTAGTCGGCCAGGGGGGTGTCGGGGTCGATGTCGTGGGGCGCCCGGTGCAGGTGGAAGGCGACGCGCTCGGTCAGCCACGCTTCGAGGCCGACGACGTCGTCGTGTGTCAGGAAGCCGTTCAGGAGGGGGAAGGCGGTGGGTGTGACATGGGCGGATCGCATGGCGGCTGCTCTCTTCGGATCTCGGTGGCGGAAGGAACGGGTGTCTTCGCGGTCCGCGCACCCGCGGTGCGGCGGCTGGTCGGGAGCCGCACGGGGGAAGCGGGTGCCGGTGCCTGTTGCGGAGCCGCCTCAGTGGTGGGGTGACGCGGCGGCGGCGGCGGCGGTGGGTTCGGGGGCCGGGTCCGCGGCGGGCACAAGGGCGGCGACGGCCGGTTCCAGGTGCCGGTGCAGCACGGGCAGCGCGCCGTCCAGGAACAGTTGCCGCATGAGGCTCCGCTGCGTCTTGCCGCTGGTGGTCTTGCGGATCACGCCGGGCCGGACCAGCACCACGTTGACGGCGGACAGCTGGAACTGGCGGCTGAGGAATGCCCGCACCGAGGCCGCGAGTGCGGGCAGCGCCTCCAAGTCACCGGTCGCCTGCGGCCGCAGTTCCTGCACCACGACCATGTGGCTGCGGTCGGAGGCGTCGTCGGTGACGCAGAAGACCGCTCCGCCGCCGCGCCGGAAGGCGTCCGCGGACTCCTGCACGGCCTGCTCGATGTCCTGGGGGTAGAGGTTGCGGCCGTTCTGGATGAGCATCTCCTTGATCCGCCCCGTGACGTACAGCTGGCCGTCGAGCAGCGCCCCGAGGTCGCCGGTGCGGAAGTAGCCCTCACGGCCGTCGGCGGTCGACGCCCGGAAGGTCTCGGCGGTGAGCGCGGGCCGGTTCCAGTAGCCGGCCGCCACCGAAGGCCCGCGCAGCCAGATCTCCCCGACGTGTCCGTCCGGCAGCACCCGCAGGGTCATCGGGTCGACGACCAGGACCTCGGTGTCCTGCGGGCGGCCGCAGCTGACGAGGGTGCGGGTGGGACGGTCGGTGCGGGCGGGCCGCAGCTCGTTCTGCTCCAGCGCGTGTGCGTCGACGCCGAGTTCCACGTGCGGGGCGTCCGGGTCGTCGCCGGACACCAGGAGGGTGTTCTCGGCCAAGCCGTAGCAGGGCAGTACGGCCTGCGGGCGAAGACCGTTCGTCGCGAAGCGCCCGATGAACGCGCGCAGGGTGTCGGCGCGCACCGGTTCGGCTCCGTTGAGCGCGACCCGCAGGCTGGAGAGGTCCAGCCCCGCCGACTGCTCCTCGGTCACGCGCCGTACGCAGAGTTCGTAGCCGAAGTTGGGTGAGGCGGTGCCCTCCACCCGGTAGTCGTGGATCATGCGCAGCCAGCGGACCGGCTGCTTGATGAACGAGATCGGTGACATCTGCACGCTGGTGCCGCCCACCCACAGCGGCTGGAGCGTCATGCCGATGAGGCCCATGTCGTGGTAGAGGGGAAGCCAGCTCCCCGCCACGACGCCTTCGGGTGTCTTCATCGCCGCGCGGATGGCCTCCTGGTTGGCGGCGAGGTTGGCGTGGGTGACCATCACGCCCTTGGGTTCGCTGGTGGAACCGGAGCTGTACTGGAGGAAGGCGACGTCGGTGTCGCGCACTCCGGGCGGGGTCCACAGGCCGGGGTCCGCGCCGTCGTCCTCGCCGGCGCCGGTGGCCAGGCACGCCACGTCCTGTTCTCCGGTGGCGGCCAGCCAGGCGCTGATGGCCTGCCGGTAGCCGGGCAGCGTCAGCACCGCGCCCACTTCGGCGTCCTGGAGGATGCCGCTGACCCGGGCCAGCCGTTCGCCGGGCTCGTCGGGCAGCGGGGCGGGGATGGCCGTGCGGCCCGCGTAGAAGCAGCCGAGGAAGGCCGTGACGAAGTCCAGGGTCGGCGGGTAGAGCAGCAGCACCGGGCGGCGGGGGTCGCCCTTGGTCGCGTCGCGCAGCCGGGCGGCCACGACGCGGGCCCGGCGGTCCAGTTCCCCGTAGCTGAGCTCCTCGGCCCGCATGTCCGGGCCGTCCTCGTGCAGGTAGACGAACGCGGCACGGTCGGGGTGGTTCTGGGCGCCTGCGCGTACGGCGTCCGTCAGCGTTCGGTGGTCCGGCTGGTGCGGCACAGACAGTCCTTCCCGTGGTCGGTGACCGGTGCGATGCACAGCGCCTCGGAAGGCACCGAGTGCCACCGGTGGGTTCAGCCTTGGGGTGCCGTGAAAAGCAGACGTAAAGAGGAAATTGGTGCGCACGTCACGGGTTCGGGGTTCTGAGGACGGCCGTCACCCGAGCCGATACAACGGTGGGTGTGCGGAACGGCACGATCAGTGCTGGCACGCAGTGCCTGGCGAAGCGGTGAAGGAGGGCCCGATGGCGGACAGGGACCGGATGCGCGAGGGCGAGGCGAGCGGGGGTCGCGTCCCCGACGCGGGCCCACCGCCCGGGAGCCGCGTGCCGGGCGGCGGGCCGCTCGCGGTGGGGCCGCTGTCCGCCTCGGACCGGCGCGCCGTCCAGGAGGCCGTACGGCGGCGCGGCCACGTGGTCTGCCACGGCCGGCTCGGTGACTGGGGGCGGGGCGCCCACACCGGGTCCGCGGTGCGTGCGGTGCTCGGTCCGGACTGGAGCCGGTACCAGCGGGCCCGCGAACCCCTGGTACGGGTACGGCTGTTGGGCTCCCGGCTGCTGCTGCGGCACATCGTGGCCGTCGTCGGCGGCACCGATCCGGACCGGGTCGTCATGGACCGCGACGACCGCGGCCGGCCGGTGCTCCTTCGGCCCGCCGGGCTGGATGTCAGTATCAGCCACACGTCGGACCGGTTGGTGGTCGGCGTCGCGCGCGGTCACCGGATCGGTGTGGACGTCGAGGCGTGGGACCGCCCTCTGCTGGCGGCCGGACTGGCCGAGAGGTTCTGCCACCCGCTGGAGATCGCCGAGTTGTACGCTTTGCCGCCCGCCGAGCGGAACCTGAGACTGGTCCGGCTGTGGACGCTGAAAGAGGCGTACACGAAGGCGCTCGGCACGGGACTGGCGCACGACTTCCGCCGCCTGCGCCTCTCTCCCGACCCCCAGGACGGGACCTGGCGGCTGGGCACCACGGCACCCGGCTGGGATCTGCGCTGCGACCGCGTCGAGGGGGACTTCCTGATCGCCGGGGCGGTGGGGCCGTACGGCGGACAGGGCGCGGTGTGCAGACGAGCGCGGCGGACAAGCGGGTGAGACGCGGCGACAGGCCGCGACGCCGGCAGTGAGCACCCTGCGCAGGGGGTCCGGGGCGAGTGGGCACCTGCACGGACGTGGCGCTGTGCACTCAGAGCGGGTTCGGCGCGTGTGGCGGCTGGGGGCTAGGGGGCCCATTCGGCGGATGGGGAGGGCGGCCCGCCCGAGCATGGAGCAATCAAGTCAAGTCTGTATCGATACACCGTTGACTCGATTGGTGGGCGGGTCTAGCGTCTTCGGGACACGGCACAAGCACGGCACCCGGTTCACGCACCTCCTCTCCCCTCCGAGGAGCGCTATCCGTGACAACTCAGCCACGCCTTAAGCTCGTTGGGCAGCTCACCCGGTCCGCCCACCCGCGCCGGTCGCGTGTCCTCGCGGTCCTGCCGGTGAGTCTCCTACTCGTCGTCCTGGACACGTCGCTGCAAGGCGTGCGGGGCTGGAGCCCGTTGTGGGCGGGCTGCCTGCTACTGCCCCTGGCGACCGCCCAGTTGGCCTTCTCGCCGCCGGCGACACCGGCGGCCGTCAGCACCGTCTTGCGCCAGGTGGGCGGCGCGCTCGGCGTCGCGCTCCTCGGGCCGGCGCTTCCCGTCGCCCACCGCTACGACGTCGACGACCACCTCGCGCCGCTGCCCGCGCCGCTGCGGGCCACGGCGCGGGAGTCCGTCGCCGGTATCCGCACTGTCGCCGACGAGCCGGGTGCACTTGGTTCCGGGCTCGCCGCCCGTGCCGACGACGCGTTCGTGGCAGCCAGGCACCCCTTCATGGCGGCCAAGCACCTGACGACCCTGGTCGCCGCGGGCGTCACCCTTTCCCCGGGCCCTCGTCACCTGCTGCCGCTGCCGCTGCCGCTGCCGCTGCCGCTGCCATCGCGCACACGTGCCGCGGCACCCGGCGCGGAGGCGGCCGTCGCCCACCGACAGCTCCACCCCACGGAGGTCTGAACCGCATGCCGCAACACGCCGACCGTCCGGCGGCCGACCCGGGAAACAGCCCCCGGGGCGGCCGCCGACGTGATCCCGCAGCCGACCGGGCGATCCTCGACAGCACACTCGGTCTGCTCGGCGAGGGACGCAGTTTCGGCGACCTGTCCATGGACTTGATCGCGCAGCGCGCCGGCGTCGCACGCGCCACCATCTACCGCCGCTGGAGCAACAAAGAGGACCTGGTGCTCGCCGCGCTGAGCACCCTCGACCTGCCCGTCCCGCCGCTGGACGGACTCGGACTGCGAGACCGGCTCGTGACCCTGGTGGACCAGCTGCGCCACCGCGGCCAGGACACCAACCTGCACCGCCTGATCGGCAGCCTGCTCGGTGAGGCTGTACGCCGGCCCCAGCTGGTGGAGCAGTTCGAGGACACCGTCGTCGCCGCCCGGCGCGAAGCCATCGTGCGGACGTTGCGGGACGGCATCGCACGCGGTGAGCTGCGTGCCGACCTCGACCTGGACGACGCGGTCGAGCTGCTCACCGGACCGATGGCCGCCCGGTTGATCCTCCGCCAACGCCCCGTGCCGACGGCCGCGTTCGCCGAGACCATCGTCGACACCTTCCTGAACGGAACTCGCGCCACTTGTGCCGGCGCAGGACCCGGCACGGCACCGGAGCACCTTCCACCTCCCCAGGAGCCGCCGCAATGAAGTTTCTCTTCGACGACCCCGCCTTCGACTACCAGGCGCTGCGCGCCGCCGGCTACGCCGACTACGGCGGTGCGCAGCTCGGCGAGGTCATGGCGACCGCCGCGCACATCCCCGACGGCGACACCGAGGCCTGGCGCCGGGCGTGGAGCACTCTGGCCGACCGCGTGCACCGGCTGGGCACCACGGCGCGGGAGGAGGGCCGCACCGTCGACGCCCGGCACTCCCTGCTCCGGGCCCACAACTACTACCGTACGGCCGAGTTCTTCCAGCGTGAGCAGCAACGCGACCCGGAGGCGCTGCGGTTGATGCGACGGTCCACGGAGTCCTTCGCGGACGCGGCCGCACTCATGGACCGTCCGCCGCAGTTCCTCCGTATCCCCTACGAGGACACCTCGCTGCCCGCCTACTTCTACCGGGCGGACGACTCGGACGGGCCCAGGCCGACCATCATCCACCACGGCGGCCTCGACTCCACCGTCGAGGAGGGGTACTTCTTCGTGGCGGCCGCGGCTCTCGCTCGCGGGTACCACTGCCTCTGCTTCGAGGGTCCGGGACAGGGCTCGGTCCTGCGGGAGCAGGGACTCGTCTTCCGCCCCGACTGGGAGAAGGTGGTCACTCCGGTCGTGGACCACGCGCTGTCCCTGCCCGGTGTGGACCCGGACCGGCTGACACTGGTCGGCACCAGCCTCGGAGGGCTGCTCGCGGTACGGGCGGCGGCGTTCGAGCACCGGCTGGCCGGTTGCGTCGCCCACGATGCCGTCTGGCAGCTGGGCGACGTCGTCGGGCTGCCCCCCTTCGTACTGGAGTGGGTCGAGCAGGACTGCGACGCCTTCGCCGACCCGGTGATGTGGGGCATCGCCGCTCAGCAGACCTTCACCCGCTGGCTGATGCGGCACTCGATGTGGACGTTCGGAGTCGACACGCCCTCCCAACTCCTGCGTAGGCTGCCCGCGTTCGGGCTGGCGGACGTCATCGGTCAGGTGCGCTGTCCGGTGCTCGTCCTCGACGCGGAGGAGGACCTGTTCTTCGCCGGCCTGGAGCACGCGAAGAAGGTGTACACGGGCCTCAACTCACCCAAGACGATGCACGTGTTCACCGCCGACGAGGGCGGCGGGGCGCACTGCCACTCGGGCGCCATGCGGCTCTTTCACGACAAGCTCTTCGCCTGGCTTCTGGAGACACTCGGGGCCGCGGACCGGCGGACGATGGCCTGACCGAACGACCACGACAGCCGTCGGCACTGCCGGCGGCGGGCACGCACTCGACGACACCGGCCTGGACGGCCCG
>NZ_JBSGZN010000018.1:0-160664 GCF_053611025.1 Streptomyces sp. NPDC054842
ACGCACACGGTCAACTCCCGTGAGAGTGACGCCGTGGAGGCGATCCGGGAGCTGACCGGGGGGTTCGGCGCTGATGTGGTGATCGAGGCGGTGGGGCGTCCGGAGACGTACCGGCAGGCGTTCTATGCCCGTGATCTGGCCGGGACGGTGGTGCTGGTGGGGGTGCCGACGCCGGAGATGAAGCTGGAGTTGCCGTTGCTGGACGTGTTCGGGCGTGGTGGGTCGCTCAAGTCGTCGTGGTACGGCGACTGTCTGCCGTCGCGGGACTTCCCGATGCTGATCGACCTGCATCTGCAAGGGCGCCTGGACCTGGGTGCGTTCGTCTCGGAGACGATCGCGCTGGACGAGGTGGAGAAGGCCTTCGAGCGGATGCACCACGGCGACGTCCTGCGCTCGGTGGTGATGTTCTGATGACGCACGCCCGTATCGACCACCTCGTCACCTCCGGCACCTTCTCGCTCGACGGCGGCACCTGGGACGTCGACAACAACGTCTGGATCATCGGCGACGACCACGAGGCGATCGTCATCGACGCCGCCCACGACGCCGACGCCATCGCCGAGGCGGTGGGCGACCGCACGCTGCGGGCCATCGTGTGCACCCACGCGCACGACGACCACATCGACGCGGCACCCGCCCTCGCCGAGCGCACCGGCGCCACGATCTGGCTGCACCCCGACGACCTGCCCCTGTGGAAGCAGACCCACCCCGGCCGGCTGCCCGACGCCTGGCTGGCCGACGGCCAGGTCATCGAGGCGGCCGGCACGGACCTGACCGTCATGCACACCCCGGGCCACGCCCCGGGCGCGGTCTGCCTGTACGCCCCGGGCCTCGGCAGTGTCTTCACCGGCGACACCCTGTTCCAGGGCGGCCCCGGAGCCACCGGCCGCTCCTACTCGCACTTCCCGACGATCGTCGAGTCGATCCGCGAGCGCCTCCTCGGCCTGCCGGCGGACACGGTGGTGCGCACGGGACACGGGGAGACGACCACCATCGGCGCCGAGGCGCCGCACCTGCAGGAATGGATCGCGCGCGGCCACTGACGGCCCCGCACCCCGGACGCGGGGCCCGCACCCGGGCCCCGCACCCCTGGGCCACGGACCCCCGGGCCCCGCACCCTCCGGACCGGCCGACGACCGGCGCGCGACCGCCGGTCAGCGCACCATCCGACGCGACGGGCCCCGGGGAAAACCGCCGGGAAAAGGCGACAGAAGATGTCCGGCTTCCACGACACCCTCATGACCACACCGTCCGGCGGCGCCGCCTCGGTCAAGGTGAGGGACACGGACATGGAGGTCGGAAGATGCCAGGAACGCTGGACGGCAGGGTCGCGCTGGTCGCGGGGGCGACCCGGGGCGCGGGACGGGGCATCGCCGTCGAGCTGGGCGCGGCGGGAGCGGTCGTCTACGTCACCGGCCGCAGCACCCGCGAGCGCCGCTCGGAGTACGGCCGGCCGGAGACCATCGAGGACACGGCGGACCTGGTGACCGCGGCGGGCGGCACGGGCATCGCCGTACCCACCGACCACCTTGTGCCGTCCGAGGTCCGCACGCTCGTGGACCGGATCGCCGAGGAGCGGGGCCGTCTCGACGTGCTCGTCAACGACGTGTGGGGCGGGGAACTGCTCTTCGCATGGGACGCCCCCGTGTGGGAGCACGACCTCGACAAGGGGCTGCGGCTGCTGCGGCTCGGCGTCGAGACGCACGCGATCACCAGTCACCACGCCCTGCCGCTGCTGCTGCGCCACCCCGGCGGCCTGGTGGTCGAGATGACGGACGGGACCGCCGAGTACAACCGCGACACCTACCGTGTCTCCTTCTTCTACGACCTCGTCAAGTCCTCCGTCCTGCGGATGGCGTTCGCCCTCGGCCACGAGCTCGGCCCGCGCGGCGCGACCGCCGTCGCGCTGACTCCGGGCTGGCTGCGCTCCGAGATGATGCTGGACAACTTCGGGGTGACCGAGGACACCTGGCGCGACGCCCTGGAGAACGTGCCGCACTTCTGCATCTCCGAGACGCCGTTCTACGTCGGCCGGGCGGTGGCCGCGCTGGCCGCCGACCCGGAGCGGGCCCGCTGGAACGGGGCCTCGCTCTCCAGCGGCGGCCTCGCGCGGACCTACGGCTTCACCGATGTGGACGGCAGCCGCCCCGACGCCTGGCGGTACATGGTCGAGGTGCAGGACCCGGGCAGGCCGGCCGACGCGACCGGGTACCGCTGAACAGGGGCCGTACGGAACGCCGTTGAGGAGCTGTCGCGGTGATCGCCGGGCCAGTACGGTCGCCCCTATGACTGCCATGCCGCGTTTCGAGGGGTACGGGGTTCTCATCACGGGCGCGGCCCGGGGCATCGGCGCGGCCACCGCCCGGCGGCTGGCCGGCGAGGGCGCCCGGGTCCTCGTCACCGACGTGGACACGGCCGCCGCGGAGAAGACGGCCGGCTCCCTGCGCGAAGCGGGCGGCCGGGCCGAGGCGTTCGCGTGCGACGTGTCCGACCGGGCTTCCGTGGAGCGGGCCGTGGCGCACGCCGTGGAGGTGTTCGGTTCGCTGGACGTGCTGGTCAACAACGCGTACGGATGCACACCGGACGCACCGTTGTTCGAGGGCGAGTCCGACGAGGTGTGGGCGCGCGATCTCGACCTCACGCTGACCGGCGCCTACCGCTGCTGCCGCGCCGCGCTGCCCCACCTGGTGGCCGGCGGCCGCGGGGCGATCGTCAGCATCGGCTCCGTCAACGGCCTCCAGGACTTCGGCAACCACGCCTACAGCGCGGCCAAGGCGGGCCTCGGCTCGCTGACCCGCACCCTCGCCGGACACGCGGCCCCGCGCGGGGTGCGCGTCAACCTGGTGGTCCCCGGCACGGTCCGCACCACCGCCTGGGAGGGCCGGGACGACGACCTGGCGGCGGCCGGCGAGCTCTACCCGCTCGGCCGGGTCGGGGAGCCGGAGGACGTCGCCGCCGCCGTGGCCTTCCTCGCGTCGGCGGACGCCGCGTGGATCACCGGCACGACGCTCTGTGTGGACGGCGGGCTGACGGCGGTCAACACCGGCTTCCGGCAGGCGGTCCGGCAGCGCCGTACGGACTGAACGCCGTGAGCGGGCCGGTCCCTACGTGCCGAGCGGGCGGGTCACGGCGCGAGGGAGTGCGCGGCCCGCACCAGGGCGTCCAGCACCCGGTCCGTGTCGGCCTCGGACGTACGCCAGTTGCTGAACGCGGCGCGCAGCGCGTGCGTCCCGCCGTACACCGTCGGAGTCAGGAACGTCTCGCCCGAGGCGGCGACCTCGCGGGCCAGGGCGTGCACCCGCTCCGGCGTCGGGTCACCGGCGAGCGTGAAGCAGACGACGTTGAGGCGGACGGGCGCGAGGAGACGCAACTCCGGTACCGCCTCGACGCGTTCGCCGAGACGGCGGGCGAGTGCGATGTTGCGCTCGACGATCTCGCGGTGCCCGTCCCGCCCGTACGCCATGAGCGAGAACCAGGCAGGCAGCGCGCGCAGGCGCCGCGAGTTCTCCGGCGTCAGGTGCAGGAAGTCCGGGTCCTCGGCCGGAAGTCCCAGGTAGGGCGAGGCGTTGTGGAAGACCTTCACCTGGAGGTCCTGGCGCCGGGTGAACTGGACGGCGGCCTCGTAGGGCACGTTCAGCCACTTGTGCAGGTCCACGCAGACCGAGTCGGCCGCGTCGAGACCGTCGGTGAGGTGCGCGTGCGCGGGGGACAGCGCGGCGAAGGCACCGAACGCGGCGTCCACGTGCAGCCAGAAGTCGTAGCGTTCCCGGAGGGCGGCGACGGCCCGCAGGTCGTCGAAGTCGACCGTGTTCACCGTCCCGGCGTTGGCGACCACCACGGCGGGCCGGCCGTCGAGGGCGTCGAGCGCCTCCGCCAGCCGCCCGACGTCGACGGCCTCGCGGTTCCCGGCGAGCACCGGGACCCGGCGCAGCCGGTCCCGTCCGATGCCGAGGACGGACAGGGCCTTGGCGATGCTGGAGTGCGGGCTGCCGGACAGCACGTCGACGGGACCGAGCGCCGCCGCCCCCTCGCGGGACACGGAGATCCCGAGCCGCTCACCGAGCCATTCGCGGGCCACGGCCAGACCGACCGTGTTGGAGACGGTGGCGCCGGTCACGAAGGCCCCGCTGTGCTCCTCGCCCAGCCCGAACAGCTCCCGCAGCCAGCCGAGCGTCTCGTGCTCCAGGGCGGACGCGGACGAGCCGGCGGCGCCGGACACGTTCTGGTCGTAGGTCCCGGTCAGCCAGTCCCCGGCCAGGCTCGCCGGGGTCGCGCCCCCGGTGACGAAGCCCAGGTAGCGCGGTCCGGCGGAGCCGGAGAAGCCGGGCGCCCACCGCTCGGTGAAGCGGGCCAGCGCGCCGTCGGCCCCGGCGCCCCCGGCCGGGAGGCGCTCGGCGTCCGGCGCCTTACCGGGGCGGGCGGCCGGCCGGTCGGCGAGGCCGGCGATCTCCCGGGCGGCGACGTCGCGGGCGGACTGCAGCAGTGCGGGGAACCGGGCCAGGTCCTCGGCCAGTACGGGATGCATGGCCGCAGCCTAGGCAGTCGGCCCCGGCGGCTTCCGGGGCCAATCCGGGACAGGTGGCCCCTTTGCTCCAGCCGGGAGCGCGGCGTAATGTCACCGTTCCGTCGCAGGGTGCGGGATGCCTACAACCGATTCCCCCGGCCGCCTGTCCAAGTGTGCAAGAAACAGCAAGACCGTATGAAGGGGAAGGGCCTGCCATGGGGGACATCCGCAGACGGGGAGCCGTCGCACTCGGCGTCGCCGGACTGATCGCGCCGCTCTCGCTCGCGCTCGGAGCCGCGCCGGCGAACGCCGCGAGCTGCACGACACAGACCGGGCCGTACCAGAAGCAGGTCGAGAAGTTCCTCGGCCGCCCGGTGGACGGCAGGCAGTCCAGCGCCGACTGCCTGGCGACGCAGGCCTTCCAGACCAAGCACGGCATCAGCCCGAACATCGGCTACGCGGGATCCGTCACCTGGGGCGTGATGGATCTCATGAACAAGCAGAAGGCCGTCGGGACCAACCCCAACAGGAACGGGACGTGCCCGGTCAACAAGGGCCGTATCGCCTGCGTGAACCTCACCCTCCAGCTCAGCTGGATCCAGGACGGCAGCACGCTCGTCTACGGCCCGGTACCGGTCCGTACGGGCCGTGACGGGTACGAGACCCGCACCGGCCTGAAGAAGATCTACTGGCGGCACATCGACCACGTGTCGAGCATCTACAACGTGCCGATGCCCTACAGCCAGTTCTTCGACGGCGGTCAGGCCTTCCACTCGGTGGGCGTCAGCATGTGGAACCCGCCGGGCTCGCACGGCTGCGTCAACATGACCACGACCACGGCGAAGAAGTACTGGTCGCTGTTGAGGAACGGCGACGACGTGTTCGTGTACGGCCGCAAGCCCGGTACCTGATCCTTTGCCGTGTGAGCGGCGGGCTCATGCCCGTTCGCTCACTTCTGCACAGGAGTGATCAGCTTCACGGTCCGATATGCCCGAAGATGCGTCTTTGCTCACATCGCCTTCACGCCCGGAGCCGTATGCTTCACAGCATGTCCACTACTCCTGAATCCACTTCGGCGCGCTCGGCCGCCGAGGTCAACGAGGAGATCCGGGCTCTCTGGTTCCGGACGGGCGGGACGCTGACCATGGACGAGCGGCGGGAGTACCAGCGGCTCGTCCTCGAGTGGGCAGCGGCCGCTCCGCGCTCCACGCAGGTCGCGTGAGCGCGTCTCCCACCGACCGACCCCTCACCCTCCGCCCGCGGGGCGGCCGCCGTCGCCGGTGATCCGGCCCGGCCGCCCGGCGGGGATCAGCCCCAACTCTGCGCGTAGCGCCTCCGGTAGCGGCTGCGCTCCTGCTCGGTACGGATGTACCGGGTCGCTACCAGCGCGATGATGCCCCCCGCGATGACCAGCAGCCCGGGACCGATGTTCCGCGGATCCGTGAGCCGTGACACAAGCGTCTGCGAGACGCCGGGTGTGCCCACCGGCTCGACGGCGCCCGGTGCCGCGGACCCGGGCGCCACGGCCGCGCCCTGGGTGGCGGCGGGTGCCGGCGACGCCTGGCCGTTCGGAGCGGCCGGTGCCGCGGGCTTCCCGGCCAGCCGCACGCCCAGCGAGGTGAGCGCCTTGGTCACCGGCTGGAAGAACGTCGTGCCGCCCGTGTCGCAGTCCCCGTTGCCGCCGGACGTCACGCCCAGGGCGACCCCCTCCGAGAAGAGCGGGCCGCCGCTGTCGCCCGGCTCGGCGCACACCGTGGTCTCGATGAGGCCGGTGACGGTGCCCTCCGGGTAGTTGACCGTCGCGTCGAGCGCGGTGACCTCGCCGTCGTGGAGCCCGCTGGTGCTGCCGCTGCGGAAGACCCGCTGGCCGACCGCCGGATCGGCGGCCGCCGTGATCCGCACCCCGCGGTCCCCGCCGATGGCGACGACGTTGGTGTCCGCGTCCGTGCGGGCGTCGGTGTACCGCACCAGCGAGAAGTCACCGCCGGGGAACGACCGGGAGACCGTCCGGCCGACCTGCCGGGTGCCGGTGGTGTCGGCGAACCAGACGGAGCCGGCCGGACCGCAGTGCCCGGCCGTCAGGATGAACTCGCTCCGCCCGTCGGTCACGTTGAACCCCGCGGAGCACCGGCCGCCGTTGGAGAAGATCGGCTGGGCGCCGTTGACCCGCGTGGTGAACGTGCCCCGCGTCCGCTCCATGCGGACCTGGTCCCCGATGCCGTCGGCCAGCTTCGTCATACGGGACCAGTCGGCGGTGGAGACGGTGCTGTCGCCGCGGACCACCACCTCGTTGTGCGCGTAGTCCACGGCCCAGGCGGTGCCGGGCACGCGCGGCGCCGAAGTCAGGCGCGCGGTGGCCGACTTGAGGTCCCGCAGACTGTGGCCGACCGTCTTGGGCCGGGCTCCGGCGCGCCGCACCTCGGCCGCCGCCTCCGCGTCCGTGACGGCGACGACCGTGCGCCCGTCGGAGGCGATCCAGCTGCCCGCCGTACGGGTCGCGCCGAGCCGCGCGACCAGTCCGGAGCCCGGGCCGGCGGCCGGCGCGGCGGAGGCTCCCGGGGCACGCGAGGTGTCGGACGGCTCGCTCGCCACGGCGTGCGTCACCATCAGCCCACCGCAGAGCAGCCCGCCGACGGCCGCGAACCGCGCCCCCCGTCGGACGATCCGTCGTCGTGCGTGCCTCATCCAGGGCTCCCGAAGCCGAACCGCGCGGTGTCACCACCGCCGGGGCGCCGGTCGAACGCCCTCCTCCCATACGTGCCTGGGCGCCGCGGTGTTCACCGCCCCGCGTCGCCGTGCCCGGGGGCCCGGGCGGCTCAGAGCTTGCGGCCGACTCCGCCGAACATCGCCACCTCGTCCGGCTGCTGGCCGGACGCCGTCTCCGGGCGCCAGCGCGAGCAGGACACCACGCCGGGTTCGAGCAGCTCCAGGCCGTCGAAGAAGCGGGCGACCGCCTCCGGGGTGCGCTGCTTCAGCTTCGGGGTGCCGTGCTCGTTCCAGAAGGCCACGGCCGCGTCCACGTCCGGCATCGACGGGCTGGTCACGGTGTGCGAGAGGACGAGGTGGCTGCCGGCGGGGAGGGCGTCGAGGAGGCGGCGCACCAGGCCGTACGCCTCCTCGTCGTCGTTGACGAAGATGACCACGCCGAGCAGCATCAGCCCCACGGGCTTGCTCAAGTCCAGCGTCTTGGAAGCGTGTTCGAGGATCGCGTCGACGTTGCGCAGGTCCTCGTCGAGGTAGTCCGTGCTGCCTTCCGGCGTGCTCGTCAGCAGCGCGCGGGCGTGCGCGAGGACGAGCGGGTCGTTGTCGACGTACACGATCCGCGCGTCGGGGGCGAGGCGCTGGGCGACCTCGTGGGTGTTGTCGGCGGTGGGCAGGCCGGTGCCGATGTCCAGGAACTGCTTGATGCCGCGGTCGGCGACCAGGTGCCGCACCGCCCGCCCGAGGAACAGCCGGTCGGCCTGGGCGTAGTCGCCTATGCCGGGGTGGAGTTGGCGGATCTGGTCGCCGGCCGCGCGGTCCACCTCGTAATTGTCCTTGCCGCCGAGCCAGTAGTTCCAGATCCTCGCCGTGTGCGGCTGGGTGGTGACGATGCGGCTGCGCACCGGCTCGGAGGGGTGTTCCGCGGCTGCCTGGTTCTCGGGCACGGTCGGCTCCTGGTCGTGTGGGAGTGCAGTGTCAACAGGCAATCTAGACGGCCGAGTTGCCTGCCGTGTCCGGAGGTGGGCCCGCACGGCGGCGCGGGCGGTGCTCCCGGTCGGGACCGGCCGCCGTCCGCCGGTGCGCCGGCCATCCGCCGTCGCCGTGGCGTACGCGCCGGGGCCGGGCGGCGGGCAAGTCACTACCAATCGGTAACTTCCGCGTCGCCTGCACTCCACTTCTTGTCGTGACCATGGCTGATGCGGCGTCGGAGGTCTATCCTCGCCGCTCGGACGACGAAGGGAACGGGAATGAGAGCACGCGGTGCGGGGCGCTGGGTCGCCACGGTCTCGATGGCCGTGGCCTTGGGCCTCGGCGGGACGGGGGCCGCCACGGCGGCACCGTCCACGGCGGCCGTGAGCGCGGCGCCGGCGCAGGCGGCCGACATCGACTACGGCACCTGGCAGCGGGACGTGCAGGTCGTCGTCGACCAGGCGCTGCCCTATGTGCGGCAGCGCACCGAGCAGGCCGGAGGTCAGCGGCTCGCGGTCGTCTTCGACATCGACAACACCGCGCTGGAGACGGACTTCCACCCGTGGTACCAGCTGCCCACCCCGGCGCTCAAGGCCTCGCTGGCACTGGCCCGTTACGCCCACGAGCGCGGTGCCGCCGTCTTCTTCGTGACCGCACGGCCGGGCATCATCGCCGCCGAGACGAAGTGGAACCTCAAGGCCGTCGGCTATCCCGTCGACGGTCTCCACGTGCGGAGCCTGCCGGACCTGTTCGACGAGGTCAGCGCCTACAAGACCGGCCGGCGGGCGGCCATCGAGGCGCAGGGCTACACGATCATCGCGAACATCGGCAACAACACGTCCGACCTGGTGGGCGGCCACGCCGAGCGGACGTTCAAACTGCCTGACTACGACGGCCAGTTGTCCTGAGCGAAGCGGCGGCGGCGAGCCTCCCGGGCCGGGGTGAGGGGCTTCCCGGCCCGGGAGGAACGGGCGGACAGGGCCTAGAATTCCGGTATGGATGATTCCCCGCTGGACGCGCTCGCCTCAGGCAAGTACCTGCTCGTCACCAGCTACCGCAAGAACGGCACGGGAGTCTCGACCCCGGTCTGGGTGGTCCGCGACGGGGACGCGCTGGGCATCTGGACCGCCGCGGACACCGGGAAGGTGAAGCGCATCCGCAACCGTCCGGACGTCCTGGCCGGCCCCTGCGACATGCGCGGCCACCCGACCGGCGCCCAGCTCCCCGCCCGGGCCGAGATCCTGGACGACGCCGGGACCGCCCGTATCCGGCAGCTCATCGCCCGCAAGTACGGCGTGACGGGCCGCCTCACCCTGTTCGGGAGCCGGCTGCGCCGCGGCAAGGACGGGACGCTCGGGATCCGCATCACCCCGGCCTCCTGACCCGGAGCCGCCGCGGTGCGCGCGGTCGGCGCCGCTGGCCGTCGCGTGCGCGTCCGCTCAGGCGTGCCTGCGGACCAGCAGCAGGGCGACGTCGTCGTCGGGTTCGGGACGCAGCGCGGAGAGCAGCATGTCGCTGGTCGTCTCCAGGGGGCGCTGCGGGCCCTGGAGCAGCCGGGTCAGGGTGTCCAGGCCCGCGTCGATGGGGTCGTAGCGGTTCTCGACCAGCCCGTCCGTGTACAGGGCGAGCAGGGAGCCCGGCGCCATCGCCAGTTCCACGGTGCCGAAGTCCACGCCCCCGACGCCGAGCGGTACACCGCCCGGGATCTCCAGCAGCGCGGCGCTGCCGTCGGGCCGGATCAGGACGGGCGGCAGATGGCCCGCGCTGGACAGTTCGCAGCTGCCCCGGCGCAGGTCGCACACGGCGTACACGCAGGTGGCGATCGTCTCGCCGAGCGAGCCGGTGATGTCGTCGAGGTGGCGCAGCAGCTCGGCGGGCGGCAGGTCGAGCCGGGCGAGCGCGCGGGTCGCCGTGCTCAACTGGCCCATCACGGCGGCCGACTGGACGCCCTTGCCCATCACGTCGCCCACGATGAGTCCGGTCCGGCCGGGGCCCAGGGAGAACACGTCGTACCAGTCCCCGCCGACCTCGCTCAGCGCCGGGAGGTAGCGGGCGGCGATGTCGAGCCCCGCGTGCTCGGCCGGTGCGGGCGGCAGCAGACTCCGCTGGAGCGTCAGGGCCGCCGCTCGTTCCCGCCCGTAGAGCCGGGCGTTGTCGACGCAGATCGCGGCCCGGGTGGCGAGTTCGAGGGCGAGGATGCGGTCCTGCTCGTCGAAGGGGCGCTGGTTGACGGACCGGTACAGGCTGAGCGTGCCGAGGACCTCGCCCCGCGCCACCAGGGGGACGGCCAGGTAGGAGTGCACACCCGCCGTGTGCAGCACCTGGGCGGCGTGCGCGTCCCGGGCGATGCGCCGCATCATCGCCGGACTCACCTGTTCGACCAGTATCGGGCGGCCCTCGCGGACGCACTGGGTGATGATCCGGGACGAACTGTAGGTGGCCAGCTCGCCGACCGGGTCCGCCGCGTGGATGGCGTCGGTGAGGTAGCCCGCCGCGACCGCCAGCGCCCTGAACTCGGCGTGGGCGTCCCCCGTGACGGCCGGGGTGGTGCCGTGCGTGACCACCGTCTCCAGTACGTCGACGGCGGCCAGGTCGGCCAGTTGCGGCACCGCCACGTCGGCGAGTTCCCGGGCGGTCTGCTGGAGGTCCAGCGTGGTCCCGATGCGCGCGCCCGCGTCCGCGATCACCGACAGGCGCTCACGTGCCTCGGACACCTCGGTCGCCGCGTTCTGCCGCTCGGTGACGTCGATGATGGCCACCGCGAGCCCGAGGACGCGGCCTTGCGTGTCCTCGATGCGGTGGTACGACTCCGAGAAGGCCCGTGCCGACGGGAGCCCCGGGGTCCGGCCGATGGTCATCTGGTCCAGCAGGGGCTTGCCCGTGACCAGCACGTGCCGCATCCGCGACTCGATGACCTCGACGTCGAGGTCGGGCAGCACCTCCCGGATGCGCCGGCCCAGGACCTGCTCCTCCGGCACCCCGTTCATCCGCTCCAGGGCGGGGTTGACGCTCACCCACCGCAGGCCGGTGTCGAAGACGGCGATGCCCACCGGGGTCTGCCGGACCAGGCTGTGCGACAGGGCCAGGTCCCGCTCCACGCCCCGTACGGTGGTCGCGTCGGCCGCCAGCCCCAGCAGGTGCATCGCCCCCTGCCGGTCGCGCAGCCGCATGGTGCGGAACTCCACCGGCACCTCGGTGCCGTCCCGGTGCCGGAGCGGGAAGACGCCCGCCCAGCCGGCACCCGACCGCACCTGGGCGAACAGGTCCCGGGCCCGCCGGCGGTTCTCGGGCGACACGAGCAGCTTGTCGGCCCGGCGGTCCAGGGCCTCGTCCGCGAGGTATCCGAGCAGTTGCTCCGCCTCGGGACTCCAGAGCACGACGCGTCCGTCGCCGTCCAGGACCACGGCCGCGACCTGGAGGAGGTCGAGCAGACCTCCCGGCGCCGCGGTGTTGCCGTCTCCCGGCCCGGCTGCGTACCCGTGCATCCCAGCCGCTCCTTCCGGCGCGGCTCCGACACCGCCATGATCCGTTCCGCGGCCTTTCTCCGATTACGGCACAGCCCGCCCGGCCGGGCAACCTCTGCCCCGCCCGGGAGCGGGCCGGACGCGGCGGGCGACGGCACCCGGCCGCCGAACCAAGCGCCACACCACTGCGGAATCCGCTGCCTCGGCAAGCGAATCGATCGCGATCCCTTGCTCAAGCGATCTTTTCGATCGTACGCTCCCTGGTGATCGGTCACCGTCTGAACTGGGGTACGTCATGGATCGCGTCCGTCTGCAGCACCTGCTGGCCCGCGAGAGCGCCGAGGCCGAGCGCCGCAACCCGCGGTCCAGGGCCGCCTACGAACGCGCCGAGCACCTCTTCGGCCGGGTTCCGATGACCTGGATGAACAAGACCGCCGGCGCCTTCCCCCGCTACCTCGACACCGCCCGCGGCGCCCGGGTCGCCGACATCGACGGCCACGAGTACATCGACTTCTGCCTCGGGGACACCGGGGCGATGGCCGGGCACTCGCCCGCTCCGGTGGCCCACGCCGTCCAGCGGAGGTTCGCCGAGCTGGGCGGCGCCACCGCCATGCTGCCGACGGAGGACGCCGAGTGGGTGGGCGCCGAACTGACCCGCCGCTTCGGCCTCGCCCGCTGGAGCTTCTCGCTGACCGCGACCGACGCCAACCGCTGGGCGATCCGGCTGGCCCGCGCGGTCACCGGCCGCCCCAAGATCCTGGTGAACAGCTACAGCTACCACGGCAGCGTCGACGAGTCGCTCATCGTCGTCGGCCCCGACGGACAGGGCACCGCACGGCCCGGCAACGTCGGCGCGCCCTGCGACGTCACCCTGACCAGCCGCGTCGCGGAGTTCAACGACCTGGAGCAGCTGGAGCGCGAACTCGCCCACGGCGATGTCGCCGCCGTGCTCATGGAGCCGGCGCTCACCAACATCGGCATCGTGCTGCCCGAGGACGGCTACCTGGCGGGCGTCCGCGCCCTGACCCGGCGGTACGGCACCCTCCTGATCAACGACGAGACGCACACCTTCTCGGCCGGACCCGGCGGCTGCACCGCCGCCTGGGACCTGGAGCCGGACCTGCTCACCATCGGCAAGGCGATCGGCGGCGGTGTCCCGGTCGGCGCCTACGGACTGTCCGCCGAGCTCGCCGACCGGCTGCTCGGCCGGGACGACCTGGACCTGGTCGACATGGGCGGAGTCGGCGGCACCCTCGCCGGCAGCGCCCTGTCCGTCGCGGCGGCACGGGCCACGCTGGAGCACGTGCTCACCGACGACGCGTTCGCCCACATGGCGAAACTGTCCGAGCGGTTCGAGGACGGCGTGCGCGCCGGCATCGGGGCGCACGCCCTGCCGTGGTCGGTGAGCCGGCTCGGCGCGCGCACCGAATACCGCTTCGCCGACCCGGCGCCGCGCACCGGGACGGAGTCCGCGGCGGCCGCGGACCCCGAGCTGGAGGACTTCCTCCACCTGTACCTGGCCAACCGGGGCATCCTGCTGACCCCCTTCCACAACATGGCGCTGATGTGCCCGGACACCACGGAGCAGGACGTGGACACGCACACCGAGGTCTTCGCCGCCGCCCTCGCCGAACTTGCGGGCTGAGCCGCGCCGTTAATCTTGGGCCCCCGAGCCGGAAGGAAGAGCGTGGACGAGATCGACCGGGCCATCCTGCGCGAACTGCAGACCGACGGCCGTATCGCGTACGCGGACCTGGGACCCAAGGTCGGACTGTCCGCGTCGGCCGCCCGGCAGCGGCTCCAGCGCCTGCTGGACGCCAAGGCCGTCCAGGTGGTCGGCGTGACCGACCCGATGGGCATGGGCGGGCAGTCCATGGCACTGCTCGGCATCGCCGTCGACGGGGACCCCCGGGCCGTCGCCGACGAGCTGGCCCGGCGCGCCGAGGTCGTCTACTCGGTGCTCACCTCGGGCGGGTTCGACCTCTTCGCCGAGGTGGTGTGCCCGGGCCCGAGGGACCTGCTCGACTTCGTCAACGACGTCGTACGGCCCATCGAGGGAGTCGCGCGGGTCCAGTCCTTCCCCTACTTCGGGATCCACACGCACCGCTTCCTCTGGGACGTCGGCTGACCGGAGCGCTCACCCGCGCGTCCGGCCGGCCAGTGCCCGCAGCACGGCGGAGCGCCCGCGGTCGGGCACGGTCCACAGGGTCTGGCCGCGCACGCCCCAGCGTTCCAGCAGGGCGTTCGCGGCGAGGAACCCGGAGGTCGCGGCGCGTTCCATCAAGGCCACCGGCAGCTCCGTGCGCACCAGGTCGCCCGCCACCGTCAGACCCGGGTCCGGAGTCCGTACGGTCGGCCGGTCGGCGTACCCGCCGACCGGGAAGAGCGGACAGTCGGCGCGCCACTCGTGCCGTACGTCGACGACGCCCGCGGCACGCGTCTCCGGGTACACGCGGTACAGCTGCTCGACGAGCCGCTTCTCCTCCACGTCGCGCACGCAGCCGTCCGGCAGCGCGTAGGCGTGCAGTTCCACGACGGACCCGCCGGTGCGGGCGGCCCACCGGGCGGCCTCGCCCTCCCAGCCGGACAGCACGCTGACGTTGTCCAGCGAGCCGAAACCGCTCGTCCCCAGGAACCCGGGACGATCCGGGGCCACCGGGCGGTCGAGCCACAGCCGCGAGACGAGGAACGGGGGAGCGGTGCGCAGTCCCGCCACCTGCTCGCGCCACCGGGCGTCGCCCAGTCCGGGCGACCGGGCCACGACCGAGCGCAGCCCCTGGGTGTCCAGGGCCAGCACGACCGTGTCGTGCTCGCGCTCGCCGTCGGGTGTCGCGACCCGATATCCGCCGTCCGCGCGGGGCTCGACGCACTCGACGGGCGTCGCCGTGCGCACCCGCGCGCCGAGCGCGGCCAGCCGGCGGGCCAGCGGATCCCACAGCGCGGCCGGGAAGGGCTCGCGCGGGACGTCGAACAGCAGCCCCTCGGAGGACCCGAGGAAGTAGATGTGGAACATCAGCACCATCTCCGCCGCGGACAGCGTCCGCGGATCGGCGAAGAAGCTCCGCGAGAACACCTCGAAGGCCAGGTGGTGCGCCGCCTCGGGGAAGCGGATCGAGGCGAGGAACTCGTGCGCGCTGACGCCGTCCAGCCGCTCGTAGACGTCCGGGACGCGGACGTCGAGCAGCGGCAGGGCCGCCGACGGGTTCATCCGCAGCAGGTCCCGGGCGCCGAACGTGGGACTGAGGGCCACGAAACCGAGCGCGCTCCAGGGCGGTGTGCGCGGCACGTGCCGGAAACTGTCCGTCAGGCCGCTGCTGTGCCGCAGGGGGTAGTCCGGCAGGGCGGTGAGCATGCCGAGCCCGGGATCGGCCCGGCGCAGCAGGCCCCGCAGGTTGTAGTACTGGCGGAAGAACGCGTGGAAGCCGCGGCTCATCGTCGCCGGGCTGCCGTCGGCGAGCTCGACGGGCCAGCCGGCGAGACGGCCGCCGAGGGTCCGGTCGCGTTCGTAGAGCGTCACCCGCACCCCGCGTTCGGCGAGGGCGGTCGCGGCGGCGAGCCCGGCGATGCCGCCGCCGATCACCGCGGTGGAGGGCGCGTCGCCGCTCACCCGCGGGCGCCCCGGACGCGGGAGGAGGACGTGGGCGCGCCGGTCCCGACCCCGCCGGGGCACCCCGTTCCCGGGACGGGCGTTCACACCGCACCCCCGTGCGGGGCATCCTGCCGCAGCCCGACCACGGTGTGCACGATGCCGGTCTGCCAGCCCGGCACGGGCAGCACCCGGACCTGCCCGAAACCCGCGCGCCGCACCCGGTCACCGAAGGCCTGAGCGGTGTCGAACTCCACGACGCTGCGCCACAGATGGTGGTAGAGGCGGCCGTTACCGGCGGCCGTGCCGGCGGGCAGCACGATGCCGCGGCAGACGGCGTTCCACACCGTGCGGTGGGCGGGCAGCCCGCTGAGCGTGTACTCGTGCACCGCGAGCCTGCCGCCCGGAGCGAGCAGTGCGTGCACGGCCGCCAGGATCCGGTCGGGGTCGGCCACGTTGCGGAACAGGTACGCCGCCAGGACCGCGTCGAAGGGACCCTCGACGCCTTCCTCGGCCAGGCGTTCCGCCGAGGCGTGCCGGAACGTCACCCGCGACGGCCAGCTCTTGGCAGCCGCGCGTTCCAGCATGCCCGCCGACGCGTCCACCGCCACGATCTCCGCCTCGGGGAGCACGGCGGCGAGCGCCGCGGTGGACGCCCCCGTGCCGCAGCCGAGGTCCAGCACCCGCCGGCCCGCCCCGCCGTCCGGCAGTCCGAGACGGCGCACGGAGCGGCGCAGGTGGGCGTGGTAGCCGGGGTTGAAGGCGACCAGGCGGTCGTAGGTGCGGGAGGCGTGGTCGAACGCCGTGGCCAGCTCCGCGTCGCGCAGCAGGGGCATGCAGTCTCCTCGGTTTCCGAAAGATGGGGCGGCGGCTTCGCCGGTGTCAGGAGTCCCCGGGCGGACGCCGGGGCAGCCACGGCAGTTCCGCCACCGTGCGCAGCATCGGCAGGACGGGGGTGCGCAGACCGACGGCGAGGTCCTCGTGGAGCCGTGTGCGGCCGTCGAGGAAGCGCAGCAGACGCTCGGCGGGCACGCTCGCGAACAGGCGCGAGAAGACGTCCGCGCCGTCGACCCGGCCCGTGGCGAGCGCGCGCAGCAGCACGGCGTCCATGGCGCGGGACCGGGCCGAGTGCGCCGGCGGGGGCGCCGGCCGCCGGCCGGACCGGAACGCGGCCGCGATGGCACGGGTCTGACGCTGCACGGCCGCGAAGGTGTACCCCGTCGACGGCCGGGTCGCGCCCCCGGCGGCGCCGATCCGGAACACCGCCTGGCCGGTCTGCCGGGCGAACGAGCCGTCGGTCATGGGGATCACGCCCGTCTCCCGCGCGGTCACCTCGAACGCGCCCAGACCGAGCACCTCCCCGGTGTAGTGGCGCAGAGCGGCGTCGTATGCGGAGGCGGTCAGCGGCGCGGAGGAGAACTCGGTGTACTCGACCAACGCGGTGTGCCGTCCGGTGGGCAGCACGTACCCGAACGACAGGCCCCGGTCCGGCTGCGGGGTGCGGAAGTCCATCAGGTCCACCACGTCGGGGTCGAAGACCGGACGGTCGGTGCGCACGAACCAGCCGTGGAAGTGCTGGAGCAGGGTGGTGCGGGCCGCGGGCAGGGCCCCCAGCGGCCGGGAGTCGAAGACCCAGCGGGCGCGCACCGCGAGCGGTACGCCGGCCGCGGTGGACGCCCGCACCTGCGCGCCCCCGCCGGGCAGCCCCTCGACGCTGTCGACGACGGCCTCCATCCCGCGCACCGACCCCCGGGCGGCCAGGTCGTGGTGGACGAGCTCCTCGAAGTCGTCGGAGCACAGCATCTTGTAGCGCAGCGGGGCGATCCGGCTGTCGGTCCAGGAGCCCTCGCGCCCGCGGATCCTGAGGCGCTGCCAGGAAGCGGTCAGCGCACGGTCGTAGGCACCCGCGCCCGCCTCCCAGTAGCACCAGGTGCGGCGCGGTGGCCGCAGCGGTCCCGGCGGCGCCGTGAGGAGGACGACGGAGGGGGTGCGGCGGCCCGTGGCACCGGACGAGAGCCGGTGCGCCAGGGACAGGCCCGCGGCTCCCGCGCCGATGATGGCGACGTCCGCGTCGAGCACAGGTTCCACTCCTCGGATACGGCAGGGAGGCGGCGGGCACAGGGATGCGCCTGCCGAAGCATTCCGTGCGCGGCACCCGTACGGATGCGCGCCGCACCGAATTCCCGCCCGGGGTAGGCCCATCGGCGCATCGCCACGCCGGGGGCGTCCGGGACGGCGACGGCCGGGGGCGCCTCCGCGGCCCTTCGCGTCGGGCGGGACGGGACCGGACGGGCGCCGACGGCGCGGGGCGGCGCACCCGACGGCCCGTCGGCGGACTACCGGGCGACCTGTCCGCCGCTCGGCGCCCGGGACGCCGCCAGGTGGACCCGGACTCTCACCCGGACAGCGTCCGATTCACGCCCGCGCTCGTGTGTCGCCGCCCTGACGGCTCACGGCCGCAGTAGCTTCACCGCTCGCGGCCGGCACGAGCCGGATCCGCTCCGGCACCCACGGGCGACCCGGCGGACGGGAAAAAGAGGACGCCATCGCATCCGCCACGCCCACCCCGGCCGAATCACTTCCGGCAAACCCGCGTCCGCCACGACGAGAGGAACCGGGATGCGTCGTACGAGGGCCGGGGAGCACCCCGCGATCGGCCCGGCACCCGTGCCACCGCACAACACCCGGGAGGCGCACGCCTCTTCGGGCCCGCGCGGCGGTCCGGACACGGACACCGCGACCGCAGTGCCCTGGCACCCGGACGCCGTGGACGCCGACGTGCCCGGCGCCGTCGGACGCGTACTGGACACCGTCCTGAGGGAACGGGTCGCCCAGGCGTCCGCGCTGGACCTCGCGTTCGGCGCCGACGTGGCCGAACGCGTAGCACGGTTCACCCGGCACGGCGGCAAGCGCATGCGCCCCCAGTTCCTGTGGTGGGCGCTGCGGGGCTGCGGCGGCGGCCGGCACCCGGCCGAGGCCGAGACGGCGCTGCGGATCGGGGCGGCGCTCGAACTCATCCAGACCTGCGCGCTCGTCCACGACGACGTCATGGACGCCTCCGCCCTGCGCCGGGGCCGCCCCGCCCTGCACGTCGACCTCGCCGCCCAGTACGCCGGAACGGTCGGGCGGCGGGCCGGCGCGCTGGGCGAGGCGGGCGCGATCCTCGCCGGCGACCTGGCCCTGGCCTGGGCGGACGACGTCGTCGCCGACCTGGTCGCGGACCCCGGCACACCGCCGGCCGTGCGGCGCGTCTGGCGGGCGATGCGCACCGAAATGGTCGCGGGCCAGTACCTGGACCTGCTGGACCAGTCCACCGCCACCGGCTCCATGGCCCGGGCCGTCCGCGCGGCCTGCCTCAAGAGCGCCCGCTACTCGGTGGAACGGCCACTGGCCCTCGGCGCCGCACTGGCCGGAGCGGACGCCGCCACGACCGACGCCATGTGCGCGGCGGGACGCTGCGCCGGAGTCGCCTTCCAGCTCCGGGACGACCTGCTGGGCGTCTTCGGCGACCCGCGCGGCACCGGCAAGCCGTCGGGCGACGACATCCGCGAGGGCAAGCGCACCTACCTGGTCGCCGTGGCGCGGGCCCGCGCCACGCAGTCCCGCGACCGGTCGGCCGTCGAGGTCCTCGACCGCTGCCTCGGGGACGGCGACCTGACGGAGGCACAACTCGCCGAGGTGCGGCACGTCCTGACGGCCACCGGAGCCAGGACCGCCGTCGAGAACCGGATCGAGCGGCTCGCGGCCCGCAGCGCCCAGCACCTCGCCGACGCCGGGCTCCTGCCCTCCGTACGAGACCGGCTGCAGGCCCTGATGTGCGCGGCGGCCGGCGTGACACCCGCCCGCGACCCGGCGGCGGAACCGCCGGAGACCGGGGACGACGACCCGACGGCGTGCCTGACCGGCGCCGGAGCCGCAGGAGGAACACGATGACCAGGACCGTCACCGGCCGCACCGACCACGTGGTGGTGGTCGGCGCGGGGCTGGCCGGCCTGTCGGCGGCACTGCACCTGCTGGGCGCGGGACGCCGGGTGACCGTCGTGGAACGCGCCGCCCTGCCCGGCGGCCGGGCCGGCCGCATCGACCGCGCCGGGTACCGCATCGACACCGGCCCCACCGTGCTGACGATGCCGGACCTCGCGGACGAGGCGTTCGCCGCGGTCGGCGACAGCCTCCGCGACCGCGTCGACCTGATCCCCCTGCACCCCGCCTACCGGGCCCGCTTCGCAGACGGCAGCGCCCTCGACGTGCACACCCGGGCGGACGCCATGGAGGCCGAGGTCGAACGTTTCGCCGGGGCCCGCGAGGCCGCCGGCTACCGGCGGCTGCGCCAGTGGCTGGAGCAGCTCTACGCCGTCCAGATGCGCCGCTTCATCGACGCGAACTTCGACTCGCCGCTGAACCTCCTGACCCCCGACCTCGGCAGGCTCGCCGCGCTCGGCGGGTTCGGGCGCCTGGACGCCCGTATCGGACGGTTCCTCAGCGACGAGCGGCTGCGGAGGATCTTCTCGTTCCAGGCCCTGTACGTCGGCGTGCCGCCCGAGCGGGCGCTCGCCGCGTACGCCGTCATCGCGTACATGGACACCGTCGCCGGGGTGTACTTCCCGCGCGGCGGCATGCACGCCCTGCCGCAGGCCATGGCCGACTCCGCCGCCGACGCGGGCGCCGAACTCCGCTACGAGCACGACGTGACGGGGCTCGAACGCTCCGGCTCACGGGTCACGGCGGTCCTTACCTCGCAGGGCCGCATCGCGTGCGACGCGGTGGTGCTCACGCCGGACCTGCCGGTGACCTACCGCCTGCTGGGCCGCCGTCCCCGCCGACCACTCGGGCTGCGGCACGCGCCGTCCGCCGTCGTCCTGCACGCGGGCACCGACCGGACCTGGCCGGGCCTCGGACACCACACGCTGTCCTTCGGCCGGGCGTGGAAGGGCACCTTCGACGAACTGACCAGGACCGGGAGCCTGATGACCGATCCGTCCCTGCTGATCACCCGCCCCACCGCCACCGACCCCTCGCTGGCCCCCGAGGGCAGGCACCTGCACTACATCCTCGCGCCCTGCCCCAACACGGACATCGGACCCGGCGCCGCCGCCTGGGGCGACCTCGCCCCCCGCTACCGCGACAGCCTGCTGGACGTGCTGGAACGCCGCGGGCTCGACGGGATCGCCTCGTCCATCGAGGAGGAGTGCCTGGTCACCCCCGCCGACTGGCACACACAGGGGCACGCCGCCGGCACGCCGTTCTCGGCGGCGCACACGTTCGCGCAGACCGGTCCCTTCCGTCCGCGGAACCTCGTCAGCGGCACCGAGAACGCGGTGCTGGCCGGCTGCGGAACCACCCCGGGCGTCGGTGTGCCGACCGTCCTCGTCTCCGGCAAGCTCGCCGCGGCCCGGATCACCGGACTCCGGCCCCGCCGCGTCACCCGCCCCGCCGCCCGCCCTACGACCGTGGAGGGCGCCCGCCCATGACCGACCGCGAACTCGACGCCGCCGGGATCCACGACCCCGGACTGCGCACCGCCTACGCCCACTGCCGCACGCTCAACGCACGGCACGGACGCACCTACTTCCTCGCCACCCGGCTGCTGCCCGTCGCCCGGCGGCCCGCCGTGCACGCGCTGTACGGATTCGCGCGCTGGGCCGACGACATCGTCGACACCCTGGACGACCGTCTCACCGCCCACGACCGCACGGCGGCGCTCGCCCGGCTGGAGACCCGGCTGCACCTCGGGCTGCGCCGGGAGGGACCGGTCGACGAGCCGGTGGTCGCCGCCCTCGCCGACACCGCCGCCCGCTACCACATCGACCACCGGCACTTCGTCGACTTCATGGCGTCCATGCGCAGCGACCTGCACGTCACGGGCTACGCCACCTACGACGACCTGTACGGCTACATGCACGGCTCGGCCGCCGTCATCGGGCTGCAGATGCTGCCGGTGCTCGGCACCGTCGTCCCCCGCGAGGAGGCCGCCCCGCACGCGGCGGCGCTCGGCGTCGCCTTCCAGCTCACCAACTTCCTCCGCGACGTGGGGGAGGACCTCGACCGCGGCCGGGTGTACCTGCCCGCCGACCTGCTCGGCGCCCACGGCGTGGACCGGGCCCTGCTGCGGTGGAGCCGGGACACCGGCCGCCGCGACCCCCGCATCACCGAGGCACTGCGCGCCGCCGAGGACCTGACCCGCGGCGTCTACCGCGACGCGGCCCCCGGCATCGCGATGCTCGACCCGGTCGCGCGGCCCTGCATCCGTACCGCGTTCGTCCTGTACGGGGCGATCCTCGACACCGTGGCCGACGAGGGCTACGCCGTGCTGCACCGGCGTGCGGTGGTGCCCCGGCGCAGGCGGGCCGCCGTCGCGCTGGACGGTCTCGTGCTCCTGGCCGCCGCGCGGGCGCGGGCCCGGGGCGACCGCTCGGCACAGCCGCCGGACCGCTGTGCCTCGGCCGACGGCCGCGTGCGGCCGTCCCGGCGCAAGGAGGCGGCGTGAGCGGCCGCGCCCGTCGTACCCCCCGGCTGCCGCTGCGGCTGCGTCGCGACCCCGTGGCGTGGGAGAAGCAGCTGCCCACCTGGCGCGAGGCACGGCCCGGCGTCATCGCCGCCGCCCTGAAGCGGGCGTCGGCCAGGCCGTCCGGCAACTGGTACGTCGTCGGCGCCACCCGCGACGTCGGCCCCGGGCGTCCGCTGGCGTGCACGGTGGCCGGGCAGGAGGTCGTCGTCTGGCGGGACGCGGGCGGACGGCTCGTGGCGGGACCGGGAGTGTGCCCGCACCTGGGGGCTCCGCTGGCCGACAGCCCCGTCCGCTGCGGCACCCTCGTCTGCCACTGGCACGGGCTGGCCCTGGACGGCGGTCCCGTCGCGGGCTGGGAACCGCTGCCCGTGCACGACGACGGCGTGCTGGTCTGGGTCCGCCTGGACGGTGTGGGCGGCGAGGACCCGCTGCCGGCCCCGGTGGTCCCGGTGCGGCCACCGCTGCCGGGAGCGGTCGAGGCCGTGTACAGCGCGGTCGGCCGGTGCGAGCCGGAGGACGTGGTGGCCAACCGCCTCGACCCCTGGCACGGCGCCTGGTTCCACCCGTACTCCTTCGTGGACCTGACGGTCGTGCAGAGTCCCACCGGTCAGGAGGCCGAGGACGACGACGGGTTCACCGTGGACGTCTCCTTCAAGCTCGCCGGCCGGCTGGTGGTGCCGGTGCGCGCGGTGTTCACGGCGCCGGAACCGCGCACGGTGGTCATGCACATCACCGACGGGGAGGGCGAGGGCTCGGTGGTCGAGACGCACGCGACCCCCCGGGGCCCCGACGAGCTGGGGCGCGCGCGCACCCTGGTGACCGAGGCGATCGTGGCCGCCTCCGGCCGGCGCGGCTTCGCCGTCGCCCGGGGCGCGGCGCCGCTGCTGCGGCCGTTGATGCGGGTCGCCGCCGGCCGGCTGTGGCGCGACGACCTGGCCTACGCGGAGCGGCGCTGGCACCTGCGCAGCACGGGACGCTTCCCGGGCTGAGGGGCCCGGACCGCCGCAGCCCGCATCCAGAACCGCAAAGACTTCTTTGCGAAGAACTCTTTGCGAAGAAGTCTTTGCGGTTTAGTCTGCCCGTATGACGGACACGAGCGGTGGGCCGGACGAGCCCAGGACCCAGGCGGACTCGGTCGTCCTGGACGCCAGGGGCCTGCGCGCCATGGCCCATCCGGTACGGGTGCAACTGGTCGGACTGCTGCGCAAGTACGGGCCCTCGACGGCCACGCGCCTGGCTGAGCGGCTGGGCGTGAACTCCGGGACGGCCAGCTACCACCTGCGCCAGCTCGGCGCGGCCGGCTTCGTGGAGGAGGACACCGAACGCGGCAACGCGCGCGAGCGCTGGTGGCGTTCGGTGCACCGGACGACGGAGTTCAGCGATCGGGACCTCACCGACCGGGAACCCGAGGCCGCCCTGGCGTACCTGCAGTCCATGGCCGCCACCTACGGGCTGCGCCTCCAGCAGGCGCTCAACGAACTGCACACGATGCCCGAGGAGTGGCGGGGCACCTTCGACATGAGCGACTGGGCGCTGCGGCTCACCCCCGAGGAGTCCGTCGCCCTGCGCCACGAGCTGCGGGCGGTCGTGGACCGCTACCGGCAGGACACACCGCAGGCGGCGGAGGACGCCCCCGAGGGCGCCGAGCGGGTCGCCCTGATCACCCAGATCCTGCCCGAACTCGACGCGTCTCCCGTGCCCGACGCCCCCTCCGCCCCCCGTGGGGGGACGGGAACGGAGACGTCGTGACGGCGGGCACATCCCACGGGGCCGGCCCGGCGGGCACTCGGTCGCTCAGGCCCCTGGCCGGTGTGCTGGCCGCCATGGCGGTGTCGCTGACCGGCACGCGGGTCTCCGCCGTGGCGCTGCCCTGGTTCGTGCTCGTCACGACCGGCAGCGCCACGCAGACCGGACTGGTCGCCTTCTGCGAGCTGACGCCCTACGTGGTCGTCAAGGCGCTCACCGGACCCCTGATCGACCGGACCGGCCCCCGGCGGGTCTCCTGGACCACCGACCTGGCCAGCGCGGCGGCCGCCGCCGCCGTCCCCCTCCTGCACGCCCTCGGCCTGCTCACCTTCCCGCTCCTGCTGGTCCTCGTGGCGCTGATCGGCGGACTGCGCGGTCCCGGCGACCTCGCGAAGGAGGTCATGGTCCCGGAGGCGGCCGAGCACGGATCGGTGCCGCTGGAGCGGGCCACCGGGCTGTCCGGGGTCACGGAACGGCTCGCGTCCACCCTCGGCCCGGCGGCCGGCGGCCTCCTGGTGGCGCTGCTCGGCCCGCTCACGGGCCTGGTCGTCAACGCCGGCTGCTTCGCCCTCGGCTCGGTGATCGTCGGGCTGGCGTTGCCCCGCGGCATGGGACACCCGCCCGAGGACCCTCCCGCACAGGACGGGTCCGCGGCACCGGGCTACTGGCGGCGGTTCGGCGAGGGCTTCACCTTCCTGCGCGGCGAGCCACTGCTGCTCGCGGTGATCGTGACGGTCGGGATCACCAACCTGCTGGACGCCGCGTTCGTCACCGTCCTGACCCCCGTGTGGGCGGAGGAGTCCGGCCACGGGCCCGCCGCGATCGGGCTGACGGGCAGTGTGGCGGGAGCCGCCGCGGTCGCCGGCAGCCTGATCGCCGCGACGGCCGCACACCGGCTGCGCCGCAGGCCGGTGTTCTTCGTGGGGTACGTGCTGGCGGGGGCGCCCAGATTCCTCGTCCTCGCCGCCGACGCCCCGTTGGGCGTCGTCCTGGCCGTGTTCGCCGTCAGCGGCTTCGGCGCGGGCTTCCTCAACCCCGTGCTGGGCGCCGTCATGCTCGAACGCGTCCCCCGCCGGATGCTGGGCCGGGTCAACGCGCTGGGGGACTCGCTGTCGTGGGCGGGCATCCCGCTCGGCGGGCTGGTGGCGGGGGCGGCGCTGGCGTTCACCGGACTCGTGCCGGTGCTGCTCGTCGGCGGCGCCGCGTACTTCCTCACCACGAGCCTGGCCGGGATCCGGCCGGAATGGCGCGAGATGGACCGCGTACGGGGGCGGGTGACCGCGGAGCGGCCGAAGGCGGACTCCGCGCCGGCCTGCGCGAAGGACCCGGTGTGAGGGTCCGCGCCGCCGGCGCCTCACGTCCAGGGGCGGCCCACGTCCAGGAGGCGGCACACGCCACCCGTCCGCCCGGCCGGTGACGCCCGTGCTCACCACGCCGCCCCCGCGCATGTGCGTGGCGGGAACGGCTAGCCGAGGCCGCCGTTGCTGTGCACGAGCTGCCCGTTGATCCATCCGCCCTCCGCCGAGCAGAGGAAGGTGACCAGACGGGCGCAGTCCTGCGGCACCCCGAGACGGCCCAGCGGGGTGACGCGGGCGATGTCCGCCTTCTGCTCCTCGGTCATCCACCCGGTGTCCGTGGGCCCCGGATTGACGGCGTTGCAGGTGACGCCCAGGTGGGCGAGCTCGTGGGTGGCGGCCAGCGTGATCCGGTCCAGCGCCCCCTTGCTCGCCCCGTAGGGCAGGTTCCCGGCGGTGTGGTCGCTGGTCAGGCTGACGATCCGCCCGGTGCCGTGCCGCCCGCGGAAGCGCAGGCCGTACTCCCGGATCAGCAGCCAGGTCGCCCGCGCGTTGACCGCGTAGTGCCGGTCGAAGCTCTCGACGGTGGTGTCCAGCAGCCCGGAGTCGACCGACTCGCAGTGGCAGAGGACCAGCGCGGTGACGTCCCCCAGCTCGCGCCCGACGTCGTCGAACAGCCGGGCGGGCGCCGCCGGATCGCTCAGGTCCGTCTCGACGGCGAGCGTCCTCGCCCCGTACGACTGCGCCCGCTCCCGCAAGGCGGCCGGAGCACCGGGGTCCGCGCCCCACGTCATCCGGGCGTCATAGGGGGTCCAGTACGTGAACGCCACGTCCCAGCCGGCCCGCGCGAGGTCCACGACCACGGAGGCGGCGATGCCCGCCGACCGTCCCGCCCCCGTGACCAGGGCGAGCGGGCGCCCGTCGTCCGTCGCGTCCTGCCGGGCCCCCTGGGGTGTCCTCTCAGGTGTCTCACCAGTCATGATCCTCATCCTGGCGGGCCCTGCCGGGAAGGGCACCGGATTTTCCGTCAGGCCGTGGACGCCAGTGAGGCGGCCTCCCAGGCGAAGCCGTCCGGGTCGGTGAAGGCACCGGAGTCGCCGCCGATCGTCAGCCGGTGCGATCCCGTGCCGTCGGGGGAGACACCGGCGTCCTTGGCCAGCGCGCGCCGTCGGTACAGCCCCAGCTTGACCGGGCCGGGCCCGGTCTCGAACTCGACGTACATCCGGCCGAAGCTCTTCGCCACGGCGAGGCCGTGCTCGACGTAGAACCGCTTGGTGGCGGTCACGTCCGCCACTCCCAGCAGGAGCACGACCCCGTCGATCTCCGGGATGGCCGGGCCGGTGTCCTTCTTCGCCGAGGTCGCGATCTTCCAGATGGCGCCGTCCGGGGCCTGTACGACACCGCCGTAGCCCCAGAGCGACTTCGCCGCGGGCTTCAGCGACGTGGCGCCGGCGGCCAGGGCGGCGCCGACGAAGTGGTCGACGGTGGCCGGCCGGGACACGGTGAGCGACAGCGTGTATCCGCGGAAGCCGGAGGTGGGCTCCTCGGAGGCGCGCAGGCGGAGCCAGGTGTCCAGCCCGAAGGCCTCGGTGTAGAAGCGGCGGGCGGCCGTGGGGTCGGCCACGTCCAGGGTGAGGGATGCGATGGATGCCATGTCCGCCACGCTAGGCGCGGACCGGTGCCCGGCGCTTCTCGAATCCTGACCGTTCCCGCGGACCGTCGCGTTCGGCCTGCCGACAGGCCCTTTCGCGGCGTCGAGCGGTGCTCCAGCGAAGGCCGCCCGGAGCGGCGCGCCACCCCCGCGGCGGTGCCGAACAGCGGCCCCACGCGCCGCCACAGCCGCCGACGTCCGCGGCGAGGGGCCGATGTGCCGGTGTCAGACCTGCCGCACGCGGCGCCGGCGTTCCGGCGTCAGACCGTGCCGGTCCCGAGGGCGTCGTCCTCCCTGCCGTCCGTCGGGCGGCGCAGGGGGAGCCGGGCGCCCAGGTCCGTGGTGTCCATGACGGCCCGCGCGGCGGGGCTGGGGGAGGTGATCTCGACCGGCACCCCGATCATCTCCAGGGCGTCGGTCACACCCAGGAGGCTGTAGAGCCCGCCCGCGTCACAGTAGGTGACCTCGGACAGGTCCAGCCGGAGCAACCGGGTGCTCCCGGGCAGGACGGCCGTGACGACGGCCTCCCGCAGTTGCGCGCTGGTGTGGACGTCGAGTTCGCCCACCAGTGCCATGAGCACGCCGCCTTGGCCCTGCTCGCCGCGGCGCACACGCAACCCCGGCTGAAAGTCTCCGTTCACGACCGGCACTCTCCGACCGGCCGGGCGCCGGTCATGACTGGGAAGGCCGCTGTCTGCCCAACGGCCCGGCCACAGTCTGCCGGATCACGGGACCCGCCCGCGGATCGGAGGGGCTCGTTCGGTCAGCCTGCACGGCAGCGACACATCTCGTACACCGGCCGCGCAAGAGCGCCGGACGTTCCCGCCGGTCCAGCCCCTCCCGTCAGTCCCGGACGAGGCAGAACGGGTGGCCGGCCGGGTCGGCGTACACCCGCCACCCGCGCCGCCCGTCACCGGCGTCGAGCAGGGTCGCACCGGAGGACAGCGCGGTGGCCTCGGCGCGGTCGAGGTCGGGGACCCCCAGGTCGAGGTGGAACTGCTGGGGCCGTGCGGGGTCCGGCCACCGGGGCGGCCGGTGGTCGGCCACCCGCTGGAAGGCGAGCACGAACCCGGTCCCGGTGTGGAGCGTCGCCCAGTCCTCGTCGAGCGACCAGCGCGGGTCCGGCCGGTTCACCTCCCCGCCGAGCAGCGAGGCGTAGAACCCGGCGAGTCCGAGGGGGCGGGCGCAGTCCAGTACGACGCATTGCAGCTTGGCGATCATGCGGGGCAGCGTAGACCGGGGCGGGCGCGGACATCGTCCGCGCCCGCCCTCGTCGGGGTCTGCGCCCCTCGGTCGGGGCCGGCACCCGCTTCCGGGCAGCGGTGCCGCACACGGACCGCCTCCCGAAGCGCGGAGTCGCCCCCGTGAGGACAGGCGGTCAGTGGGCCGAGACGCGCTCCTGGAGCTGCTCGGGAGTCAGGTAGGCGTCGGTGTACTCGAAGTCCCGCAGCGTGGCGGGCGTGCGGGCCAGGAAGCCCGTACGCACGAAGTCGTCGCCCGCCACCGAGTTCAGCGCCCAGTTCGTCGCCACCCTGACCTTCGCCACGTTGGTGCGCAGCGCCGACCAGTGGTAGCCGCGGGCGGCGACCAGCGCCGGCAGACCGCGCAGTTCGACGCCGAGCGGCCGGGACACGGCGTCCATGCCACCGAGGTCGACGACGAGTCCGAGGTCCTTGTGGACGTACGGCGACATCCGCTGCCCGCGCAGGGTCGCGATGACGTTGTCGGCGACGTGCTTGCCCTGGCGCATCGCGTGCTGTGCGGTCGGCGGGCACACCGCGCCCTCCACGTCCTTGGCCTCGTCGGGCACGGCGGCGGCGTCACCGAGCGCGAAGACGCCGTCGTGTCCGGGCAGGCACATCTCCGAGGTGACCGCCAGCCGCCCCTTGACCGTCTCGGCGCCCAGAGTGGCGATGAGCGGGCTCGCCGCGACACCGGCGGTCCAGATCAGCGTGCGGGTGGGGATCACCCGGCCGTCGGTGAAGGTGACCTCGTCCGGGCCCGCCTTCGCGATGGAGACGCCCAGCGAGACGTCGATGCCCCGCTTGCGCAGCACGTCCAGGGCGCTGCGGCCGAGCTTGTCGCCCAGTTCGGGCATCAGCTTCGGCGCGATGTCGATGAGGTGCCACTTGATGAGCTTGGGGTCGAGCCTGGGGTAGCGCTTGACGGCGTTGTGCGTCAGGCGCTGCAGGCACGCCGCGGTCTCCGTGCCCGCGTAGCCGCCGCCGACGACCACGAACTGCAGCCGCGCCGCGCGCTCCGCCTCGTCCACGCTGGCGTCGGCGATGTCGAGCTGCGAGATGACGTGGTCGCGGATGTACACGGCCTCGGCGAGCGTCTTCATGCCCCGGGCGTTGTCGGCGAGTCCGGGGATGTCGAAGGTGCGGGTCACGCTGCCCGGGGCCAGCACGATGTAGTCGTACCGCTCGTTGACGATGTCGCCGGAGATCGTGCGCACGACGCAGACCTTGGCCTTGAGGTCCACCCCGATGGCGCCGCCGGGGATGATCCGCGTGCGGTACTTGCGGCTGCGGCGCAGGGACACGGCGACCGACTGCGGGGTCAGCACGCCGGAGGCGACCTGGGGCAGCAGGGGCAGATAGAGCTGGTAGGAGAACGGTGTCACCAGGGCCAGGTCGGCCTCGTCGGGTCCGAGCTTGCGTTCCAGCCGCCGGACGCACTCCACTCCCGCGAAGCCCGCTCCCACTACCAAGATCCTCGGTCGTGACACGATTTTCATCCCTTCACCGGCTGAGACTTGTCTGGCTCCCAGAGGTTCCTGTGCCCCTGGGCCGCCGCCTCGCACATGTTCGATCCCATCGCGCAACGCGCCGACGCGCCACCGGGCGCCTCTCCGACGGTTCGCCCTTCACCGGGACGGCCGCCGGTCGCGGCCCCGGACGGCGTGCCGTCGGCGCCCGGTGACGGCGTCGTCACCGAGCCGTCTCCGAGTGCCCGCGAGCGCGCGAAGTACCCGCGCCGACGCCCGTCCGGTGGGGGCTCCTGAGGAACGGGCCGCGGCGAGTGGTATTTCCGGTTCCGCGCGGGCCACAAGTCCGCTCACTCGTGTCGGAGGAAATCTGTCGTGGCGAGAGTAGACATTCGGTGTCGCCGGGCGTTAACGTTTTCCTCGTAGCCAAGAAGTCATCAAGGCGCGGCAGGCGAACTGCCGCGTGTGCTGGACCCGCGATGCAGGGCACGGCAGTGGAGTGGCAGGGCCGGAGTATGCCGGGGTCCTGTCGCTGGCTGCCGGGCCCGGCGGCTCACAGGAGCCGTCGACGGTGCGCGGGACGGCAGTCGCACCACCAGTGATCGAGCACGAGAAGGAGGTCGACACCATCAGGATCGCCCGGGCGTGTGATCGGCCCGGGTACCGCAGGCCCCGGAACGGAAGGTGGTCTCACGGTCACGCATCCGCGATCCCCGCACTCGCTCACGTCCCCCCGGCGCAAGTGCGGAAACAGAAGGCCGGCGCAGCAGTAGGCCGGCAGATGGTGTTGTTGTAGGAACAGGGGCCCTGACGCCGAAGTGGCGTCAGGGCCCCCCGACTTGTGCCCGGCGCGTTCGCGGAACGGAGCCAGCGAGGAGGCGTCGTCCCGCCACCGGCCCGCCGGCCCGCCGGCCCGCAGGCTGCTCGGCTCCTCGGATGCTCGGTGTCGTGGCTCCCGCGCTCCCGCTGTCCGGCGGTTGGGCTTGCTGTCGCCGCGGTTCATGACGGAGACGTCGAGGTGCGCGACGCCCCCAAAAGCGTTATGCCTTAGGCCCGTTACGCCCCCACCCCCGCTGCACGGAGCGCCCGGTGCCCGGCCCTGCCGGGTCGTAGTATCGGGTGATCTCGGGTGGGAGGTGGGGTGGGGTATGGGCAGGCGACGTCCCGGCGGCCCGACGCTGGAGGAGGTGGCCGCCCGCGCGGGGGTGGGACGCGGCACCGTCTCACGCGTCATCAACAACGCTCCAGGCGTGCGTGGTTCGACCAGGGAAGCGGTGCGGCGCGCCATCGCGGAACTGGGGTACGTGCCCAATCTGGCCGCGCGTTCGCTGGCCGGCCGCCGCGCCGACGCCGTGGCGCTGGTCATGACGGAGACGGACTGGCGGCTCTTCGGGGAACCCTTCTTCAGCGAGGTCGTCCGCGCCGTCGGTGACGCCCTGACCGACACCGGGATGCAGTTGCTGCTGACCCTCATCCGCTCCGAGACCGAACGTCAGCGCTTCGTGGAGTACGCGCGCGGCGGCCGGGTGGACGGGGTCCTGCTCATGTCCGTCCGCGCCCAGGACCCGCTGCCGGACATGCTCGCGGACGCCGGTCTGCCCACCGTGCTCCTGGGGCGCCGCACCGGCGAGGAGTGCGTGACGTACGTGGACGCGGACAACGTCGGCGGTGCCCGCAGCGCGGTCTCCCACCTGCTGGACAGCGGACGCCGGACCATCGCGACCATCACCGGACCGCTCGACATGTACGCGGCCCAGTGCCGGCTCCGCGGGTACCACGAGGCGCTGCGCCGCGCGGGCGTCGCCGAAGTGCCGTCCCTCGTGGTGGAGGGCGACTTCACCGAGGAGAGCGGACGCCGGGCGATGGCCGAACTCATCGAGCGGCACCCCGGCGTCGACGGTGTCTTCGCGGCCTCGGACACCACCGCCGCCGGGGCGCTGACGGCGCTGCGCGCGGCCGGCCGCCGGGTGCCCGACGACGTCGGGGTGGTCGGCTTCGACGACTTCCTGCTGGCCCAGCACACGGACCCCAAGCTGACCACGGTCCGCCAGCCGGTGGACGAGATCGGCCGGGCCATGGTGCGGCTGCTGGAGGAGGAGATGGAGGAGCCGGCGGTGGCCTGGCGGCACGTCATCCTCCGGACGGAACTGGTCCTGCGCGACTCGGCCTGAGCGGCGACGACGGGACCGGCGGATCGACGGCGGCGGCTGAGGAGCAGGTGACCAACCGAGCCGGCCGAGGTGGACCTGAAACGAGCCAGCCCGGTTGAGCCCGGGAAGAGCCGGCCGAGGCGAATCCGAACCGTGCCCGACGAGGCGTACGTGAACCATGTGACGGGGCGGGCGGCGCCGCGACCCGGAGCGTCGAATGTTTTCGGGAGCGCTCCCAACGCCTGGACTCTCGCCCGGAGTTGATTCGCCCAGGGCCTCCGACCTCGGACTTCGAAATTGGTTCGACGCGCGTCCCGTTCACACCCTTGTCAGGGACATGCGCGACTCCTACAGTCCCTTTCGAATCGCGAGTGGGAGCGCTCCCATCCTGACGGGGACCGAGCGCTTCCGAACACTCCGGCCGCCCCTCCCAGAGAGGATCCCCCCGCATGCGACCGTTACCGCACCTGGCCCGCGCCGCGCGTGGCCTGTTCGGCGCACTGCTCACCGCTCTCGCCCTCGTCGGGACACTCGTCACCGTCACGACGCCGGCCCACGCCGACACGACCATCTGTGAAGAGTTCGGATCGACCACGATCCAGGGGCGCTACGTCGTCCAGAACAACCGCTGGGGCACCAGCGCCACCCAGTGCATCACCGCCACCGACTCCGGCTTCCGGGTCAACCAGGCGGACGGTTCCGTGCCGACCAACGGCGCCCCGAAGTCGTACCCGTCCGTCTTCAACGGCTGTCACTACACGAACTGTTCGCCGGGAACCAACCTGCCGGCGCAGCTCAGCACCATCTCCGCCGCGCCGAGCAGCATCTCCTTCGGCTACGTGAACGACGCCGTCTACGACGCGGCCTACGACATCTGGCTCGACCCGACGCCCCGCACCGACGGCGTGAACCGGACCGAGATCATGATCTGGTTCAACAAGGTGGGCCCGGTCCAGCCGGTGGGCTCGCAGGTCGGCACGGCCACCGTGGCCGGGCGCACCTGGCAGGTCTGGTCCGGCAACAACGGCGGCAACGACGTCCTGTCCTTCGTCGCCCCCTCCGCGATCAGCAGCTGGAGCTTCGACGTCATGGACTTCGTCGACCAGGCCGTGGCGCGCGGAATGGCCCAGAACAACTGGTATCTGACGAGCATTCAGGCCGGGTTCGAACCCTGGCAGAACGGTGCCGGGCTCGCCGTCAACTCCTTCAGCTCCACGGTCACCACCGGAGGCGGCGGCGACCCGGGCGGGCCCGGCGGCTCCACCGGCTGCAAGGTCGCCTACGGCACGAACGTCTGGCAGGGCGGCTTCACCGCCGACGTCACCGTCACCAACTCCGGCCCCTCCGCCGTCGACAACTGGAAACTGGCGTTCACCCTGCCCTCGGGGCAGCGCATCACCAACGCCTGGAACGCCACGGTGACGCCGTCCTCGGGAGCGGTCACGGCGAGCGGCCTGGCCCACAACGCGGGCATCGCCGCCGGGGCCAGTCAGACCTTCGGCTTCCAGGGGACCTACGGCGGCACGTTCGCCAAACCGGCGGCCTTCAGCCTGAACGGCACCGCCTGCACGACCGGGTGACATCCACGCGGCACAGCACCGGCGGAGCCCGCGCCGCCACCGCCTGACCGTTCGCGCGGGCACGTGTCCGGCATCCGCCGCGGCGGTCCGCTCCGGGGCCCGCTCCTCTTCCCTGCGCCGACGGGAAGGGCCCCGGAGCAACCCGCCGTCCGTCACCCCCGCCGCTTCCCCCCTGCGGACCCCGACCGGAAAGGCCCCCCCGCATGAGCCTTTCGCACTCCCGGCGTCCGGCGCTCGTCGCCGCACTGAGCGCCGTGTCCCTCGCCCTCACCGGGCTCACCGCCGCCGCACCGCACCATCCCGACGTGTCCTCGGCCTCCGCCGCGTTCCCCTACCAGGACCCGTCCCTGCCGGTGCCGGCCCGGGTCGACGACCTGCTCGGCCGGATGACGCTCGACGACAAGCTCGGCCAGATGACGCAGATCGAGAAGGACGCCCTCGTCCCGGTCTCCGACCTCGCCACCCACCGCATCGGTTCGGTGCTGTCCGGCGGCGACTCGACGGTCAGCCCCAACAACGCCCAGACCTGGGCGGACACCTACGACGCACTGCAGCGCACCGCCCTCGGCACACCGCTCGGCATCCCGCTGATCCACGGGATCGACGCGGTGCACGGCCACAACGCCGTGCGCGGCGCCACCGTCTTCCCGCACAACATCGGGCTCGGTGCCACCCGCGACCCCGCGCTCGTGCGGCGCGTCGGGCGGGCGGTGGCCGAGGAGGTGGCCGGGACAGGCATCGACTGGGACTTCGCCCCCTGCCTGTGCGTGGCCCGCGACGACCGCTGGGGCCGTACGTACGAGTCGTTCGGCGAGAAGCCCGAGCTGCCCGCCGCCATGGCCACGCTCGTCACCGGCCTGCAGGGCGAGACCCTGGGCGCCGGCCCCGCCTCCGTGCTCGCCACCGCCAAGCACTACATCGGCGACGGCGGCACCACCGGCGGCGTCGACCAGGGCGACACCCGGATCTCCGAGGCGGAACTGCGCGCCGTCCACCTGCCGCCGTTCCAGGAGGCGGTGCGGCGGGGCGTGGGCGCGGTGATGCTCACCTACAGCAGCTGGAACGGCGTGAGGGCGCACGGCGACAAGTACCTCGTCACCGACGTGCTCAAGGGCGAACTCGGCTTCAGCGGGTTCGTCGTGTCCGACTGGGCCGCCGTCGACCAGCTCGACGGGCAGACCGGCTTCACCGGTGCCGAGATCGCGAAGGCCGTCAACGCCGGCGTCGACATGGTGATGGTGCCGCACGACTACGGGAAGTTCCTGACTCTGCTGCGCGGTGAGGTGACCGCGGGGCGGATCCCGCAGGCCCGCGTCGACGACGCCAACCGGCGCATCCTGACCAAGAAGTTCCAACTCGGCCTGTTCGAGAAGCCGTTCACCGACCGTTCGCTGACCCCCGGCGTCGGCTCCGCCGCACACCGCGCCCTCGCCCGGGAGGCGGTGCGGGCCTCGCAGGTGCTGCTCAAGAACGAGGGCGGGGTGCTGCCGCTGCCGAGGACGGCGAAGGTGTTCGTGGCCGGCAAGTCGGCCGACGACATCGGTAACCAGAGCGGCGGCTGGACCGTCGGCTGGCAGGGCCGCAGCGGCGCCGTCACCGACGGCACCACCGTCCTCCAGGGCGTCCGCGCCGCCGTCACCGACCCCTCGCGCGTCACCTACGACCGCTACGGCAACGGCATCGACGCGACCTACACGGCCGCCGTCGCGGTGGTGGGCGAGACCCCCTACGCCGAGGGCCGCGGCGACCGGCCGGGCGGCCTGGGACTGGACCAGGAGGACCTGGCGACGCTCGGCCGGCTGAAGGCGAGCGGCGTACCCGTGGTCACCGTGCTGGTCTCCGGCCGACCGCTCGACATCGCCTCCCAACTGACCGACTGGCAGGCGCTGTTGGCGGCCTGGCTGCCGGGCACCGAGGGCGCCGGTGTCGCCGACGTGCTGTTCGGCGCCTACGCCCCCACCGGCAAACTCCCCGTGACCTGGATGAGGAGCGCCTCCCAGCAGCCCGTCAACGACGGTGACGGCAAGGTCCCCCTCTTCCCGTACGGGTACGGACTGACCTACTCAGGGACGAACCCCGAGCCGACTCCTTCGCCGACGCCGACGCCGACGCCGACTCCTTCGCCGACGCCGACGCCGACCGGCGCGGAGTGCACCGCGCAGTTCCGCGTCGCCTCCTCCTGGGGCGGCGGCTACCAGGCGGAGATCACGGTCCGGAACTCCGGACCGACCCCCCTCACCGGCTGGGCGGTCGACTGGGACCTCAACGGGTCCACCGTCACCAATCTCTGGAACGGCACCCTGACCCTGTCCCAGGGCCGGCCCACCGTCCGCAACGCCGCCTTCAACGGCTCGCTGTCACCCGGCGGCACCACCTCCTTCGGCTTCACCGCGAGCGGCGCGGCCGGAGCACCGGTCCCGCACTGCGCGGGGAGCTGACCCCCGACGTCCCACCGCCGTCCGCAGGCGCACGGCCGAGGCCGGCGTCCCGGGCACGACGACCCGCGTACGGAAGGACGGACGCACCCGCCTCGACGGGCCCCCGCCCGGCCAGGCGTACCGCGCACCACCTCGTACCACCCGCAGAACACCCACGAGGAGGGCACATGACCGACCGGACCCCACGCACAGGCACCCGCCCGCCGAGACCCCGCCGCAGACGATGGCGGACGGCCGCGCTCGCCACCGCGCTGGCCACCGCCCTGCTGGGCGTCGCGGGACAGCTCTCGCCCCAGCCGGCCGCCGCCGCGGAAGCCCATGTCGACAACCCGTTCGCCGGCGCCACCTTCTACACCAACCCGGACTACACGGCCCTGGTGGGCACCTCCGCCGCGAAGACCTCCGACGCCACGCTCAAGGCGAAGATGCAGACGGTCGGGACCTACCCCACCGCGGTGTGGCTCGACCGGATCGCGGCGATCGGCGGCGGCACCGCCAACGGGGGCCGCAAGAGCCTGGCCGACCATCTCGACCTGGCGCTCGCCCAGAAGAAGCCCGGGCAGCCCGTCACCGCCACCTTCGTCGTCTACGACCTGCCCGGACGGGACTGCGCGGCCCTCGCCTCCAACGGCGAACTGCCCCTCACCCAGGCCGGACTGGACCGGTACAAGAGCGAATACATCGACGCCATCGCCGACGTCTTCGAGAACCCCAAGTACCAGGACGTCCGCATCACCACGGTCATCGAACCGGACGGCCTGCCGAACCTGGTCACCAACACCGCCGACGCCGAGTGCGCCCAGGCCAAGAGCAGCGGCATCCACGTCCAGGGCGTGCGGTACGCCCTGAACAAACTGCACGCCATCCCCAACGTCTACACCTACCTGGACTTCGCGCACTCAGGCTGGCTCGGCTGGGACAACAACCTCTCCCAGACCGTGCAGTTGTACACGGACGTCGCCAAGGGCACCACGGCGGGACTCGCGAGCGTCGACGGACTCATCACCAACGTCGCCAACTACACGCCCCTGGAAGAGCCGTTCCTCACCGACCCGGACAAGACCGTCGGCGGCACCATGGTCAAGTCCGCGAAGTTCTACGAGTGGAACGCGAACTTCGACGAGTCGGACTTCACCAAGAACGTGCACCGGGCGCTCGTGTCCGCCGGCTGGCCCACCTCGACGGGCATGGTCGTCGACACCTCCCGCAACGGCTGGGGCGGAGCGTCCCGGCCCGGCGCCGCGAGCACCAGCACCACCCTCGACACCTACGTCGGCGAGTCCAAGGCGGACCGCCGCACGCACCGCGGACTGTGGTGCAACGTCGCCGGCGCCGGGATCGGGCAGCGCCCCCAGGCGTCCCCGTCCGGCCACCCCGACTCCCATCTCGACGCGTTCCTGTGGGTGAAGCCACCGGGGGAGTCCGACGGCGCCAGCACCGACATCCCCAACGACGAGGGCAAGCGGCTGGACCCGATGTGCGACCCCACGTACACCGCGCCCAACGCCGGCAACAGCAAGACCGGTGCCCTGCCGGGCGCCCCGCTGGCCGGACACTGGTTCCACGACGCGTTCGCGATGCTGGTCGCCAACGGCTACCCGGCCGTGCCCGCGGACGGCGGCGGCACCCCGGGCGGCGACACCACCGCGCCCAGCGCCCCGACCGGCCTCAAAGCCACCGCGAAGACGGCGACGAGTGTGTCCCTGTCCTGGACGGCGTCCACCGACGACACCGGCGTGAGCGGCTACGACGTCTACCGCGACGGCACGAGGACCACCTCGTCGCCGGTGACCTCGACCACCTTCACCGACACCGGACTCGGCGCCGCCACCGCCTACAGCTACACCGTGCGCGCCCGTGACGCCGCCGGCAACGTCTCCGCGCCCTCCGGCGCCCTGAGCGTCACGACCGACCCCGGTGGCGGCGGTCCGGACCCCGCCGGCGGCCTCGCGGTCCGCTACCGGAACAGCGACACCTCGCCCACCGACAACGCGATCCGGCCCAGCCTGCGCATCGTCGACACCGGCGGCGACGCGGTCGACCTGACCAAGGTCACCGCCCGCTACTACTTCACCCGCGACGGCGGTTCCGCCACGGTCAACGCCTATTGCGACTACGCGGCAGTCGGCTGCTCCACCGTCCAGCTCAAGGTCGTGCCGCTGAGCACACCGGTCGCGGGAGCCGACGCCTATCTCGAAGTCGCCTTCAAGTCGGGCACGTTGGCGGCCGGCAAGGACACCGGCGACATCCAGCTGCGGATGGCCAAGTCCGACTGGTCGGCCTTCGACGAGGTCGGTGACTACAGCCGCGGCACGGCCACGTCCTACACCGACGCCCCGACGATCCCCGCCTACCTCGGCACCGTACGCGCCTGGGGCACCCCGCCCGCCTGACCCGCCCTGCTCCCCGCCCGTCCGGCCGGCACCCTCGCCGGACGGGCGGGGCTCCAAACACCGGCCGCAGCCGGCATCACGGCTCCCGGCACGCGGCACCCGATCTCGAACGACCCGAGTACGACCGGAAGGAGAGGACATGGCTCTACGCAGCACCGTTCTGTCGCGACGCGGCACCATTCTGTCGATGGCGGCCGCCTTCGCCACCCTGATCGCGGCGCTCGGCATGACCCTGCTGGGACAGGGCTCCGCCCAGGCACACGGGGTGGCGATGCTTCCCGGCTCGCGCACCTACCTGTGCTACCTGGACGCCCGGACGGGCAACGGAGCACTGGACCCGACGAATCCCGCGTGCCGGGACGCCGTCGCCGACAGCGGCACCACGCCGCTCTACAACTGGTTCGCCGTACTGGACTCCCAGGCGGGCGGCAGGGGCGCCGGCTACGTGCCGGACGGCACCCTGTGCAGCGCCGGCGACCGGTCCCCGTACGACTTCTCCGCCTACAACGCGGCCCGCTCCGACTGGCCGAGGACGCACCTCACCTCGGGCAAGACCCTCCAGGTGCAGTACAGCAACTGGGCCGCGCACCCGGGCTCGTTCCGGGTCTACCTGTCCAAGCCCGGCTGGTCGTCCACGTCCGAGCTGGGCTGGGACGACCTGGACCTGATCCAGACCGTCACCAATCCGTCCCAGCAGGGTTCGCCGGGCACCGACGGCGGCCATTACTCCTGGGACCTGAGCCTGCCCTCCGGGCGCTCGGGCAACGCCCTGATCTTCATCCAGTGGGTGCGGTCCGACAGCCAGGAGAACTTCTTCTCCTGCTCCGACATCGTCTTCGACGGCGGCAACGGAGAGGTGACCGGCATCAGGAACCCCGGCGGCACTCCGACCCCGACCCCCACTCCCACCCCGACCCCCACGCCGACCCCGACCCCGTCCGACCCGCACACCGGCTCGTGCATGGCCGTCTACAACGTCGTGAACTCCTGGAGCGGCGGCTTCCAGGCGTCCGTCGAGGTGATGAACCACGGTACGGAACCGCGCAACGGCTGGGCCGTGGCGTGGAAACCGGGCACGGGCACCAAGATCAGCAGCTTGTGGAACGGGTCCCTGTCCACCGCGAGCGACGGCACGGTCACGGTCAAGAACGTCGACCACAACCGGGTCATCGCCGCCGACGGCAGTGTCACCTTCGGCTTCACCGCCACCTCCACGGGCAACAACCTGCCCGCCGGCTCGATCGGCTGCGTGCCGGCCTAGCACCCGGCACGGACGGCGTGCCGGCCGCGGCGACCCACGGAGGTCCGCGGCCGGCACACGTTTTCATGACGACTCGTCAGTTGGGCTTCGGGAACGCGGAGTTGACCGGCGCCGCGGGTTCTTCCCGCACGCCTGCCCGTCGCGCAGGCGCCGCGCCCCCACCGGGAGAACGGCCGGTCCGCGGAACTGCTCAGAAGGCGTACCGAACGCGCAGCCAGGGGGCCCGCTCGGCGACCAGGTCGCGCAGACGCCGCACCGCGCGCGCCTTGATGTCGACGGCGTAGCGGACGTTCAGCGCGCCGTTCTCGGAGCGCTTGGCCTCCTGGAGGCCGGGCTGCCACAGGACGTCCTCGGCGCGGGGGTGCCATCCGAGGTTGACCTCGTGCAGCTCCCGGTTGTGCGTCAGCATGATCACCTCGGCGGCCGCCTGCCGCTTGACCCGGTCCGGCAGCACGTCGTCGAGATGCGTCAGCAGTTCCGACCACGCCTCCTCCCAGCCGGGGCGCACCACGACGGGGGAGAGGTTGAAGTGCACCTCGTAGCCCGCGTCCAGGAAGTCCGCGGCGGCGGCGATCCGCTCGGCGACGGGGGAGGTGCGCACGTCCAGCAGCCGGGAGTCCTCGGGAGGCATCACCGAGAAGCGGATACGGGTCCGGCCGCGCGGGTCCAGCCCCAGCAGGTCCGGATTGACGAACTTGGTCGCGAAGGACGCCTTGGCCGTCGGCCACTGCCGGAAGGCGTGCACGAGATCCGCGGTGTTGTCGCAGATCAGCGCGTCCACCGAGCAGTCGCCGTTCTCGCCGATGTCGTACACCCACGCCTCGGGGTCGCACTGGTTCGGCTCGGTCTTGGGACCCTGGCGTGCGATGTGCCGTCCGATGTGGGCGATGATCCGGTCGATGTTGGTGAAGACCGTGATCGGGTTGGCGTAGCCCTTGCGGCGGGGCACGTAGCAGTAGGCGCAGGCCATCGCGCAGCCGTTGGAGGCGCCCGGGGCGATCCAGTCGGCGGACCTGCCGTTGGGGCGCGTGGCCGGTGACTTCCGCTCGCCCAGCACGAGGGTCTCGCCCTTGACGCGCACCCAGCGCGCGACGTTGCCCTCGTTGCCGTGCAGTCCGGCGATGCGCCAGTGGGACTCGACCTCGACGAGACGCGCCTCGGGGAACCGGGCGATGATCTGCCGGCCGCGCGGGGAGGCGGCGGCCCCGGGCTCGGCGTGGATCTCCCGCACGGGAAGCAGGCGCCGCGCGGTGTCGGAGTCCCGGAAGGACGGCCGGTCGCCGCCCGGTGCCGCGGGCGCGGGGCCCAGGGCGTCGAGCCCGAACAGGGTGTCGGAGTCGTCGTCCGGGCTGGTGGACGGGTGGTGCATGGACGCTCCGGGGCGGATGGCGCGGGACGGGACCGGGTCAGAAAGGGACGAAACGCTTCTTCCACTGTACGGGGAGCCGGGGTGCGGGGGACGGGCAGCCCGGGGTGCGGGACGGGGTGGTTCCGGCGGTTCGGAGGCAAGGACGGGTGGCCCCGGCCGCCGGGGTCCACAGCCCGCCCCCGGCCGCCCGGGTCGGTCACCTGCCCGCCCTCCGTGCGACCGGCACCGGAGGGCGGGGGCGGGGGCGGGGCGGGTCAGCGGCCGGAGCGTTCCTGGAGGACGAGGAGGGCGATGTCGTCGGTACGGTGCTCGGTCGCCCGGGTCATGTCCAGCAGGTCGTCGATCAGCAGCTCCAGGTTCCCGTCGTCGGCCCGGGCGAGACGGCGGGCGAGCACGGCGAGGGACTCGTCGGGATCGACGCCCGGCGTCTCGACGAGACCGTCGGTGTACAGGACGAGCAGCATGCCGGGAGTGAGCGGGATCTCGGTCAGCGGGAAGACCGCGTCGGGGGCGATCCCGAGGAGCGGTCCGGGCGTAACGGGCACGGGCCGCGTGTCACCGCCGGGAAGGCGCAGCAGCGGCGGCGGGTGGCCCGCGGAGGCCAGCGTGACGCGTCGGGCGGCGAAGTCGAAGTGGGCGTAGAGGCAGCTGGTGAGCAGGTCGGGGGACAGTTCCGTCAGGAGCCGGTTGGTTCTGGCGAGGACCTGGTCGGGGGACGTGCCCAGGGTGGCGTGGGCGTAGACACCGGTGCGGACCTGGCCCATGAGGGCGGCGGCGGCGACGTTGTGGCCCTGGACGTCGCCGATGACGGCCGCGGCGGCGGAGTCACCGAGCCGGATCACGTCGTAGAAGTCCCCGCCGATGTCCATGCCCCGGGTCGCGGGCAGGTAGCGCGCGGCGACACGCGCCCCGGCCACCCGGGGCAGGGTACGCGGGAGCAGGGCCTCCTGGAGGCCGTGCGCGAGGTCCTGCTTGACGTCGTACAGGCGGGCACGGTCCAGGGCCTGGGCGATGAGCCCGGCGAGCGACGTCAGCACGGCGCGTTCCTCGGCCGGGAACGTGTGCGGACGGTCGTAGGACAGGATGCAGCACCCGACGGGCCGGCCGGAGATGATCAGCGGCAGGAACGCCCACGCCTCTTTGCCGCTGACCTGCGGCGCCTCCGGATACAGCCGCCGCATCTCCTGCGCGTCGGCGAAGAACGCGGGCGTGCCGGTGTCGATGGCCCGTCCGGCAGGGGTGAAGTCGGTGTCCAGGGGCAGGCCGTCGAGACGCGCGATGCTCTGCGCGGAGTAGCCGCGGTGACCGGTGATCCGAAGCCGGCCGGCATCGGCGGCGGACAGGACCAGGCCCTGGGCGCCGAACGCGGGCATGATCTGGTCGGCGACCAGGTCGATGACGTCCTGGACCCCGACCACCTCGGTCAGGGCGGCGGCCAGGTGGGTCAGCTGGTAGAGCCGCCCGGCGGGCGCGGGGGCGACGCTGCTCGCGGACCGGGCCGCCCCGGGGAGCGGCGGCGCCGGCGTGCCGGTCGGCACGATCCGGACGCTGATGCCGCTGGCGTCCGGATAGAGATGGAAGTCGAGCCACTGGTCGGGCGGGCGGCACGCGGTGAAGACGATGGGCTCGCGGCCGAGCACCGCGGCACGGTAGCGGTCCTCGTAGGCGGGGTCGTCGAGCCAGCGCAGGGACTGCCACGGCAGGGTCCCCAGCAGGCGGCTCGCCGGGCAGCCCAGCAGCTCGCTCGCACCGGAGCTGAGGTAGACGAAGCGGCCTCCCAGGTCCAGCGAGCAGCTCCCGCCGGGCAGGCGCTCCACGAAGTCCTCCGCGGCCGAGGCAGGGACGCCGGAGCGGTCGCCGTCCGCGGCGGGCACGACCCGGGGCTCGGCGCGCGGGGCCGGGGAGCGGCCCTGACCGGCGGCCTCCTCCAGCAGCCGGGCCAGCCGCCGGCAGCTGGACGCGATGTTGCCGCGCTCCCGCCCGGTCATGTACGGCGGACGGGTGGCCGGCCACATCAGCAGCAGCGCGCCCCACCGCCGGGCAGCCGTGACCGGCGCCGCGACCAGCGCCAGCGGGTAGGGAAGCACCATCGCGGTGCGCGGATAGGAGCGGGCCATCTCCTCCTGGCTGCCCACCCACACCATCCGCTCCTCGCGGACCGCGTCCGCCACGGGCGCCGGGGCGGCCGTCGCGACCCTCGCCCACGGCGCGGCGAACTCGGCCGGGGCCCCGGACAGCACGTCCAGCCACAGCACCTGCTCGTCCGGCGCGAGCAGGTACAGCGCGCCGAGGGAGGCGCCGGTCCGGCGCACGGTCTCCGCGAACTCGGCATCCAGTGCGCGCTCGGCGGCGGCCGGATCACCCACGCTGGTCACCAGGCACCTCCAGCCTCGCGGACGCCGCCCCGGACGGCTGCCACCTCAGGCACCCCGGACGCACCCGGAAGTCACCCCTTGGACGTTACGCCGCCGGGCAGCGGTCGGCACGTCGCTCCCGGCCCCGGCGCGCGACCGGGCCCTGTCGGCACCGCCCGGGGGTGGAGCGGCAGCCGGGCCGAGCCGCCGGAACGCGGTGCGCTTCGGCGGGTTCCACAGGGCCCATCGTGGTACTCGTGAAGGGAGGGAAGACCACGCCGCCCCGACGACACGTGCGCCGGGCAGCGGTGGCACCGGAGGTGTTCCTGCGGATGCCGGACTCCGTCGGCCATGGTGGCGCCGACGCCGATCGAGGGGCCGCGGGCCTTGCGCGAAGGAACACATGATGAACGCTGATGACATGTACGGCAGCAGGGACATCACGCAGTGGCTGCTGGACACCGACACCCTGGAGGAGTTCCTCCAGACGCTGGCCGACACCGCCCTGGAGCTGTCACGGGGAGAGGGCGTCGGGGTGACGGTCGAGGGCGACGGCAAGCCCGCCACGGTGGTGAGCGCGGGACCGGCGGCGCCCAAGCTGGACGAGAAGCAGTACGGCCGGGACGACGGCCCCTGTCTCCAGGCCCTGCGCACCGGCGAGGAGGTCGCGGTCGTCGACATGCTGCGGGAGAGCCGCTGGGGTGACTATCCCGCCTACGCCGCCGCGTGCGGGGTCCGCTCCTCCCTCTCGCTGCCGATCGCCGCCCACACCCGCACCGCGGGCGCGCTCAACCTGTACGGCGGCCCGCCCGACGCGTTCGCGGACACGGACCTCAGCGCCCTGCGGTCCCTCGCGGCCCAGGCCACCGGCGGCATCGCCGTGGCCCAGCGCCTCGCCGACACCCAGGAGTTCGCCGCACAGCTCCAGACCGCCATGCAGTCCCGCAGCGTCATCGACCAGGCCCTGGGCGTGATCATGGGCCAGCGCCGCTGCACCGCGGCCGAGGCGTTCGACACCCTGAGGTCCGCGTCCCAGCACCGCAACATCAAACTCCGCGAACTGTGCGCCGAGTTGATCACCAACATCACCGGAGCACCGCCCACGGAGCCGGAGTTCCGGCCACGCGGCTGACGAGGTGGGGTGGGGAGTGGGGCTTGTCCGAGTCGCCAGGAGGCGGCCTTGTGTTTCGGGCTTCGGCGTGGTGAGCGGGCCCGCTGCTCTCCGAGGGTGCCCGCGTGCGGTGGGCGCCGCCGCGGGCCGCGACACCCCCCTCTACAGCGGGCAAGTCGCGAAGGCGCCTGGCGGGCGCTACCGTCCGTCAGCATGACCACTGACGTCCTGAAGCGCCTGCGGGCCGACTTGCGGGAGCGGGCGGATGCCGGGGTCCGGGCGCAGCTGGTGCGGGTGCTCACCCCCGCGGACGACGACGAGCTGCTCGGCGTACGCGTCCCGCTGATGCGCGAACTCGCCAAGGAGAATCGGGAGTTGGCGCTGGAGGATGTGGACGTCCTGCTGCGCAGCCGGGTGCACGAGGAGCGGTTCACGGGTCTGCTGGTCCTCGCCGAGCGGGTACGCCGTGCCCGGGGCGCCGACCGGAAGCCCCTGGTCGACTTCTACCTCGACCGTACCGGCCGCGTGGACAACTGGGATCTCGTGGACGGTTCCGCGTACGTGGTGCTCGGACCGTGGCTCCTGGACGGGCCGCCCGAGGCTCTGGACGTGCTGGACGAACTCGCCGGGTCGGCCCGGCTGTGGGACCGCAGGATCGCCGTGGTGGCCACACTCGCGCTGATCCGGGCCGGCCGCTTCGAGCCGACGCTCGCCCTCGTCCTGAAGCTGCGCGGCGATCCCGAGCCGCTGATCCACAAGGCGTCCGGCTGGATGCTGCGGGAGATCGGCCGCCGGGACGAACCCCTGCTGGTGGACTTCCTCGGCCGGCACGCCCCCGAGCTGCCGCGGATCACCGTGCGGTACGCGACCGAACTCCTCACACCCGCCGCGCGGGCGCGCTTCGTCAGGACGCGATAGCGCGCGGCACCCGGGACGCGTCAGGTGCCGCGCTGGAGACCGACGACGACGGGGGCGGAGAAGGGGTCACCGCTCTGGTTGACCTGGACGTGCCCGGCGCCCAGCCACTCGTCGGTGCCCGGGATCCGGTGGATCTCCTCCAGCCACAGCGACTGGTTCGACTCCTTGCGGGCGCCGGTCGAGAGGGGCAGGCGGTGCCGCCCGATCTTCACGCAACGGCCGTCGTCGGTCAGATACCAATTGCCCTGGAGCAACAGGCCCTTGGCGTCCGCAGCCTTGGGAATCCGCCCGGCGCACCCACCGGGCGCCGGCTCCTCCTCGACCCACTTCGAGCCGTCCCAGCGCAGTTCGAGGAACTCCTCCGCGGGTTCGTTCTCGACCTCACCGTGGTTGAAGCTGTTGGTGCCGTACGCGCGCACCTCACCGTCGGCGAGCGCGAAGACGTCGCCGAGCCCGGCGCTGGGCTCGGGCGGGACCGGCTCCTCGAAGCGGGCCTGCGGAGTGTCCACCGACGTCCAGGCCCTGCCGTTCCAGTGCATCGACGCGGGCTGCCTGTACCGCTCGCCGTAACCGAGCTCGGTGCCCGGCCCCGTCGAGCGGCTACCGACCGCCCAGACGTCGGCGGGGCCGACCACCGCCAGGTCGGAGGCGTCGTGGGGGAGCCGGGTCGTGGTCCAGCGGGTGCCGTTCCAGTGCTGGGCGGACCGCTCACCCGCCAGGGCCCAGACGTCGTCCGGATCGACGCCTTCCAGCTCCCCGACCTGGCCCGTCGGCGGGTGGGGCACAGCGGACCAGTGAGTGCCGTCCCACTGCGCCCAGGAGTTCGCGTCGGTGGCGTCCTGGAGGTTCAGCGGCCGCAGCCACAGGGTCTCCTCGCCGATCTCTTCGAGTGCCGGCGGATAGGCACTGGCACCGAGCGCCTCGGGAAGCGGCTCACGCGTCCACTTCGCACCGTCGTAGTGCAGCAGGACCGGGGGCGACGGCCGGTCGTTCTCGCTGCCGACCGCCCATATGTCGTCCTCGGCCAGGGCGGCCACGTCGGTCAGCTTCCCGTTGAAGTCCGCGATGTGCTGGAACTCCCAGGTCAGGGCGCCCGCCGCCTTGGACGGAGGCTTCTCGCCGCCGGACCGGGTGGTGGGGGACTCGGCGGACCCGGAGTTCGTGCCGCAGCCGGCGGCCGTGAGGACCCCCGCCACGGCGGCGGCGGCGACCACCGCGCCCCGGCGTCCGATACCTCCGGACCGGAATCCCGCAGACCCGCGCATGATCGCTCCCCTCGCCGCATCCCCACCGGCCGCCATCCTCTCCCACCTCGGGCCCGCGTCCAGGCAGGGGGTGCGGGCACCTTCGGTGATGCGGTACACCAGAAGCACCACGCTGATGGCGAGCAACGGCCAGGAGACCCACGGAGTGCAACTGGCCCCGGCTGGGCAGACGTTCCCGACTCCTCCCGGGGACGGTCCGTGCGGACGTCCACCGAGCGGGACGAGTCGGTCCGGGAGGAGGCGCGTGGCTGCCGCGCGCCTGCCGACTCGCCCTTCACCGCTCCGCGGTGGTGAAGCGGGAGCGGTACAGGTCGCGGAGCAGGGCGACCTCCGCCATGTGGTGGATGAACTCCAGGTTGGCGCCCGACAGCACCGAGATGTAGGGGTCGTCGGGGTCGGAGCCGTACGGGTACTGCGAGAAGCCGACGGTGTCCAACTGCTCCTCGGTGACCGAACCGACGCTCTCGCGCCAGCGGTCGATCACCGACCAGAACCGGTCGAGCGCCACCGCCGCGGACGGACTGAAGTCGACGCCCAGCTTCGGCTCCTGCCGCCGCTCACCGAACGTCCACTCCCATCCGCCGGCGAAGTGGAAGTGCAGGTGTCCCAGCCGCCACGCGATCGTCGTGACCGGGGTCTCGTCGGGGTCCGGCTCACCGGTGTGGGCCAGGATCTGCTCGACCCGCTCGACGCCGACGCTCCAGTCCTCGGCGATCTTGGCGACGGTCATGCCGCCGGCGGCCTGCCGGGCGACCTCCGCGTACTCGTTCGCCGGGATGTCGGCGGCGCCCAGGTCGAGCACCCACTCACCCGGTCCGAACGCCCTGGGTGTCGTCGCCTCGCTCCGGGGCCGCACCGACCAGCACCCGGGCACCGGCTCCCACAGGTACTCCTCGTCACCGAGCCCCGCCAGCCGCACCTCGGCCATCTCGCGGGCACGGTCGAACTGGTCGAGCAGCAACCCCAGACGATCGGTCGTACGCCGTCGCTCCCCATGCCTGGCTCCTCGCCTCGTACCGCACCGCGCTCACGCGGAACGTAGCGCCCCACCTTCCGGCACGCGACCGATTAACTCGCACCCTCCATGGGGACGTTCGGCCGACGACGGCGTTCCTCGCGGCCGCGCCGTGCGAGGTCGCGCCTGCGGCGTACGAGCTCGCGGGCGGCCTCCGGCCACAGCGCGTGGTCGAAGGTGAAGCCCTCGGTCAGGAGACGGCCGGGGACGACGCGGCGGCTCTTCAGCAGGAGTTCGGTGTCCGAGCGCAGGACGAAGGCGCCCAGCTCGGCCATGGCCTTCGTCGCGGGCAGACCCACCGGCACACCCTGAGCCGCCCGCAGAGCCCGCATGAACTCCCCCTGGGGCAGCGGAGTCGGGGCCGCGAGGTTCACCGGCCCGTCGAGGTCCTCCCGGTCGATCAGGAACTCGACGGCACGCACGAAGTCGTGCTCGTGGATCCACGACACGTACTGCGCCCCGCCCGCGACCGGACCGCCGAGCCCGAGCCGCGCGAGCCACAGCAGGACGTCGAAGACACCGCCGCGATCAGGACTCATCACCATGGCCGAACGCAGGGCGACCTTGCGGGTGTGCGGCGTGCGCGCTTCCTCCTGTGCCCGTTCCCACGCCTTGGCGATGTCGACGCTGTACGCCCAATAGCCCGGTACGTCGGGTTCTGCGCCGCCGATCACACCGGTGGCCTCGTCGTTGGGCGCGTCGTGGCGATGGGCGTAGATGGTGGCGGTGCTCATCTGCAGCCACACCCGGGGCGGTCGTGCGGCCGCTTCGATCGCCTCGCCCACCACCCGGGCGGAGTTGACCCGCGAGTCCATCATCGCCCGCAGATTGACCGGCGTGTAGCGGCAACTGACGCTGCGGCCCGCCAGGTTGACGACGGCGTCGCTGCCGTCGATGGCGTCGGCCCAGGGACCGAGAGTCTCGCCGTCCCACTCGATCTCGCCCTCGCGCACCGGCCGCCGCGTCAGCACCAGGCCCTCATGGCCCGCGGCGGTCAGGGCACGCTTGAGAAGCGACCCCACCTGCCCGGTTCCCCCCGGTATCACGATCTTCATCGGTAACCCCCTCCTGGCGTTCACTCTAGTACGAGAAGTTGAACACGTTCAAAAGGGGGCGGCGGGAGGGGTGAGGCGGAGGGGGCGAGGGCAGGCATCCGGCGACCCATTGGCGTTCTGCGCGTCCGCGCGGGGGTGCGGCCGCGACGGTGACCGGCCGCAGGAGGGCCGGTGCGGGGCCGCTCGGAGGGCCGCTCGGAGGGCCGGACCGGGGCCGCGCGGGTGGCCGAGTGGCTCAGGCAGCGATCACTGAGGCGTAGAGCCGGCGGCGATCGGTGAGGCGCGGGGCCGGAGGCGCTCAGCGAAACGCGGAGCCGACAGCGCTCAATGAAACGCGGAGCCGACCGGCGCGCACCACGTTCTTGGGGCCGCCCCGGAGACGGGGAACGCCCTGAACAAGCCCGGCGTCCCGGTGAAGGGTCGCCCAGGCACGGATTCGCTCACGCACGGATTCGCTCACGCACCCTCTGGTGCGGCCCGGCGGACCAGACCCGCGGCCCGGAGGAGGTTCGCCCGGTCGTCGGCGCCGACCAGGTCGTCCGGCAGTGCGGTGATCAGCTCCGCGTGCCGGGCGAACACCGCCCTGCACTGTTCCCGTTCCGGGTGTTCGTCGTCGCTCCCGAAGAGCCGTACCGCGCGCTCGTCGCCCGCGTCGACCGGCAGCGCGAACTCGGCGGCGACGAGCAGGATGTCGAGCCGTGACTTCCTTACCGGGGCCTGCGGATCAGCCGCCAGGCGGAGCAGGAACGGCAGGGCCGCCGGCATCGCGGCACCGAGCGAGAAGACGCCGTCCATCAGCGCGTTGGTGAGGACCCGCACCGCGTCGGGTGCGGCCTCCTGGTCCAGCAGTCCCCGCAGCACCGCCGGTATCGCGGCGGGACATCCGGGGATGTCGGACCAGGCGACCTCGTCGCAGCCGCTCAGCGCGGGATGCCCGATCCCGGCCTCCTGGGCCCGCGGGTGGGCGAGCAGGAACTGAGCGACCTCGGCCTCCTTGGCCGCCAGATCCAGTACGCACATCCCTGTGTCCCTCCGCTGTGTCGCCCGCTTCGGCCATGCACGGCCCGCCACGGTTGGCACTCTCCCCACAGGGCGCCCCGCACGCAAGCACGGACATGTGCCGGCCTCGCCCATGGGGCTTTCCCGCACACGGATCGTGGGCCCCTGTCCTCATCCCGCTGGGACTTGCGCGTACCTCGCCGCCAACCGGCAGCAGCAGCGAGCGGGGCGCGGAGATGAGGACCCGGACCCGTACGGTTTCCGGCCCGGCGACGCGGGCCGCACGCCTTCGTGAACATATTGAACGCAAACGATCGATACGACGTATGGGCGTAGAGTGAGCAGACGGGATCACGCCTCGCGTCCCCTCGTTCGTCCGTCCGGCCTTGCCCCAGGGGGAGCCCATGCGACTGCACGTCGATCAGCGCCATGAGCGGGTGCTCGAACTCGTCCGGGAGCGCGGCAGCCTGCGGGTCGCCGACCTCGCGGCCGAACTCGGCGTGTCCGCGGTGACCCTGCGGCGTGACGTGGAGGCGCTCGCCGCGCAGGGCCGGGTGCACCGGCTGCACGGAGCGGTGGTCTGGCCGGGGGACGCGGCCGCCGAGCCGCAGCCCCGCCGGGAGTCCGCCGAGGGCGCCGTGATCGGCATGATCGTGCCGACCACCAAGCACATCTTCGCGGACATCGTCCGAGGGGTGCGCGAGGTCGTGGCGGCGCACGGCGGACGGCTGGTCCTGGGCATGACCGGCTATGTCGACTCCGAGGACCCCGTGCAGGCGGAACACCTGGTCGCGGGCGGTGCGGAGGCGTTGCTCGTCGCCCCGAGCTGGTTCGGCGGAGTGCCCGTCGGCGGCCAGGAGAAGTGGCTGCTCGACTGCGAGGTGCCGACGGTCCTGGTGGAGCGCTCGGCACCGGCCGGCAATCCCGCGGCGGATCTCGACCGGGTGCGGACGGACCGGGCCCACGGCGCCGCGGTCGCCGTCGGCCACTTCGCCGCGCTGGGCCACCGCCGGGTCACCGCCGTGCTCCAGGAGGGCCCGCACGCCGAACACATCTCCGCGGGCTACCTGGCGGCGGTGCGGTCGCTGGGCCTGGAGGGCGACACCGGGGCCCCCGCGACGCGTGAACACGGCGACTACGAGGCGACCATCGACTATCTCGTCGAGGCCGTCCGCAAGCGCGGGGTCACCGCGGCGCTGATCCACAGCGACGAGGACGCCATCGTGCTGGTGCCGAAGCTGCAGGCGGCCGGCATCAGCGTGCCCGGCGACCTCGCGCTGATCGCGTACGACGACGAGGTGGCCGCCCTCGCGGACGTTCCGCTCACCGCCGTCGCCCCGCCCACGCGCGCGGTGGGGGAACTGGCCGCCGGGCTGCTGCTCCAGCGGCTCGCCGAACGCCGTGCCGGAAACGGGCCCGCGCCGCGTCAACACATCGAACTGCTCCCCGAGTTGAGGGTGCGCTCGTCCTGCGGTGGCGGCACCTCCGCTTGATGAGCGTTGCGCGATCGTTTTGATTGTTATGGTCGAACGCTCTTGACTCTGATCGTGTGCGCGCAAAAGATGTCCTGCATCCGCCTCTTCCCGTACGAGGTCTCGTAGGAGCCGTGCCATGCCGCGCACTTCACGTTCGTTCCGCACCCGCCTTGCCGCCACCGCCGCCGTCGCCGCCCTGGGCCTGCTCGCCACCGCCTGCGGCGGCGACGGCTCGACCGACGCCGCGTCGGACGGCAAGCCGGTCACCATCGACTACTGGACCTGGACGCTCGGGGCCAAGTCGACCGTCGAGGCGTTCAACCGGACGCACAAGGACATCAAGGTCCGGTTCACCGAGATACCCAGCTCGACGGAGGGGTACAGCAAGCTCTCCAACGCGGTGAAGGCGGGCAACGCGCCCGACGTGGCGACCATCGAGTACCAGATGGTTCCCGAGTTCGCGAGCCAGGGCAATTTGATCGATCTGACCGAGTACGCCGGAGAAACGGTCAAGACGAAGTTCCCCAAGTCGCTCCAGAGCCTCGTGACCTTCGGCGGGAAGACCTGGACCGTCCCCTACGACGTCGCGCCGCAGCTCTACTACTACCGGACCGACCTGTTCAAGAAGTACGGCATCGACGTCCCCACGACCTGGGACGAGTTCGAGGCCGCCGCCGCGAAGGTGAGGAAGAAGGACAAGAACGTCCGGCTGGCCTCGATGCCCAAGTCGGACCCGGCCCTGCTGGCCGCCCTGTCCTGGCAGGCCGGCGGCAAGTGGTTCGCCACCGAGGGCGACGCCTGGAAGCCCGGCGTCGACGACGCCGCGACCAAGAAGGTCGCCGCCTACTGGGACGGCCTCGTCAAGAAGGACCTCGTGCAGTCCTTCACCGGGTACAGCCCCGAGGAGACCAAGGCCCGCGCCACCGGCAAGACGCTCTCCTTCCTCGGCGCCTCCTGGTCCGCCGGCGGCATGAAGACCGCCATGCCCGACCTCACGGGCAAGTGGGCCGTCGCGCCGCTGCCCAACTGGGGCACCGCCGCCACCGGCAACTACGGCGGCACCTCCTACGGCGTCCTCAAGGGCAGCAAGCACGCCGAGGCGGCCACCGAGTTCATCGAGTGGCTGACCACCAGCAAGGCGGGCGTCGAGGCCCGCCTCGCCGACCTCGAGTCGCCCAGCAGCGCGCTGCCCGCGAACCCGGAGCTGCGCACCGTGGCCGCCGCCAAGTTCGACACCTCGTACCTGGACGGCCAGGACCTCTACAAGCTGGCCTCCGAGCAGGTCGACACCATCGTCCCCGGCTGGACCTGGGGCCCCAACCAGATGGACGTCTACACCGCGGTGCAGGACGCGGCGGCCAAGGCGGGCTTCACCTCCGGCGTGGAGGCGGGCCAGCGGAAGGCCGAGTCGGGCATCGAGGAGCGCGGGCTCAAGCTCGCCGAGTGACCCGGCGGGTCCGGCCGTCGTCCCCGGTGTCCGGCAGACCCCCGGACACCGGCCGCGGCCGGCCCCCCCCTCTTCGCCGTCTCCCCGCAGCGCCCAGCCCGCCAAGGAGTCCCACTGTGGCAGCACCCGTCGTCCAGTCCGTGAGCCGACCGAAGCCCCAACCCCCGGGCACGGCGAAGCCGCTGGGCTCCGTACGGCCGCGGCGCAGCCAGCGCCGGGCCGCGGCGCTGTTCATCACGCCGTTCTTCGTGCTGTTCGGAGCCGTCATGGTCGCGCCCATCGGCTACGCCGTGTGGATGAGCCTCTTCCAGGAACACTCCTCCGGACTCGGCTTCGGCGGCACGGAGCGGGTGTTCTCCGGACTCGGCAACTACACCCGGGCCCTGTCCGACTCCGGCTTCCGAAACTCCTTCGCGCACATCGTGCTCTACTGCGCCCTGTACATACCGGTGATGATCGGCGGCTCGCTGCTCCTCGCCCTGCTGGTCGACTCGGCGCTGGCCCGCGCCAAACGGTTCTTCCAGCTCGCGCTGTTCCTGCCGCACGCCATCCCCGGGCTGATCGCCTCGATCATCTGGATCTATCTGTACACCCCAGGACTGAGCCCGGTCCTGGAGTGGATCGGCGCCCTCGGCGGCTCCTGGAACTTCTACAGCAACGACCACGTGCTGTCGTCCATGATCAACCTGTGCGCCTGGCAGTGGATCGGCTACAACATGGTCATCTTCTACGCCGCGCTCCAGGCCGTTCCGCGCGAAGTGATCGAAGCGGCCGTCGTGGACGGAGCGGGAGCCATCCGGACCGCGCTGCGGATCAAGGTGCCCATGATCGCCTCCGCGGTCGTCATGACCGTTCTGTTCACCTGCGTCGGCGCCATCCAGATCTTCACCGAGCCGAAGCTCCTCAACCAGCGCGGAGCGCCCTCCATCGACACCGAATGGTCGCCCACCCTGTTCATCTGGAAGGCGGGATTCGTGCAGCACGACTACGGCCTGGCCGCAGCCGCGTCCCTGATCCTCGCCCTGCTGGGCGTCCTTCTCTCCTACATCGTCACCCGGCTCGGCAACCGGTGGAAGGCGGCGTCATGAGCACCCTCACCCGAACCACCGGGGCCCCGCGCGCACAGGCCGGCCCCGAGGCCGCCCCGGCCGCCCGCCGCCGCACCCCGCACCGCGCCCTGCTCTCCCGAGGAGCCGTCAACGGCGTCCTGATCGTCGCGGCGCTCTACACGCTGATGCCGGTGAGCTGGCTCCTCCTCGCCGCCACCAAGAACGACCGCGACCTCTTCGGCACCTCCGGGTTCTCCCTCGGAGAGTTCAACCTGTTCAGCAACCTGCACCGCGTCTTCACCTTCAACGACGGCATCTACCTCCGCTGGTTCGGCAACAGCATCCTGTACTCCGTGGTCGGTTCGGCCGCCTCCACGTTCCTGTGCATCGCCACCGGCTACGCCTTCGACAAGTACGACTTCAAGGGCAAGGAGAAGCTGTTCGGCCTGGTCCTCGGCGGAGTCCTGGTCCCCACCACCGTGATCCAGCTCCCGATGTACCTCCTCGCCACCAAGGCCGGAGTCGTCAACACCTACTGGGCGCTGCTGCTGCCCGCCCTGGTCAACCCGTTCGGCGTGTACCTCGCCCGGGTGTTCTCCGAGGGGTACGTACCCGGTGAGGTGCTGGAGGCCGCGCGCGTCGACGGCGCCGGCGAGGTGCGCACCTTCGCCCGCATCTCGCTGCCGATGCTCGCGCCCGGCTTCATGACCATCTTCCTGTTCTCGTTCACCGCCAGCTGGAACAACTTCTTCGGCGCCCTGGTCATGCTCAACGACGAGAGTCTCTACCCCGTCAACCTCGGCCTGTTCATGTGGAACAGCGTCACGCAGCAGCAGCCCGAGTACTACTCGCTCGTCATCACCGGCTCGCTCGTCGCCGTCGTCCCCCTGATCGTCGCCTTCGTCTGCCTCCAGCGCTTCTGGCGCTCGGGCCTGACCGCCGGCGCGGTGAAGTGACCATGCTCGTACCGGAAGACACCCTCCTGAACAGCTCCGAACCGGCGACCCGGGAACGACGCCCGCGCACCGCCCTCGCCATGGGCCGCGAGATTCACGGCTCCCTCCAGACCGAGGGCGCGCTCGACCGGCTGCGCACCGTCGCCGACGTCGACCCCGCCGCCCACATCACCGACTTCGCCACCGCCGACGACAGTGAACTGACCGCGCTGGAGGTCCTGTTCACCCACTGGGGTGCCCCTCTGCTGACGGAGGAGGCGCTGGGCCGCATGCCGCGGCTGCGTGCCGTCGTCCACGCGGCGGGCTCGGTCAAGCACCATGTCACCGAAGCCGTCTGGAAGCGGGGGATCACCGTCTCCTCCGCGGCCGCCGCCAACGCCCTGCCCGTCGCCGAGTTCACCCTCGCGGCCATCCTGTTCGCCAACAAGCGGGTCCTCGACATCGCCCGCACCTACGCCGACGTCCGCGCACAGCCCGCGCTGCTGCCCTACTTTGCCGGACACGGAAACTACCGGCGCACGGTGGGGGTCGTCGGCGCCTCCCGCATCGGACGCCGTCTCGTCGAACTGCTCCGCCCCCTCGACCTCCACGTCCTGCTGCACGATCCGTACCTCGATCCCGCGCAGGCCCGGGCACTGGGCGTGGAACCCGCCGACCTCGACACGCTCGTCAGGCGCAGCCACGTCGTGTCCATCCACGCCCCCGCACTCCCCGAGACCCGGCACATGTTCGACGCCCGGCGCATCGCGCTCCTGCGAGACGGCGCCACCCTCGTCAACACCGCCCGCGGTTCCCTCGTCGACACCGACGCGCTCACCGAGCACCTCCTCACCGGCCGCATCCACGCGGTGCTCGACGTGACCGAACCCGACGTGCCGCCCGCCGGCTCGCCCCTGTACACCCTGCCCAACGTGCTGCTCACCCCGCACATCGCGGGCTCCCTGGGCAACGAGCTGGGGCGGATGGCCCATTGGGCCGTCGACGAGGTCCGGCGCTACGCCCAGGGGCTCCCGTTCGCCCACGCGGTCGGCCCGGACGAACTGAGCCGCTCGGCCTAGGCACCCGCCCGGGCCCCCGGCCTCGTACTCCCCGAGTCCGGCCTCCTACTCCCCGTGCCCGTGCCCACGCCCGTGCCCACGGCTGTGCATGCCGATGCCCATGCCCGTGACCGCCGTACCGAAAGGACCCCTTCATGCCAGCCGCCGTCCACCGCGTCCTCGTCGTCGGTATCGACGGTGTCCGCCTTGATGTGCTGCGCCGCCTGCGCACCCCGCACCTCGACACGCTCGCGGCCGCCGGCTTCCTCGCACCGATCGAGGTGGACGATCGCACGCCGACCATGTCGGGCCCGTGCTGGGCGACCGTCGTGACCGGCGTGGGCGTCGCGAAGCACGGCGTGTGGAGCAACGACTTCAGCGGCCACCGGCTCGACGTCTTCCCGGACTTCGCGACCCGCCTCGCCGAGCAGGACGGCCGCCGGACCTTCGTCGCGGCCGGCTGGCGGCCCCTGCTGCAGGCACGCGACGGCGGCCCGCTCTTCCGCGCCCCCTCCAGGAGCGCGTACGTGGCCCCCGCGGCCGACACCCCCGAGGCATGGGAGGAGTGCGACGAGCGGATCACCGAGGAAGCGGCGCGGGTCCTCGCCGGCGAAGACGCGGAGGCCTCGTTCGTCTACCTCGGCGCTCCCGACGAGACCGCCCACTTCCTCGGCTGCGGAGAGGCGTACGAGACCTCCGTGCTGCGTGCCGACGAACGGCTCGGCCGGCTCCTGGCGGCGGTGCGCTCCCGCCCCTCGTACGACGCCGAGCGGTGGACCTTCCTCGTCGTCACCGACCACGGGCACGTCGACGCGGGCGGGCACGGCGGCCGTTCGCCCGAGGAGCGCACCGCCTGGCTCGCCGCCGCGGGCCCCGGCATCGTCACGCCGCCGGTGATGGTGCGTCATGTCGACGTGGCGGCGCAGGTGTTCGCGTCGGTGGGACGACTCGCGGACCGGCACTGGACGCTCGACGGGCGGCCCTTCGCGGCGGCTCCGCACGCGGTGCTCCTCGACATGGACGGCACCCTCGTCGACACCGAGTCGCTGTGGCTGCGCACGGTGCGTGAGAGGTGTGCCCACCTCGGTCATGAACTCGGGGACGACGACCTGCCGCACGTCCTCGGCCGCGCGGTCGAGGACACCGCCGCCCATCTGCACCGGGTGACGGGGCACGACCCGCACACCCTCGCCGCGGAACTCGACGCGGCCTTCCTGACGGCGGTGCGTGCGCAGGCCGCCCCCCTGCCGGGTGCCGGCGAACTGCTCGATCTGTTGCGGGACTTGGGGATTCCGGCGGCCCTGGTGTCGGCCTCCCCGCGTCCCGTGGTGGACAGCGTCCTGAAGGTGCTGGGCGCGGACCGGTTCCGTACGACCGTGGCGGCCGGCGAGACGCCCCGGACCAAGCCCGCCGCCGACCCCTATCTCGCGGCGGCCCGGGCCCTGGGCGTCGATCCCGCGGCCTGTCTCGCCGTCGAGGACAGCCCGGCCGGGGTGGCCGCGGCCGAGGCGGCGGGCTGCCGGGTGCTCGCCGTGCCGTCGTACACGCCGATCGCACCGGGGCCGCGGCGCGGTGTGCGCTCCGGCCTGGCCGCAATCGGCGTGCACGACCTGTGGACCGCGGGTCTCCAGGCGTCGGAGGGGGCGCCTGGAGACCCGCACGACCGGCCCCGCGGCCGGTCCGGGGCCTGACCCGGCCGGGGTGCGGCCGGCGTTCCCGCGGCGGACCGCCGGTCAGGCGAGCTTGACGGTGATCCTCTGCGTGACGCCGGCCGTGGCGGCCAGGTCGCCGAAGGTGAGCCGCAGGGCGGAGCCGGTGGTCGCCGAGGTGACCGTGGACGGCTTGGACGTCACCGCGGAGACCGCCCGGTTCCAGGTGAGGGTGAGGCCGGTCTGTGCCCGCATCGGATCGCTGACGCAGACGACCGCCGTGCCGTCGCTCCTCTCGCTGATCATCACGGAGCACGGGGCGCTCGCGGTGAGGGGGCCCACCGTGCCGCCGAACCAGAAGTTGACCCCGGTGAAGCCGAGCGACGGCACCGCGATGCCCTGCTGCTCGTCCGAATTGGCCAGCAGCGTCAGCCAGTTGACGGCGGCGGCTCGTGCCTGGGTCTGGGCCGCGGTGGCGCCCGGCATGAGCAGGTGGGCGTACGAGCCGCCGGTCGGATTCGTCCCGTGGTCGACGTACATCGTGAGGTACTTGCGGTTCAGGACCGTGGTGGCGCCGCCCTTGTTGATGTCGCTCCACCTGCCGTCCCGTGACTCGCGCAGCGCCTTGACGGTCGCACCGCCGGGGAAGACGTAACCGCCGTGCCCGCCGAGATGCGCCCACCGGACACCGGTGAGTGTCTCCGACCAGGGGTAGCCGGCCGGCTTCGTGACGCCGTCGGCCTGGAAGGACGCGCCGCCCGTGGGGCCGAGGTTGCGGTTGTCCACCGTCGACTCCACGGCCGTACCGTCGGTGCACTTGATGCCCGCGCCCAGGCAGACGATGGCGTCGTCCAGGAAGAACCACGACTTCTTCGCCATCAGGGTGCTGCCGAGCCCCTTGAGGTACTGCCCGACGGCGGCCCGTTGGCCGTCCGTCGCGCCGCCGACCCAGTTCACGTCCGGCCGGGACGCTCCCCAGTCACCACCCGCGGCGTCGGCCAGCACCTTGCGCGAGGCGGTGACGCCGGGCAGCCGGTAGGGGTCGACGGTGGGCCAGAAGGCGTCGCTGTACTGCCCGTTGCCGAACGTGTCGCCCCACCAGTAGAGCATTCCGGAGCCGGTGTGCCAGCCGCGCAGGTTCTCGCCGTTGCCCGTCTCGTAGTGCGTGATCCGGCGGTCGGCCATGCTGACCGACGCGGTCCAGCCGGGGCGGCGGTGCGTGGCGCGGGCCATGTCGGTGAACAGCCGGTGCCCGGTCGGCTCGGCGATCGCGGACACCGAGGTGTCGTCCGCGACTCCCTTGAGCCGGGCCAGACCGGTGAGCCCGAGCGCGGGATCGCTCAACGGCGGGCTGTAGTAGTCACGTTGCATCCAGCCCTTCACCAGGCCGCGCCACCGCGCGTTCCGTGTGCTGTCCGCGCCCTGCCCGAGCAGCACGATCGAGGCGAGGATCGAGTGCCCGCGCAGGTGGTCGTCCTGCTGGATCTGCTTGGCGTCGGACGCGGACAGGCCGCGGCTGATCGCCCGGCCGGACACGCCGTCCATGACGAGCCCGTTGTGCAGGAAGGGCGCCCACGCGTTCTCCACCGCGTCGAAGAGGATCTGCCGGTTGGGGTCGGTGACCTCCCACGTGGAACCGGCGAGCAGGGTGAAGAGCATGCCGAGTCCGCCCAGCATGACCGACCCGTACGACCCGGTGTACGGGACGGAGGTGTGCTGGACGAACGACCCGTCCCGGTAGAGACCGTCGCCGCTCGTCACGTACGGGAAGACGGGGGAGAGCGCGTCCCTGGCCAGTGCGATCTTCGCGGCCTCGGCGCCCACGACACCCCGCAGCGCCAGCACCCGGCAGAGGTCGACCCGGTTGGCCCCCGTGCTCGTGCCGGTGTAGGCGGCCACGGCCGAGTCGGGCACGAAGTGGTCGACCGCCCGCAGATAGGCGGCGATCCGCGCCGCCGGCAACTGGTCGTACATCAGCACGCAGACGTCCAGCAGCGCCTGTGGGGCGCCGATCTGCCAGCTGTACCAGTTCCCGTAGCGGGTCCGGTTCTCGTTGTAGGCCTCGGAGTAGAGATGGTCGAGGCCGGTGAGGACGGTGTCCCTCAGCCCCGCGTCGCCGGTCAGGCCCGTGCCCTGCTGGCAGTAGGCCTGGGCGAGCGTGCTCAGTCTCGTGTAACTGGAGTTGAGGTTCCCCGAATAGCCGTACGACTCCTGGTCGGTGTCGGGTTCGGGGTCCGCGTACACGAGGTCGGGCCACAGGGAGCCGGTGGCGGGCGCCATCGAGGAACGCAACTGCGCCGCGGTGGAGCCGAGTTCGGTGAGCCTGCTCTTGAAGGGCTCGGCGGTGGGGGAGAACCCCTCGCCCAGGAGAAGGGTGCGCCAGGTCGCGCGCAGGGTCGCAAACTCGTCCGCGGCCCCGGTCGTGTCGGTGGCGGACGGGACGGCGGCACCTGCGACACCTGCGGCGCCGGCGCTGCCGAGAGCGAGTGCGGTGCCGCCGCTCGCGGCGAGGAAACCACGGCGTGACCATCGAGTCGTCATGAGCGCGCTTTCTAGCACGGAATTGTTCAAACGCTCAATAAGTGCGGCCGAAGTGAGCGTATTGATCGGTGTGGGAGGGTGGCGTGGACCGGTGGTGGCCGGGATGAACTCGGCGCGCGCCTGCCACGTATCACTGCTCGGGGACGCCGGAAACCGCGCCCGTGGAAGGAGAGCAGTGTGTCGACACCGCCCGAACCCGGCCCGCGGCCGGAGCGCCCGGCGATCGAGCCCACGCAGGTCGAACGCGGGCGTACGTCGGATTCGCTGGCGGACCTGTTGCGGCAGGTCCGCGAGAGGGAGGCCGCCCGCCGCCCGGCGCCCCCGGACGGCCGGCCCGCACCGGCTGACGGGCTTGCGCCCGATGCCGGGCCCGACTTCGAGTCGCGGTACTCGGCTGAGGGGGGTGTGCCGGATCCTGCGTCCGACTTCGAGTCGCCGTACCCGGAAGACGGGGAGGTGCCTGATGCCGTGTCCGGCTTCGGCCCGCCGTTTCCGGACCATCAGCCCGTAGGCGAGCCTGATTCCGCCGCCGCCTTCGAGGCGCTGTACTCGGCTGACGGGGCGGCGCCGGATCCTGCGACCGGTTCCGAGGCGCCGTATCCGGACCATCGGCCCGTACCCGATCCCGATCCTGCCGCCGTCTTCGAGGCGCTGTACTCGGCTGACGGGGAGGTGCCGGGTTCGGCGTCCGGCTTCGAGTCGCCGAACTCGGAAGGCGGGGCGGCGCCGGACCCTGCGACCGGTTCCGAGGCGCCGTTTCCGGACCATCGGCCCGTACCCGATCCCGATCCTGCCGCCGCCTTCGAGGCGCTGTACTCGGCTGACGGGGCGGCGCCGGATCCCCCGTCCGACTCCGAGTCGCCGACCTCAGACGACGTGCCGGTGCCTGAATTCGCGTCCGCCTTCGCCCCGCCGTACCCGGCCCATCAGCCCGCACCCGCACCCGATCCCGGGTCCGCCTTCGACCCGCCCTACCCGCAGTACCCGCCCCCGGCCGGACGCGCCCCTGACGAGAAGTACGAATTCAACGCCACGCCCCCAGCGGCTCCCGCGTCGCCCGCCCCGGGCGACGCGACGGAGGAACTGCCGCCGCCCCCGGTAGGCAGGCCACCCGCGTCGGACGGCGCGGGACCAGCCACCGCAAGCACGGCCGCCGGACGCCCGGTCACCGGAAGCACCACTCCCGGACGTCCGGCCACCGCGAGCACGGCCGCTGAGGGCGACCTCGGTCCGGAAGGCCCGGCGGGCAGCCCGGTCGGCGGAAGGCGAAGCCCCCGGCGGCGACCGGCGGCGGGATGGGCGGCCGGAAAGGGGGCCGTGGGCGCGTCCGTGAGGCGGGTGGCGGCGGGCCGGGGGACCGGGAAACGGGCGGTCGGCAGGGCCACGGAGGGAGCGGTGGGCCGGCGCTCGGGGGCGAGGGCCGCGCGGCGACGGCACCTGCGGCGGCCGGTGGACGGCCCGGTCCTGCGTCGCGCCGCGATCGGCACCGCCGTGGTCGCGGCGGCGGTGCTCGGGTTCACCGTCGCCATGCTCCTGCCCGGTGACGACGACGCCCGTGCCGACCGGCCGACCGCCCCGGCGGGTGCTCCGGTGGGGTCCGCCGACGGCGTGCCACCGGGGGAGGCCGACCCGGACGGCGCGGGCACCCTGCGCGAGGGTGACAGCGGCCCGGCGGTGGCGGAACTGCAGAAGCGCCTGCTGCGTATCCCGGACGTGTACGTGGGCGGGTCGGCCGACGGCACCTACGATGCCGTCCTCACCGCGGCCGTGGCCCGTTTCCAGCTCTGGTACGGGATTCGCGGCGACGAGACCGGCGTCTACGGCGACGACACACGCCACGACCTGGAGGCGCGGACCACACCCGCCGCGAGGTGAAGCGGCGCCCTGGCGAGGAAGCGCCCGGCAGGCTTCCCCCGGACGGCACCCGCCGTGAAGCCTCCCCTGACGCCTGACGCCTGACGCCTGACGCCTGACGCCTGACGCCCGCCCGCCGCAAAGTGAACCCCGCCCTCAACACCCAACGGAAGCCCTGCCTGCCCGAGTTGAGCCTCGGGTGCCCACCACCCCACGGATCGCCGGCCGACCGCGAGATGAGCATCGGGCATCCGACCGACCAACCCCGAACCTGCCGCGCCGAGTTGACCGAATGCGTCCTGCGCGACTCGTTGACTAGAAAGCGCTTTCCCCATACCTTCCCGTTCAGCGACGTGACCCGCGGGTGTCACCCCACGTACGGCCACTCGGCCGCTGGAAGCCCGGCGACCAGGGGCGGTTCGGCTGCCGAAGCACTCTCCGGCTCCCGCGCATCGCGCCCGCAGGCGCACAACGTTCAGCATCACGTGCGTAGTTCACTCCGCTGACCCGCGGAACGGACCGGAAGGGATCCATCCGCATGCGTACGGCTCCGGCGCCGCTGCCGGAGAGCTCCAATCCCCCACGCACAGAAGGAATCGGGACATGACCTCATCAGCACGCCCGCACAGCCGGCGCCGCCCCACGCGGCGCCGTGCCCTTCTCGGCACGCTGGCCGCCCTCGGGCTGACCGGCAGCACCTTCCTCGTGAGCGGCATGGCGGGCACCGCCGACGCGGCGGCGGCCTGGCCGACGCCGACGAGGAACGTGCCGGTCACCGCGACGAAGGCGGTCTCCGGCACGTACGACGGCGGCCTGCAGCGGTTCTACGGCAGCGGTGACCTCGGCGACGGAGGCCAGGACGAGGGCCAGAGCCCGCTGTTCAACCTGGCGGACGGAGCCGTCCTGAAGAACGTCGTCATCGGCTCCCCGGCGGCCGACGGCATCCACTGCGCCGGCACCTGCACCCTGCAGAACGTGTGGTGGGAGGACGTCGGCGAGGACGCCGCCACCTTCAAGGGCAAGTCGTCCTCGGCCACGTACACCGTGACCGGCGGCGGCGCCAAGTCCGCGTCGGACAAGGTGTTCCAGTTCAACGGTGCCGGCAAGCTGACCGTCACCGGCTTCCAGGTCTCGAACTTCGGCAAGCTGGTCCGCTCCTGCGGCAACTGCTCCACCCAGTACAAGCGCACGATCGTGGTCAGCGACGTGGACGTGACCGCGCCGGGCCAGTCCGTCGTCGGCATCAACACCAACTACGGTGACACGGCGACGCTGACGAAGATCCGCATCCACGGCGACAGCAGCAAGAAGATCAAGCCGTGCGTCCGGTACACGGGCAACAACACCGGAGCCGAGCCCACCCAGACCGGCAGCGGCCCGGACGGCACCTACTGCAAGTACACGGCGTCCGACATCACCTACAGCTGATCCGGTGTTCCGGCGGCCCGGCGACCCGCCCTCCCGCGGGTCCGCCGGCTCGCCGGGCGCTTGCCGGCGCGCCGGGCGCCGGAGTGTGTGCGGGGCGGGGCCTGCCAGCGGTTCGAGGCGTGCCGACGGGATCTCTCTTGGGTACCGTCGGCCTGGGGTGACGTGCGCCCCGCCTCCGTGACGGCAGGAGTGAACATGCAGTACGTGAAGCTGGGTTCGACGGGCCTGGACGTGTCCCGGATCTGCGTGGGATGCATGAGTTTCGGTGTCCCGGACCGCGGCACACACGAGTGGACCCTCGACGAGGAGGCGTCGCGCCCCCTGATCCGGCAGGCCCTGGACGCGGGGATCAACTTCTTCGACACGGCGAACGTCTACTCCGACGGCACCAGCGAGGAGATCGTCGGACGGGTGCTCGGCGACCTGGCGCGCCGCGACGAGGTCGTCATCGCGACGAAGGTCAACGGCGCCATGCACCAGGGGCCCAACGGCCGCGGACTGTCGCGCAAGGCGATCATGACCGAGATCGACAACAGCCTGCGCCGCCTGGGCACCGATTACGTCGACCTCTACCAGATCCACCGCTGGGACCCGGCCACGCCCGTCGAGGAGACGATGGAGGCCCTGCACGACGTGGTCAAGGCGGGCAAGGCCCGTTACATCGGCGCGAGTTCGATGTACGCCTGGCAGTTCTCCAAGGCCCAGTACACCGCCCGGCTGAACGGGTGGACGCGGTTCGCCTCCATGCAGAACCACTACAACCTCCTCTACCGCGAGGAGGAGCGCGAGATGCTGCCGCTCTGCGAGGACCAAGGGCTCGCCGTCCTGCCGTGGAGCCCGCTCGCCCGCGGCCGGCTGACCCGCGAGTGGGACACCGACAGCGCGCGCAGCCGCACCGACGAGTTCGGGAAGAAGCTGTACCAGGAGGGCGACCGCGTCATCGTCGACACCGTCGGCCGGATCGCCGCCGAGCGCGCGGTGCCCCGGGCGCAGGTCGCCCTGGCCTGGCTGCTGCGGCAGGACTCCGTCACCGCCCCCATCGTGGGTGCCACGAAGGCCCGGCACCTGGACGACGCGGTCGCCGCCCTGAGCCTCGAACTGAGCGACGAGGAGGCCGCGGAGCTGGAGCGGCCCTACACGCCGCGCGCGATCAGCGGTCACTGACGTCCCCGCCCGGTGGTGCGCACGGCACCGCCGGGCGTGCCCGTTCTTCCGGAGTCACCGGGTTCTCTCGTGCGGGCGGGGAGCCCGGCCGGTGTGCCCGCGCTCAGCCCCGCGGGACGAGCGTCCCCGGCACCACCAGGTCGGCGTGCTCGCGTGTCGTGGCCACCAGCTCGGCGTTGCGCCGGTCCGTGCCGCCGACCCAGGCCACCGCCGTGTCGTGGTCCTTGCCGAAGCGTTCATGGCGGGCGACGAGACGGCGTACGCGCTCCTCCTCGTCGAGCTCGCAGAACCAGACCTCGTCCAGGTGCGGCCGCACCCGCGCCCAGTCGCCGTCCGGTACGAGGAGGTAGTTGCCCTCCGTGACGACCAGGCGCGCGCGGCGGGGGACGGGGACAGCACCCGCCAGGGGCTGTTCAAGGGTGCGTTCGAAACCCGGCGCGTACACGACGTCGTCCTCGTCCTCGCGCAGCCGGCGCAGCAGCGCCGCGTAGCCCGCCGCGTCGAACGTGTCGGGGGCGCCCTTGCGGTCACGGCGGCCGAGCCGGTCCAACTCGGCGTCCGCCAGGTGGAAGCCGTCCATGGGGACGTGCGCGGCCCAGGGGGTGACGCCCTCGTTGAGCGCCGCGACCAGGCGCTCCGCCAGCGTCGTCTTGCCCGCGCCGGGACTGCCCGCGATGCCGAGCAGGGCGCGGCGGCCCGGTCGTACGAGCGCGGCCGCTCGCTTCAGGAGGTCGTCGAAGGTCATGGACGCGTTTCTTCCGTTCGGCGGTCGGGTGGCCACGCCGGCAACCGGCGGGCCGGTGCCGGCAGGACCGGCGGGACTGGCAGGGATGACGCTCCCCGTCTCGGGCACACGTTTTCCCAGATCGTGGAAGGAGTATGAACCGACGATGCCCGCAGCCGGACAGCACCACCGCGCCAGGCGCCGCGCGGCTGACGCACGCGATCGGCGTGTGGCGCCCGCCACCCGCTGGGAGGGCGCCGCCCTGGGAAGGTTCTCACCATGACGCAGCTCGGTCTTCCGAAAGAAATCCAGGCCTGTCTCTTCGACCTCGACGGGGTCATCACCAAGACCGCCGTCGTGCACGCCGCCGCGTGGAAGCGAACCTTCGACGACTTCCTGCGCCGGCGCGACGGCGACGGCTTCCGTCCCTTCTCGGACGACGACTACGACCGGTACGTGGACGGACTCCCGCGCGCCGACGGCGTGCGCTCCTTCCTCGCCTCGCGCGGCGTCGAACTGACCGAGGGCGGCCCCGACGACCCGCCGGACGCGGAGACGGTGCACGGTCTCGGCAACCGCAAGAACGAACTGCTCCTGGAACTGATCCGCACCGACGGCGTCGAGGCCTACGACACCACCCTGCGCTACATCCAGGCGGCCCGCGCCGAGGGACTCCTCACCGCCGTCGTCTCCTCCAGCGCCAACTGCCAGGACGTCCTCAGGTCGATCGGCGCGGAGTCCCTCTTCGACGTCCGGATCGACGGTGTGGTCGCCGCCGAGCGGAAGCTGCCCGGCAAGCCGCGGCCGGACACGTTCCTGGCCGCCGCCCGCGATCTCGGCGTCGACGCGTCGGCGTCCGCCGTGTTCGAGGACGCGCTGGCCGGCATGGACGCCGGCCGCTCCGGGCACTTCGGGTACGTCGTGGGTGTGGACCGCGTCGGCCAGGCGGACGCCCTGCGCGAGCACGGCGCCGACGTCGTCGTGGCGGACCTGGCCGAACTGAGGGAGCAGCGTTGATCACCCACACGTCGTACGCGGTCGAGCCGTGGGCGCTGCGCGAGCACATCCTGCACCTCGACGTGCTGCCGCAGAGCGAGTCGGTGTTCGCGCTGTCCAACGGGCATGTCGGCTGGCGCGGCAACCTCGACGAGGGGGAGCCGCACGGTCTGCCGGGGTCCTATCTGAACGGCGTCCACGAGACGCACCCGCTGCCGTACGCGGAGGCGGGGTACGGCTATCCGGAGTCCGGGCAGACCGTCATCAACGTCACCAACGGCAAGATCATCCGGCTGCTCGTCGACGACGAGCCCTTCGACCTGCGGTACGGGCGGCTGCGTTCGCACGAGCGGGTCCTGGACCTGCGCACCGGTCTGCTCACCCGGACCTGCGAGTGGACGTCGCCGGCCGGTTCGACCGTGCGGGTGCGGTCGACGCGCCTGGTGTCCTTCACCCAGCGGTCGATCGCCGCCGTCGCCTACGAGGTGGAGGCCGTCGGCAGCGAGAGCCGCATCGTCGTCCAGTCGGAGCTCGTCGCCAACGAGCAGCTCCCCGGCCACAACGGCGACCCGCGGGCCGCGGTGGCACTGGACTCGCCGCTGGAACCGGAGGAGCAGTTCGCGAAGGACCGGCGGCTGCGGCTGGTGCACCGCACCCGGCGCAGCGGCCTGCGGGTGGGCGCCGCCGCCGACCACGCCGTCGACGGCCCCGAACCGACGACCACGGACAGCGAGAGCACCGACGACGTCGCCCGCCTCACCGTCACCTCGGTCCTCGCCCCCGGGCAGACGCTGCGGGTCGAGAAGTTCGTCTCGTACGGCTGGTCCAGCACGCGGTCGCTGCCCGCGGTGAGCGACCAGGTCGACGCGGCGCTCGCGGCGGCCACCAGGTCGGGCTGGCAGGGCCTCGTCGACGAACAGCGCGCCTACCTGGACGACTTCTGGGCGCGCGCCGACGTCGAGGTGGACGGTGACGAGGAGATCCAGCAGGCGGTCCGCTTCGCCCTCTTCCACGTGCTGCAGGCGGGTGCCCGCGCCGAACAGCGGGCCATCCCGGCGAAGGGCCTCACCGGCTCCGGCTACGACGGGCACGCCTTCTGGGACACCGAGACCTTCGTACTGCCCCTGCTCATGTACACCTCGCCGGGTGCGGTCGCCGAGGCGCTGCGCTGGCGCCAGAACACCCTGCCGGCCGCCCGTGAAAGGGCCGCCCTGCTCGGGCTGAAGGGCGCGGCCTTCCCGTGGCGGACGATCGCGGGATCGGAGGGTTCGGCGTACTGGCCGGCCGGCACCGCCGCGTTCCACGTGAACGCCGACATCGCCGACGCCGTGGTGCGCTACGTCGCCGTCACCGGTGACCGGCACTTCGAACGCGACACGGGGGTCGAGCTGCTGGTGGAGACGGCCCGCCTGTGGCGCTCGCTGGGCCACCACGACCACCACGGCAGGTTCCACATCGACGGGGTGACGGGCCCGGACGAGTACAGCGCGGTCGCCGACGACAACACGTACACCAACCTGATGGCCCGTACGAACCTTCTGGCCGCCGCCGAGGTCGTCGAGCGCCACCCCCGGCAGGCCGCGGCCCTGGGGGTCGACGACGAGGAGAGCGCCGCCTGGCGCGACGCCGCCGAGGCCATGCACATCCCGTACAACCACGAACTGGGCGTCCACGAGCAGCACTCCGGGTTCACCCGCAACCAGCGCTGGGACTTCGCGGCCACGGGCCCGGAGCAGTATCCGCTGATGCTGAACTTCCCGTACTTCGACCTCTACCGCAAACAGGTCGTCAAGCAGGCGGACCTGGTGCTCGCGATGTACAAGTGCAGCCCGTTCTTCGACGAGGAGCACAAGGCCCGCAACTTCGCCTACTACGAGCCCCTCACCGTCCGCGACTCCTCCCTGTCGGCGTGCTGCCAGGCCGTCATCGCCGCTGAGACCGGCCATCCGCACCTCGCCTACGACTACCTGATGGAGGCGGCGCTGATGGACCTGGAGGATCTGGAGCACAACACCCGCGACGGCCTCCACATCGCCTCCCTCGCCGGTGCGTGGATGGCGCTCGTGGCGGGCTTCGGCGGGATGCGGCACCAGGGCGAGCGGATCGAGTTCGCGCCCCGGCTGCCCGAGCGGATCAGCCGGCTCGCGTTCCACCTGGAAACGCTGGGCCGCCGCCTGCGCGTGGAGGTCACCCCGGCCGCCGCGACGTACACCCTGCTGTCCGGCGAACCGCTGACCGTCCACCACTACGGCGAGCCCCTCACCGTCGACGCGGACAAGGCACGGAAGCGCGACATACCGAAGACCCGGCAGCGGCCGGCACCGGAGCAGCCGCCGCACCGGCGCCCCAACAGCGGACTCCTGGGACGCGTCGACGGGGGGTGAGCGGGCCGGACGTATGCTCACGGCATGAAGCGCGTCCTCGTGGTCGGGATCAGCGGCGCCGGGAAGTCCACCCTGGCGCGCGCCCTGTCGGCCCAACTCGGCCTGCCCTACCACGAGATGGACGCGCTGTACTTCGCGGGGCCCGGCTGGGCGGTGAACGAGACGTTCACCGAGGACGTCGGCCGTATCACCGGGTCCCCGGGCTGGATCGTCGACTCGCTCGGCTATCCGGAGGTCCGCGACCTGCTGTGGGAGCGCGCCGACACGGTGCTCTGGCTGGACTACGGGCGACGCGTGATCATGCCGCGCGTCCTGCGCCGTTCGCTGCGCAGGACGCTGACACGCGAACCGATCTTCGGCGGCAACCGGGAGACCCTGGCCGACTGGTTCCGCGCCGATCATCCCGCCTGGTGGGCGTGGTCCCGGCACGGGGAGCGGCGCGCGGAGATCGGCCGCCGCGCGGGGGACGCCCGGTTCGCTCCGCTGCGGGTCGAGCGCTTCACCACCCCGGGTGAGGCCACCCGATGGCTGCGGTCCCTCACGGCCACCGAGTCCGGCTGAGACGACGTCAGCCGCCGAAGAGCTGGGTCCAGTACGTGCCCGCCGGGCCGCCGCCCGCGTAGCCGACGCCGAGGTGTGTGAAGGCCGGTTTCAGGATGTTGGCCCGGTGGCCGGGGCTGTCCATCCAGCCGCGGACGACCTCGGCGGGGAAGCGCTGACCACAGGCGATGTTCTCCCCGACGGAGCGGTGTCCCGAGCCCGCGGCGGCCGCCCGGTCCCAGGGCTCCCGGCCCTCCGGCGAGGTGTGGGAGTAGAAGCCGCGGACGGCCATGTCGGTGCTGTGCGCCTGCGCGGCCCCGGTCAGCCGGGCGTCCGTCGCCAGCGGGCGCAGACCGGCCGACGTCCGTTCGGCGTTGGTCAGCGCGAGGACCTCCGCCGCCGTCCGGGCCAGTCCGGCGGGGGAGAAGGGGCAGGCCCACAGCGCCGTCCAGAACAGGTCACCCGAGCGCGGCGCGGCGGCGCTGCCCACTCCGACCCGGCCGAACGCCGGTGCGCACAGGGTGAGCCGGGACCGCTCCGTCGAGAGGCAGTAGTCCACGAACTCGCCCGGGGTGCGCGGGCCCGACACCAGGTGCTCGCCGACGGTCAGATACGCGTACCCGGTCGCGGTGAGGCGCTGGTGGACGGAGACGCCGTCCGGGGTCTCGGCGCCGAGGCGTCCGGTGGCGGCCATCGCCGCGGCGTGCGCCTGCGCCGCGGCCGTCAGCCGGGCATCGGTGAACACGGGCGGGGCGCCCGCGGCGGCACGTGCGGCGTTCACGCGGGCGAGGAACTCGTCCGGGGCCCGGCCGACGCGGGGGTCGGCGCCGGGCGGCCGGGCGGCGGGCCGGAGCGGGACGGCCCCGGGTGAGGATCGGGGTGCGGGGACGGGCCGCGCCACGGGAGTGGTGGCCCGCGAGGCGGGGCCGGGGGTCGTGGGACCGGGTCTCGTGGGGGTGGTCCCGGGGGAGGCCGCGCGGGTGGTCTCCGGTGCGCGGCGGCCCGGCTCGGCGGGTGTCTCGTCGACGACGTCGACGCCGAAGTCCCGGGCCACGCCCGCCAGTCCGTCGGCGTACCCCTGTCCCAGCGCGCGCAGCTTCCATCCGGTGCCGCGCCGGTAGATCTCGGCGATCAGCAGGACGCTCTCGCTGCCGGGGCGCGGCGGCGCGAAGCGGACGAGGACCCGCCCGCCCGGCCCGCTCACGTGCAGTACGGGCACGGGCAGCTGGCCCAGGGGCGTGTCCGGGTCGGCGGGACCGACGACCACGCAGACCCGGCAGGCGCCGGGCCGCAGCCCCGCGGGATCCACGGTCAGGCCCTCGCCCGTCAGCCGGACCCCGGGCGCGCCGGGCTGGTTGTAGAACACGAAGTCGCCGTCGCTCCGGACCTTGCCGCCGTCGTCCGTGACGAGCGCGCTGATGTCGAAGGGGCCCGGCACCCGGAGCGTCAGAGTGCCGGACGGGAGGGGCACGTTGCCCCCGGGAACAAGCTCGCTCATCGCGCCGCCCGTCGGGTGTCGGTCGTCCGCAGCGGCCTGCCGAACGGGCGGCCCGCCGTCCTTGGCCGCACCCCTCGGGCCGCTACTCCGACAACGCGCGGCCGGTGCCCCGCGGTTCCCTCGAAGGCACGGCGGTGCGCAGCGACCTGAGGGCCAGCAGCAGGACCCCGATGTCGTCCAGGTAGACGGGGTCGGGAAGCAGGTCGGTGGGGAGCACGAGATAGGCGACGGCACCCCAGAACACCCAGCGGGGGCCGGCCGGGAGCCCCGCGCGGCGCAGGTCGCGGCGGGCCCGCACGAGCCGGACCAGCAGCGCGACGGCCACCGCCAGGACGGCCGCCGCGAGGACCGCGCCGACGACGAGCAGGTTCCGTGTCGTGAATTCCATGTCCGCGTCCTAGTCGTCGTCGGGGGCGTCGAGGCGGCAGAGGACGAAGTCGGTGAAGGCGTGGCGTCCGCGCCGGTCCCCGACCTCGTCGATCGCCGCGCGGATGTCGCGCAGCCGCTCCGGCGGCAGTTGCAGCGGCGGCTCGTCGGGCTGGTACGTGGTGCGCACCGGGTAGTCCTCGCCCGGACGCCGCGTCATCTCGATGTGGCAGCCGAGGACGTGGCTGACGGGCCGGTCCGCGCAGAAGGCGATCAGCCGGTCGATGCTGCGGGTGAAGGCGGGCCAGTCGTCCACGTAGAGGCGGCCCGGGTAGACGGTGTCGCCGGTGAGCAGGAAGCCGGTCCGGGGGTCGTAGTACGTGACGGCCGCCTCGTGGTGCCCGGGGGTGGCCAGGCACTCCAGCACCCGCCCGCCGAGGTCGACGTGCGCGATACGGCCCGGGTCGTCGGTGAAGCCGAAGAAGGCGAAGGCACTGTCCAGGGCCGCGTCCACCACGCGCGTGTGCGGGCGGCCGGCGAACTGGCCGTCGGCGGCTACGTGGTCGCCGTGCGGGTGGGTGTGCAGGACGAGCAGCTCGTAGCCGTCCCGGGGGTGGGCCGCAAGCCACCGGTCCACGAGCCCGTCGACCACACGGCGCAGCGGGAAGAACGCGGGCGACGCGGTCGCCCCGGTGTCGATCAGTATGGCGCGGGCCTCGCCGAACAGCAGGAAGAGGAACGGCGCCTCGTAGTCGACGGCCTTGTTCTGCCGCAGGACGACGGTGTGCTCGTCGTACACGTGGACCTGGATCTCCGGGTCCGTGTCGTGCTTCGCCGACGGTGATCCGTGGATCCACCGCACGTCGAGCGAGCGCACGCCGGGGGATGCTGCGGTGACGAGGCCCTGCGGCCCTGGCGCGTCCACGACGGCTCCTTCGCTGTGCCGGCCTGCCGACCGGGTACGGCTCACCTCCCGCCCGGGACAGGCACGGCCGCGCCGCCGCGGGGAAATTACCACGGCTCGCGTACCCGTCCCGGCGCCGATCAGGCGTCGGGCGAGGGATAGAGCCACAGCCGGAACAGGCGGCTGAGCCCGGGCATGATGACGTAGGTGAGCAGGGGCAGCAGGACGAGCGGGAACACGGCCGCCCGCAGCGGCAGGGGCCAGGCGGCGGTCCGCGGCGTCACCAGCCACTGGATCAGCAGCGTGCACGGATAGGCGCCCAGGAACGTCGTGAGGGCCATCTTCCAGCGCGCGGGTGCCCGCACCGCGGTGCCCGGGAGGCTGAACCAGGTCTCCATCCCGGTCGTCGACTGCCGTTCGCTGTCGACCTCGGTGGCGACGCCCTCGATCCGCGCGTGCCAGGTGGCGCGCTCGGGCGATTCCAGCCACTCGGTGAGCCGTTGCGCGTCGGCGAAGCGGAGCACGGCGTGGCTGAGGTGGCCGTCCTCCGGGCGCAGCCAGGAGACGCCCTCGTTGCCGGTGAACTGTCTCGCGCAGCGCGTGATGCCGCGCGTCCACTCCTCGAACTCGGCCTCGCGCCCTGGACGGACCTTCCAGGTGAGTACGGTCGTGATGGGGTCGCCGTGCCGGCCGTGAGGGGTGCTCATGTCGACATCGTGTGCCACGGGCGGCGCCGGTCATGCACCGGCGCGCCCCCGGGCGGGACGCGGTCAGTGGGAGCGGGCGGCGCCGCCGTCGACGAGGGCCTGGCTGACGGCCCTGATGCTGCGGGCGATGTGGTGCAGCTGGCGGACCTCGGCCGCGTACATCTTGATGGTGTGCTCGATGACGGACTCGGGGATGCCGAGGGCCGGGAGTTCGGCGCGCGCGGTCTGCAGGGCGGTCCGCGCGACCCGGATCTCGTGCTGCACCTGGATCTGCGCGTGGCGGGCGAGCAGTACGGGGTGGCGCATGAGCGCCGGGTAGCTGGCGTAGCGGGCCGGCACCAGGTCGCGCAGCCACTTGGCGGCCGACCTCTCCCAGTCGTAGCTGCCGGGATTCTTGACCTGGCACGGCCAGTCCGTACTGATCGGCGAGTAAGTCAGGGCCATGTTCTTCGCTTCCGGGGGACGTCGGCGGCTCGGTGCGGGTTCTGGGGCGGCCCCGACCTAGGGGATGACCGGGGCCGCCGCCACGGCACTCGTGAACGAGTCCCGTTCCGAGCACCCGGAACCCGTTGGGTAGGAGCGGACGGCCCCGGGTGATCGTCGGACGCGACCCCGGAGGCCTCTGGGGTCACGATCCGCAAGGAGTATTTATATATACCGCCGGATACGCAAGGACATGAAAAAATTCATGCGCGATATGGGACGAATAGTCCAGTGATGACATGGTCACGCACCGTGCCGTGCCGTCAGTCCCTCAGGAAGAAATGGTGCTCCTCGGCGATCTGCTCGTACTCCTCCAGGCGGCCCTGCGTCCGCTCCGGGTCGGCGTCGGTCATGGCCTGGAGCAGGGCGGAGGACATCACCACGGGGGCCGCGTAGGAGTCGAAGACCAGCCGGGAGCCCGTCCCGGTGGCGAAAGTGACGTCGGCCTCGTCGGCCAGCGGACCCAGCGCCAGGTCGGTGACCAGCGCGACCCGCAGCCCGGCCCGGCGCGCCACCTGCACCGCCGTGAGCGTCTCCTGGGCGTGCCGGGGCATGGCGAAGGCCAGCACCCAGGTGCCGCCCGCCTCCCGCGACTGGAGCAGGGCGTCGTACGCGACGCTGCCGCCCCGGGTCACCAGCCGCACGTCCGGGTGGATGCGCCGCGCGGCGTACGCGAAGTACTCGGCCAGCGACACCGAGATCCGCAGGCCCAGCACGGTCAGCGGGGTCGAGCGCGACAGCGCGCGCCCGACGTCGATCACCCGGTCGGGGTCCGCGAAGTCGCGGCGCAGGTTCTCCAGGTTCTCGATCTCGGCGTCCACCGCCGCCTGCAGCTCGTTGCTCCGGTTCTCCGCGGGCGTGGCCGGCGTGCTGCCGAGCGTGGCGAGCGCGATCGCCTGGAGCCGCTCCCGCAACGCCGGGTAACCGCTGAAGCCGACCGCCGCGGCGAAGCGGGTCACCGAGGGCTGGCTGACCCCCACCCGCTCCGCGAGATCGGTGATCGACAGGAAGGCCGCCTCGGTGATGTGCTCGATCAGGTACTGGGCGATGCGCCGCTGCCCGGGCGAGAGCCGGGGGCCGTCGAACAGCTCCCTGAGCTGGGAGGTCGGGGCCGCGCCCGCCTCCGGTGCCGTCCTGCCCGAGGTGATCGCAGATGCCTGCGCGCGTGCCTGCTGCGGCGATGGCACCGGGCCGCCTCCTTCGTGTCCCACGAGGACTCAACATAGCTCACTGTCCGTGCTGACCTGGGCGGGTACGGCCACAAGCAGGTGGCCGCCAACCCGTTTCACCGCCACCCGCGGGGTACCCGTGTCACCACGAACGCGTCTGTGCGCAGGCGAGAGGAAGAAGGTTTTCGATGAGTACGAGTCCGCTGGCCGCATCACAGGTACAGGTGGTGCTCAGCGACTGCTCCGCGGCCGACGCCGGGAGACTGTTCGCCGCACTGTGCAGCCGCTTCTCCTCGGACCGCTGTGCCGAGGACGAGCCCCATGAGACCGAGGGGAACCGGCCCACGATCTGGACCGGCACCTTCGACACCTCCGGCCCGTCCGGAGACACCCCCGTGCCGCCCGCGCAGCTCTCCGCGCCGGTGACCGCGGAGGTCCAGGGCGGTCCTCTCGCGGTCAAGCACCTGCGTGAGGCCCTCGCCGAGGCGTTCACCGTGCACCAGGTGGGCGGAGAGGCCGGTGACCAGGAGGTCGAGGTCCAGCTGCGCCTGGAGAACAAGCCTGAGTCCGGGAACAGCGCCATATGAACGCGGACGCGGTGGCAAGGGGAGGGCGATTCCGCGTCCGACGAGCAGCGACCGGTTCGGCGACGGAGACCGCCGCCAAGGCAGGACTGGCCGCACGTGGTGTGATCTATCTGCTGGTCGGCGTGCTGGCGCTGCAGATCGCCTTCGGTGAAGGGCACCGCCAGGCGGACCGCAGCGGTGCGCTGGAGGAGATAGCCGCGCAGCCCTTCGGGGCGGCGCTGCTGTGGATCCTGGGCGCCGGCCTCGTCGGCATGGCGCTCTGGCGGCTGTCCGAGGCGGTCTTCGGAGCGGTCGGCGAGAACGGCCGCTCCTGGCGCAAGCGGCTCATGTCGGCGGCACGCTGCGTCTTCTACGCGTTCGTCGCCTACTCGGTGCTGTCCTTCGCCGCGGGCTCGGGCGGCGGGCAGTCCAGCGACAAGCAGTCCCGGGACGTGACGGCCCGGGTGCTGGAAATGCCCGGCGGGCAGTGGATCGTGGGCGCCGGCGGCGTGGGCATCATCGGTGCCGGTGTGTGGATCGCCGCGCGGGCCGTGATGCGCAAGTACCACAAGCACATGAAGCTCGGTGAGATGTCCCGTTCGACGCGCCGAGTGGTCGACATCTCCGGTGTGGGCGGCGGGGCGACGCGCGGCGTGGTGTTCGCCGTCGCCGGTGCGTTCGCGGTACGGGCGGCGGTCGCCTACGAGCCCGACAAGGCCAAGGGGCTGGACGACACGCTGAGGTCGTTCGCCGAGACCCCCGTCGGACCCTGGCTGCTGGCGTGTGTCGCCGCGGGTCTCGTCCTGTTCGGGGTGTTCTCCTTCGCGATGGCCCGCTGGCGCAGGGTCTGACGACCCACCAGGAACAGCGGCACACGGCCGGCTCCCGCTCAACGGGGGCCGGCCGTTCGGCGTCACGAGCCCCTTGTGTCCTCAACTCCCGCGCTGGCATTGCCAACTGACGTTCCCTCACCAGCGCCCGCACGGCTGGTGACGGACGCGCCGGTGCCCCCGTCGCACGGTGGCGGCGGGGGCACCGGTCCGATCGGTCGGGGCAGCGCGGTCAGGGTTGCGCGGTCAGGGCGAAGCTCTGCACCGAGGAGTCGTCACACGTCCGCTGGGTCAGCTGGACGCTGTTCGCCGCGGTCGAGGCCGCGCTCAGGCACTTGCCGCTGTGCCGGGCGACGAAGTGGTACCGCCCGCTGCTCTCCTTCACGGGACGCCACTGCTGGTTCGTCCCGCTGGACCAACTCCAGAGCTGGAGAGGCGCGTTGTCCGCCGTGGAGCGGTCGACCACGTCGATCACCTGCTGCGGGTTGCCCCGGACGGCGATCCGCGTGTAGCCGCTGTCCGTGGTACGGAACTGGAACTGCTGCGCCTGCGTGCCGTTGCAGGTGTACTGCTGGACGGCGGTGCCGTTCGCCGTGGCGGCGGAACGGGTGTCCACACAGGTGCCGTTGGCCTGGTTCGTCAGGGAGTACCAGGTGGTCTCGGAGATGCCGTCCGCCGGGGGCGTCGCCGGGTCGGCGCCGCCGAGCCACTTCAGCCCGTCCAGCAGGAACCGGTTCTGGGTCTCGCTCGCGAACGTCGAGGACAGACGCGTGTTGGTCGCGTAGTTCATCGCGTTGTGCCCGAAGTTCGCGTACAGCATCCGGTAGCGGGCGTTGGTCCACAGGATCGGGTAGTAGCCGCTGTACCAGGACTGGTCGGGGTCGGTGCCCAGGGGGAAGCTGCCGGGGTCGACGGAGGCCAGGACCTTGATGTCCGGGTTCTGCCGCAGGTCGTTGGTCCAGCTGTACCACTCGCTGACCGACGAGGTGAAGCCGGCCGGCAGGTTCCTGGTGGCGGCGTGGGTGCCGTTCTCGACCTTGAGCTTCGCGCTGGTCGGGCCCCAGGTGTTGGACTTGAAGTCGCCGCTGCCGAGGAACTGGTTGTGATACCAGGGCCAGGCGGCGGCGTCGGTCGTGAACGCGGCCACGTGGAAGCCCATCCAGGCGCCGCCACCTCGCATGTACTGCTCGAAACCGGCCCGTTGGGCCGCGGTCCCCGGCGCGTCGTCGAGGAACAGGACGACCTGGTAGGCGTTCACGCCGCCGTTGCTCAGCAGGTTCCAGTCGGTGCTGGGCGTGTAGGTGAAGCCGTTCGCCGCCGCCTGGCGCGGGAACCAGTCGTTCGCCTCCTTGACGAAGTCGATGTGCGCCGCGTCGTAGGTGCCGCTGTAGAGCGCCAGCACCTTGAAGGGTGTCGCCGCGGGAGCGGCGGGAGCCGCGTGGACGGGTGTCACCGCCAGGCCGAGGAGGGTGGCCAGCAGGAGCAGCACGCGCAGTGCGGCGCGGGCCGGTACGGATCCGGTCGCGGACATCGGGGCATCGGTCCCTTCGGTGCGGCTCACGGGTGACTCACCATGGGCATCGCGGCGGTAGTAGCAGCGGTGGTGGCCCGGGCCGGTGCGGCGGGCGCCACTCCGGTCGCGGTGGCAGCCACGAGGGCGCAGACGCCGATCAGTCCTGATGTCCGGCGGTGGCCGGGTTCTCGCGTCGATCTGGGCACGGCTACTCCTGTGAGGTGGGGGGGTGGGGAGCGTGAACCGTGCGCTCAGCCGGTGTACTTGGCGAAGATGCTCGTGAACTGCCACGGGGTCTGGGCCACGCCCGAGCAGGTGTCGTCGTTCGGGTAGGCGCCGGGGCAGGGCCGGTCGCGGTTGGCTGACCAGAAGGTCAGGCGGGCCAGGTGGTGCTGCTGCGCGTAGCCGAGGATCGTCTGGAAGTCGGCGGGGGTGACGGTCTCGTTGACGTCGGTGATGCCGTTCATGGACGAGATGCCCATGCCGCGGTAGGCCTGGTCGTCGCTGTAGCCGTACGCGCTCTTGAGCGCTGATTTGAGGCCCTCGGCGGCCCGCAGGGTGAGCGTCCCCATGTTCTGGCCGGCGCCGCCGAAGTCGAACGGCATGATGGTCCAGCTGTCGACGGTCAGGCCGGAGGCGGCGGCCCGCTTGATCAGGCTCGTGTCGGGACCGCTCTGGCCGGTGCCGATGGTGACGTACACCTTGATGCCGGGGTTTCTGGCCTTGACGGTCTTGAGCGCGTCCACGGTCCGCTGCTGGACGGTGCCGTTGCTGTAGGCGTCGGCCTCCAGGTCGATGTCGATGGCCTTCAGCCCGTAGGTGTCGATGACCTTCTGGTAGGCGGAAGCGAGTTCGCCGGCGCTGGAGCAGGAGCTCTCCAGCTTGTTGCCGCTGTAGCCGCCGAAGGACGGGATGACGTCGCCGCCGTTCGCCCGCACGGTGTTGACGGTCTGCTGGTCGACGCCGCCGGTCAGCGGGCGGCCGCCGTCCCACTGCGGGTTGCAGTAGCCGTTGCTGAGGACGAAGGCCAGCGTGAACCACTTGACCCCGGTGGCGTTCATGACGGTGGCCGGGTTGGGCGGGCTTCCCCAGCCGTTGTAGAGGTACGGGGCGACGGCCATCGGTGCGGAGGGGGTCGTGCCGCCACCGCCGGCGGCGGGCGCGGTCCACTTCTGGTTGGCGGCGCCAGTACAGCTCCACAGCTGCACGGGGGTGCCGTTGGCCGAGGTGTTGCCGGTGACGTCCAGGCACTTGTCGGCCTGCGGGTTGACGATGTCGCGGGCCGCGGTGACCGTCCACCTCTGGTTGGCGCCGCCCGTGCAGTCCCACAGTTGCAACTTGGCCCCGTCGGCCGTGGAGTTGCCGGTGATGTCGAGGCACTTGCCCAGCGCCCGGATCGTCTGGTCGGAGCCCACCGTCCACTGCTGGGCGGTCGTGCCGTTGCAGTCGTAGATCTGAACGGCGGTGCCGTTGGCGGTACTTGCCCCGGCGACGTCGAGGCACTTGCCGCCGAGCCCGGTGACGGTGCCGGTCGCGGCTGCCGCGGGCGACACGGTGAGAGCGCCTGCCGACAGGGTCAGGGCTGCTGTCGAGAGGGTGACACGGAGCGCGGTCGAGCGCGCGCGGGAACGTCCGGCCATAGGGATCACGGCCCTTCACTGGTGGCTGACGGTGGGGGAGTTCATGTACATGGAGTTCACGTACATGAACATCGAGCGCATTCGTGGAGGCTTGGTGATCGGTGAACCTAAAGGTCTGAACCAGACACGTCAAGAGGTGAAGCGAAGGGTCCCGGGAACAGGCCTGGCGGCGCGAGGAGTTGAAGGGCGGCTCAGAACGCCTGGAGGTGGACCCCCGCCCGGCCGCCGTCCAGCGTCTCGACGTAGACGTCGATCCACTGCACACCTCCGCCGCGCTCGTCCCCCACGCACGGAGGGCGGACCCCGGCCCAGCGGGGACGGTCCAGGGCCTGGGGTTCGGTCAGCCCGAGATGGCCGGAACGCCGCCCTTGCGGGGCGACGTCCTTCGTCCTCACCTACAGGGACTGTCAGGAGCCCAGATCGGCCGCGATGCGCTCGCCCTTTCTGCCGCTGGTGACGAAGGAGAGCGGGTGGACGTCCTGCTGCGGATTGATCCGGACGGCGCCCCCGGTCCCGGTGGCGTCCTCGGGCACCGCCCCACGCATGAACGCGGAAGCCTCGGCCGCGCCCGCTTCCTTGTCCCAGTGCCGGTCGCGTCCCTCGGCCGCGCGGTGGTCGTCCCCGTCCGATCCGGTGCAGGAGGCGAGGAGGCCGCCGGTCACGAGGACCGCGACGAGGTGGGTGCGGCGTCGGGTGTTCAACGCTCCTCCTCGCCGCCGCGGGACACGTTCACGCGGTGGCCTTCGCGGGCCCCGGCGTGGAGGCACGGCGGGCAGGCGGGTCCGGTGGTCGTCTCGCGGTCCGCGCGGTGTGCTGCGCGTGGCCGAGGCCGGCGACCGGACCCGGCACCGCGTCAGGTCGACCAGACCACCCCGCCGTTGTGCAGGATCACCACCTTGCCGTCCGCGCGCAGGACGAGCTGGGCGTTCTCGTGGCCGTGGCTGCGGGAGGCCCAGATGGGACGGTCGTCGCCGTTGTGGATGACGAGGTTGCCGTCCTGCTGGAAGATCGCCCGGTGGTCGGACCCGAAGGTCATGGACGCCCAGATCGCCTTGTTGTGCTCGTTGTAGACGACCAGGTTGCCGTCGGTCTGCATGATCATGCGGATGCGGTTGGTGGACCAGGACTGCCCGACCCGCAGGACGCTGGTCGCATAGACGGTCCTGGTGCCCCAGTTCGGCTTCGGGTCCGCCTTGGGCTTGGTCTCCGCCTTCGGCTTCTTCTCGGGTGACTTGCTCGGCTTCACCGACGGCGAGGGCGCCGGCGGAGCGACGGCGGCCTTCGGGGCCTCGCTCTTCTTCGGCTTCTTGCGGCTCGGTGACACGCTGGGCTTCTCCGCCACGTAGTCGTCGAGCGCGGCGGGCGCGGAGCTGGCGTTCAGGACGGTGTCGGAGCCCGCGGCCAGCCCCTTGGCCGAGCCGGGACGCTCGTCGTCCGCGCTGCCCGCCAGCAGCAGCGGGATGGCCACCAGGACGGCGCCGGCGATCGCCGCACCCGCCAGGACCGGCTTGCGGGGGCGCCCGGTGCCGACACCGGTCTCGGACGTGACGTCCGGCGGCGTCGCCGCGACGGCCACCGCCGTGGCGGCACCCTCGTCGGGCTCCTCGGCGGGCTCGGCGGCGGCCGGGGTGCCCGACGGTGCGGGGGCGGCCGGGGACGCGGGCCCGGTGGCGGTCCCCTCGGTCTCCGGGGTGCTTCCGGACTCCGCCTCGGGGGCGGCGGCCACGCTCGGGGCCTGCTCGTCCGGCGCCGGGGACGGGGGCGGGGACCCTGCCTCCGCCGCGCGGGCGGCGGCCGCCTCCGCGTTCGCGCCGGGGGTCTGGGGCGTGGGGGACATGCGGTACTCCTCCTCGGTGGCGGAGCTGTCGGTGGCGGGCACGGACCCGCGCGGCGGGCGGGCCGGTGAACACCGGTTCGCTCGGCGGGCATCGGTCACGTGCGCGTCGGGCTGCGCCGGTTCGGCCCGGTCCGGTCTTCGCCGGGCGCGCCGGTCCGTCCACGGTGGCGGCCGCGGCCGGTCCGAGGCCCTCCGAACCGCGAAGTCCCCCCGTACGGACCTGGCTTGGACGTCCGGGCGGAAGGCGCGTGCATGTTCGACGGGCCCGCTGGCGTACCCAACTTAGCCCGTCACAAGGGCGACAGCAGCACCGGCCGTCCCGAAGGCCACGCCGCTTTGTCCCCCCACGCCTCACTGCTCCCGGAAAGTTCTCCGAACGGGCAGGAAACGGGCACGTGAGAGACCCCATACGGGCCCTTCCTTGGCGCATACGGAAGGGGCGTGTGTGGCATCCTGTTGGCTCCCCGATCTGATCAGTGTCGGCGTGCGCGCCTCCGGCGCGGCACCCAAAACCCCGTACGGACCGAAGAGTTCAGGTGAAGATGCGGCCCGGAGACCGGCAAGAGGGCAGGCATGACGCCCCGTCCGCGGTGCCCGACGCGGCCGGCCCCACCGCCCCCGAGCCACTCGTGGCCGAGGCCCCCGAGCCGGGCGGGAGCGCCGACGCTCCCGAGATACCCGAGGCCGTGTGGGACGCCGCCCGCCGGGCACCGGGGCACTGGATCGGCGTCGTCGACCCGGAGTGGACCGAGGAGCGGACCCCGCCGGAGTGGGCCGTGGTGGGGGAGTGGCAGTCGGACGAGAGCGGCGGCGTGGGCGACTACCGGGCCAACCCCGCCTACCGGCCCTCGGCGCGCGTCCTCGGCTGGCCCGAACCCACCGACCCCGTGGACGCGGCGGCCCAGCGCGCCGCCACCGGCTACGGCTCGGTGGACGAGGCGATCGCGGCGCTCGCGGACGCCGAGGTCACCGTGGTGAGCGGGGCGGACGGCCGCCCGCTCACGGCGGCAGGCCAAGACGGCACGCCGGTGGTGCTGTTGTTCACCTCACCGGTCCACGCGTTCATGTCCCCGGCACTTCGGCACGGCACGCTGCCGGCCGGGGACCTGGCCCGTTCACTGAGCGGTTCCGGCACCCACTTGCTCGCCAACCCCGGGGCCGCGGCGCCCCTGCTCGTACCGGCGGACAGCCTGCTCGACCCCGTACGGGCGGCGGGAGTTGCACCAGCACCAGCACCAGCACCAGAACCAGCACCCGCGACCGGAGCCGTCGACGCCGGGAGCGACGACGGCGCGGCCGGCACCGGGGCCCCGGCCGGCCCCGCGGTCTCATCCCCCGACGACGACCCCGCTCGACCCTGGCCCCACGCCACCGGGAGGACCACGTGACACGTTCGGCCCAGCAACCCCCCACCTCCCCGCGTGCCGCGTCCGCGGCGGACGGCGAGGAGCCGGCCGTGACCACCGCCGCCACCGGGGTGCCCGCGCCGGGCTCCGAGCCGGAGGAGACCCCGGTCGCGGCGGGCGCCGAGGGCGGCACGGCCCCCACGCGGACCGGTGAACCCGAGCCCGACTCCGAGCCGGCCGAGACGACGGCCGCCGCCGAAAGCGAAGGCGGCACCGGCACGTCCGCCGCGAACACCGATGAAGGTGGCATCGGTACGTTCGCCGCGAACACCGGCGAAGGCGGGACCGGTACGTCCGGCGCGTACACCGGCGAAGGTGGCACAGGCACGTCCACCGCGAACACCGTCGCAGGCGACCCGGCTTCGGGAGTCACGACGGCCGCAGCGGAACCCGGTGCCCGTACGGAGACCGGTGAGGCCGAGGGGGCGGCCGTCCCGGGCCGGGCCGCGGAGCCCGACGCCGAGAGCGATCCCGGTGCCGCCGCGGCGGCCAAGAGCCGGCTGCCCGCGCTCGTACGGACGATGACCGCGACCGCGATCGACCGGCCGGAGCAGGAGGCCCGGCCGGTGGGGCGGCCCGGCAGGGCGGTGCTGGCGGGAGCGGCCGTCGCGGGCGCGCTGCTCGTGTCGGTGCCCCTGCTGATGCTCGGCGGCAACGACGACAAGGACCGCAAGGGGCCCGCGTCGGCCGGAACCGTCCTCGGCGGCGACGCCCAGGAGGCGCCGGGCGAGTTCGCGGCCGCCACACCCAGCACCCGTTCCCCGGGCGCCGACGCCAAGGACTCCGGCGACAAGCGGAAGAAGCCGGAGAAGAAGGGGTCCGCGTCCGCCGCCGCGAAGGCCCCGGAGCGAACCGGCGCGAAGGGCACCGCCGAGAAGGAACAGCCGACGAAGCGGGACGGCGGGACCGGCGCCGACAGCGGCGACGACCAGCCGGCGAAAGCCGGTTCGGGCGTCACCCTCGGGGCACCCGTCTCGCTGCACAGCCACCTCTCTGGCCGCTGCGTCGACGTACCGGACGGCGACTTCTCGGACGGCAAGCAGCTCGTCGTGTGGGACTGCAACGGCAGCGCCGCGCAGAAGTGGCAGTTCGCGTCCGACGGCACCGTCCGGACCAAGGGGGGCCTCTGCCTGGACGTGGCCGGCGCCGACTACAACGACGGCACGCCCATCCAGATCGCCTGGTGCAGCGACAACAACGCCCAGAAGTTCGTCCTCAACGCCAGCCACGACCTGGTCAACACCGTCGTCGGCAAGTGCGTCGACATCAAGGACAACGACAGGGGGAACGGGGCGCGGCTCCAGCTGTGGAGCTGCGCCGGGACCGACAACCAGAAGTGGAGCGCGTGACCGCACGCCCGCCGGGCGGGACCGCACTCCCGATGTCCCTCCGTCTCGCGGGCGGGGCATGATGGCACCGTCGGCTCGCCGGCACACGCCCCCGAGAAGGGGGACGTTCACTGAAGACGCCCCCGTGGCAAGGAGGTCGGTGCGTGGCGCGCCAGGTACTGTCGGTCGGCCCGGGAGACCGGGACCGCTACCGGACGATCGGTGAGGCACTCGCGGCTGCCCGGACCGGCGCACTCATCAGCGTCCGGCCCGGCACGTACGCGGAGAACCTGGTGATCAACACCAGGGTCACCCTCACCGCCGCCGAAGGGCGGGGAACGGTCGAGATCCGGCCGCGCTCGGGCAGCGTGATCGCGCTGCGCGCCGACGCCGTGATGCTCTCCGAACTGACGCTGCGCGGCGGCGACGCCGAACTGCCGGCCGTGGACGTGCGGCGCGGACAGGCCGCGCTCGACGGCTGCGAGATCGTCGGAGCCGCCTGGACCGCGCTGCTGGCCGGCGGAACGGGCTCGCTCGCGCTGCGGGAGTGCCGGATCAGCAACGCGCAGGGAGCCGGCATCGTGGTCACCTCGACCACGCCCACCACCGTGGAGTCCTGCACCTTCGAGCACCTGGGCACCAGCGGCCTGGTCCTCGCGGAGCAGGGCGAGGCGCGCGTCCGGGGCTGCACGGTGCGCGACGCCCGGGGCAACGGGCTGCTCGCCAACGACGACTCCCGCGGCACGGTCGAGGACTGCGACATCTCCTCCACCGACAAGCCCTCCATCGCCCTGGAGGCGAACTCCTCGCTCTCCGTGGTCCGCACCGTCGTGCACGACACCAGCACCGGCGTGCACCTCAGCAGCACGGGCCGTACGACGCTGGAGGACGTCCGCGTGACCGGGGCGTCCGGGAACGGGATCACCCTCGCCCGGGGCACCGACCCGGTGCTGCGCCGCTGCCGCGTCTCGCGCACCCGCGGACACGGCGTGCTGGTCACCGACCGGGCGCGCGGCACCTTCGAGGACTGCTGGGTGGACGGCGCGCAGGGGGCGGCGCTGCGGGTCGCCGGGGCCGCCTCCCCGGCCCTGACCGGCCTGACGGTCCGCGACTGCGAGCAGACGGGACTCCTCCTGGAGGAGGACTCGGCGGCGGAGCTGGACCGCCTCGAAGTGATCGGCGGCTCGCCCGCCGTCGCGGTGCGCGGCGGCGCCAACCCGCTGCTGCGCCGGGCCCGCCTGGTGGAGCCCGCCGGTGACGGCATCTCGGCCGCCAAGGACGCCCGCGGCCGGGTCGAGGACTGCGAGGTCGTCCGGCCGACGGGCGCCGGGGTGCGCGTGGCTGCCGGCAGCACGCTCTACCTGGCCGGGGGCGGCGTCTCCGACACGGCCACCAGCGGACTGGTCGTGGAGGACGGCGGCAACGTCACCGTGCGCGACTTCCGCGTCGAGATATCCGGCGAGGACGGTGTGGTCGTCGCGGCCGGCGGTGAACTGACCGCCAACCGCACCTCCGTGCACGCCGCGCGGGGGCACGGGTTCCTGCTCCGTGAGGGCGCGCTCGCCTCGCTCAGCGGCTGCGAGGTCTCGGGTGGCGCCCAGGACGGCTTCCGGGTGGAATCCACCGCGCCGGTCTCCCTGGTCAACTGCCTCGCCCGGGAGAACGAGGGCGGCGGCCTGGTGCAGACCGCGCCCGGCGACCGGCTGGCCGTGGACGGCCTCAACAGCACCGGCAACGGCAAGCGGGACGCCTGGGGTTCCGGCAGCGCCGAGAACACCGACCCGGCCGGGTCCGGCGCCGCGGACGCGCCCCCGCCGGACCGCGCCGACGGCCCGCTCGGCGCCCTCAACGCGCTGATCGGCCTGGAGAACGTCAAGCAGCAGGTGCGCACCCTGGTCAACCTGACCCAGCTCGCCCAGCGCCGCGAGCAACTCGGCATGTCCGCACCGCCGATGAGCCGGCACCTGATCTTCGCCGGTCCGCCCGGCACCGGAAAGACGACGGTGGCCCGCCTGTACGGGGCGATCCTCGCCGAACTGGGTTCGCTGCGCAGCGGACACCTCGTCGAGGTCTCCCGCGCCGACCTCGTCGCGCAGGTCGTCGGCGGCACGGCCATCAAGACGACCGAGACCTTTCAACGAGCGCTCGGCGGTGTGCTGTTCATCGACGAGGCGTACACCCTCGCCTCGGACAGCGGCAACGGCGGCGCCGACTTCGGCCGCGAGGCCGTGGACACCCTGCTGAAGCTGATGGAGGACCACCGCGACGACGTGGTGGTGGTCGCGGCCGGGTACTCCCGTGAGATGGAGTCGTTCCTGGGCTCCAACCCCGGTCTGGCGTCCCGCTTCTCGCGGACCGTGGAGTTCGAGAACTACTCGGTGCCCGAACTGGTCGCGATCATGGAGAACATGTGCGCCCAGCACCAGTACGAGCTGGGCGAGGGCACCGCGGCCGCGCTGGCCGCGCACTTCGAGGCGATGCCGCGCGACAGCGGGTTCGGCAACGGCCGTGCCGCACGCGGGGTGTTCGAGGAGATGGTGGACCGGCAGGCGGTCCGGCTCGCCTCGCTGCCGCAGGTCGGTGAGCACGATCTGCGGCTGCTGCTGCCGGAGGACGTCTCCGCCACCGCGGCGGCGCAGGCGACGCAGACCACCGCTCCGGCCGACGACCCGCTGACCCGTCTCGGCGACATGATCGGCCTGGCCGAGGTGAAGCGCGAGGTCGCGGACCTGGTCAACCTCATCACCACCGCCCGCCACCGCGCCGCCGCCGGCCTGCCGGTGCCCTCGCTGAGCAACCACCTGGTCTTCACCGGGCCGCCCGGCACCGGCAAGACCACCGTCGCGCGGCTGTACGGGGAGATCCTGAGCCAGCTCGGCATCCTGGACCGGGGGCAGTTGGTCGAGGCGGCCCGCGCGGACCTGGTCGGCCGCTACATCGGCCACACCGCCCAGCTCACCCGCGAGGTCTTCGAACGGGCCCGCGGCGGCGTCCTGTTCATCGACGAGGCGTACACCCTCACCCCGCGCGGCGGCGGCGCCGACTTCGGGCAGGAGGCGGTGGACACCCTGCTGAAGCTGATGGAGGACCACCGCGACGAAGTGGTCGTCATCGTCGCCGGCTACACCGACGAGATGGAGCGTTTCCTCGCCTCCAACCCGGGCCTGTCCTCCCGCTTCCCGCGCCGGATCGGCTTCGCCGACTACTCCTCCGAGGAACTCGTCACCATCGTCCGCGCCCAGGCGGCGGGCATGGGCTACGAGTGCGGACCCGGCACCGGCCCGCTGCTCAAGGAGTACTTCGACTCGCTGCCCCGGGACCGCTCCTTCGGCAACGCCCGGCTGGCCCGCCAGGTGGTCGAGTCGATGGTCACCCGCCAGGCTGGGCGGCTCAGTTCACTGGCCGCGCCCACGCTCGACGACCTGCGCATCCTGCTCCCCGAGGACATCGTGTCCGCGGCACCGAAGGTGGCCCCCCGGTGAGAACGTCCACCCGCGGGGTCGCCCGCCTGCTGTCCTGCACGGGCCTCGCCGCCGCGCTGGTGCTGCCCGCGGCCGGGCCCTCCCCGGCGCTCCCGTCCCGGCCCCCGTCGGCCGACGGGAAGAAGGGCCAGGAACTGCCCGGCATGCCCTCGGCGCTCGCCGCCGGCTCCGGGGCGCAGGACTGCACGCCCGCCTCCCGTGAGAAGGCCAGGAAGCAGGACTGGTCGCGCCAGCGCCTCGACCTGGACCGGCTGCACGGCTACAGCACCGGTGCGGGGGTGACCGTCGCCCTGATCGACACGGGCGTCGATCCGGACGCCGCCGGACTGGACGGCCGGGTCACCGCCCCCGGCGCCGCCGCCGAGGACTGCGTCGGGCACGGCACCTTCCTGGCCGGGCTCGTCGCGGGCACCGGCGAGGGTGACGCGCCGCTGACCGGGGTCGCCCCGGGCGCGGAGATCCTCGCCCTGCGCGGCACCGACACCCGCGGCCGGGCCAGCGCGGCCCTGGTCACGGCGGCGGTGCGCGAGGCGACCGAGGCGGAGGCCGGGGTGATCGCGGTCGCGGTGGCCCTGCCGCGCCGTGACGCCGAGTTGAGCCGGGCGGTGGCCGAGGCCCGGGAGGCTGGCGCGGTGGTGGTGGCCGCGGCCACCCCGGACCCGCCGCGGAGCGGCACCGACGAGATCCCGGCCCGCACCTACTGGCCGGCCGGCGAGCCCGGCGTCCTGTCGGTCGCCGACATGCTCCCCGGCGGCGGACGCCCGGAGAACGCGCTGCCCACGAGCGGGATCGACTTGGCCGCGCCGGGCGCGGGGGTCGTCTCCGGCGGCCCGCGCGGTGACGGCCACTACCTCGGCGCCGGCGCCTCGGTCGCCACGGCCTACGCCGCCGGGGCCGCCGCCGCGGTGCGTGCCGCCCGCCCCGGCGACTCGCCCGCCGCCGTGGCGCGCCGCCTGACCGCGACCGCGTATCCCGCCGACATCCCCCAGCTCGACCCCTACGCGGCCGTCACCACGGTCCTCGGCGGCGCGGGCGGAGCCACCGGCTCAGGGCGGACCGCGGTTCCCCTCAGCGTCCGCGACACCTCGTCCGCCGACCGTGCCACGGACCGCGCCACGCTCTTCGTCCTCGCCGGCACCGGCGGCGTCCTGGCCCTGCTGTGGGCGGCCTACGCCGTCCCCAGGGCCCGGGCGCGGGGCTGGCGCCCGGCGGAGGCGGGCGCGGGCGCGACGGCGACGGCGGGCGCGACGGAGGAGGACTGAACCCTGTTGCCGACTCCCTGGTGTACTAAGGCACGAGGACGATCTTGCCCTGTACCCGGCCGGTCTGGCTGAGGTCGTGGGCCTTCGCGCACTCGGTGAGCGGGAAGGTCTCGGAGACCGTGGGGCGTACGCCGTGGGTGTCGACGAATGCGGCGAAGGCGGTCAGCACGGCCGGGGTGGGCTCCAGGGAGAACTCCACGAACCGGATACCGAGTTCGGCGGCGCGGGCCGTCACCTCGGTACGGTCCACGCCGACGCCGACGACGTCGACCAGGACGCCGCCCGGCTCCAGGGTGGGCAGCGAGCGCGGGCCGTAATCGTTGCTGACGGTGTCCAGCACCACGTCGATGCCGCGCAGCGCCCCGAAGTCCTGCACCGTGTAGTCGATCAGCTCGTCGGCGCCGAGTCCGCGCAGGTGGTCGTGCTTGGCGGCGCGGGCCGTGCCGATGACGTACGCGCCCCGGGCCTTGGCGATCTGTACGCCGAGGTGGCCGACCCCGCCGGCCGCGCCGTGGATCAGGACTCGTCCGCCGGGCTGTACGTCGGAGAGGGTGACCAGGGCCTGGTAGGCGGTGAAGCCGGAGATCGGCAGGGCGGCGGCGCCGACGTGGTCGAGGGTGCGCGGCTTGGGCGCGATCCGGTCCTCGGGGACCACCACGTGGTCGGCGTGACTGCCGTGTGGCGGGAGGGTCCAGCCGTAGACGTCCTCGCCCACCGAGAAGCGGGTGGCGCCCTCGCCGACGGCCTCCACGGTGCCGCTGTACTCGTGGCCGAGCACGAACGGCGGCGGGCCGAAGAAGTCCACCTTGCCGATGCGGACCTTCCAGTCCGCGGGGTTCATGCCGGCGGCCCGTACCCGGACCAGGACCTCGCCCGGGCCCGGCGAAGGGAGGGGTGTCTCGGCGAGTTCCAGTACGTCGGAGCCGCCGATGGTCCGCTGTGTGATCACCCGTGTCGTCGTCATGCGGGTCATTCTGGGCCCGGTGATCCGGGAGCACAGCGGTTCCACCCCAGCCGAGTGGCAGCTCGGTTCCCACCGGTTCGGTCGCCTTTCCGGACAGCCGGCACCTCAATCGCGCGGCAGCCGCTCAAGGTGCCTGCGGATTCTCACCGTTGCTCTGCCCACCAACTGGCATGAGCGGCTGAGACACAGGCACCGCAGCGAGAGCCCGACGTCCCTTGCGGCGCCCTGGTACGGCTGAGGCGTTCACGGGCCGGTCCTCGCGAGGCGTACACGAACGGAATCGCGAGTCGTACGCCAACGGAAGCGGGGGCCGTCCCGGGCGGCCCCCGCTTCCGTCGTGCCCGGGGCCCGTCAGTCGGTGGCGGACTCCGGTACCAGTGCCGTCTGCATCAGCCTCGCGCGGCGGCGCGCGATGTGCAGGGCGCGGCCCGGGGGAAGGTTCCTGGGCTTCGCGTTGCCGAACAGGCGGCCCTCCGTCGGCGGGCAGGAGAGCAGCACGGCCGGGTTGTTGGCCTCGTCGAGGCGGCGGATCAGGCCGTCGCTGAGGCCGCGCCCCGCACCCATGGCGCTGCGGGCGACGACCAGGTGCAGACCCATCTCGAAGCCGAGCGTCAGGTACTCGAACAGCGGCTCCATGGGGCTCTGGAACGAGCTGCCGGAGACCATGTCGTAGTCGTCGACGAGGATGAACAGCCGGGGTCCCGTCCACCAGTCGCACGTGCGCATGCGGCTGGGCGCGATGTCGGCGCCCGGGACACGCGTCTTCATGGCCCGGGCCGCGCCCTCGATGGTCTCCTTGAGGTTGTCCAGGGAGATCACGTGCCCGATGCGGTACTCCTCGGGCACGGTGTCCACCAGGGTGCGGCGGTAGTCCACCACGATGATCTTCGCCTCGGCGGGGGAGTAGCGCGAGGTGATGCCCGCGGTGATGTTGCGCAGCAGGTTGGTCTTGCCGCTCTCCGTGTCGCCGACCACGATCAGGTGCGGGGTGCGGCTGAAGTCGTGCCAGACCGGTTCCAGGGCGTCCTGGTCGATGCCCAGGGCCAGGCGCATGCCGCCGCCCTCGGTGGACTCGGGCGCGGGGAGTTCGGCGGCCGGCAGCCGGTGCGGCAGCATCCGGACCTGCGGGGCCGGCGCGCCGGGCCAGTGCCGGGCGATCTCCGCGACCAGGTGGGTGACCCCTTCGCCGAGGTCGTCGAGGGAACCGCTGCCGTCCAGCCTCGGCAGACCGGCGAGGAAGTGCATCTTGGTGTCGGACGTGATGCCGCGACCGCCGCTGCGGGGCACCGAACGGGCCTTGCGGGTGTCGATCTCGGAGTCCATCGGGTCACCCATCCGCAGTTCGAGGCGGGTGGCCGACTGGTCGCGGACCTGCGCCGACAGCTCCACCCAGCGGGTGGTGGTGATGAGCAGGTGGATGCCGTAGTTGAGGCCGCGCGCCGCGAGTTCGTTGAACTTCGGTATCAGGTCGTCGTAGTCCTGGCGGACCGTGGACCAGCCGTCGACCACCATGAACACGTCGCCGAACGGCTCGTCGGGGAACTCCCCGGCGGCCCGGCGGCGGCGGTAGGACTGCATCGAGTCGATCGTGTGGTCCACGAAGAACTGCTCGCGCCGGGCGAGCAGCGTCATGACCTCGGCGACGGCGCGGTGCACCCGCTCCGGATTGAGCCGCGCCGCGACCCCGCCGACGTGCGGCAGCGCGGCGAGCTGCGAGAGACCGCCGCCGCCGAAGTCGAGGCAGTAGAACTGTATTTCGGCCGGTGTGTGGGTGAGGGCGAGGGCGCCGATGAGGGTGCGGGCGAGCGTGGACTTGCCGCTCTGCGAGCCGCCCGCGATGGCGACGTGACCGCCGGCCCCGGACAGGTCCACCACCAGCGGGTCGCGGCGCTGCTCGAACGGCTTGTCCACCAGGCCCACCGGTACGCGCAGCTTCCCGGTGCCGCCCCAGCCCGCGGCGGTCAGGCCGCGCTCGGGGTCGACGGTGAGGCCCCCGGGCAGCAGCGCGTCCAGCGGCGACGGCTCGTCCAGCGGCGGCAGCCACACCTGATGGGCGGCGGGACCCGAGTCGCGCAGCCGGTCCAGGGCGACGGCCAGCAGCGTCTCCTCGTCCTCCTCGCTCTCCGGTTCCGGCTCGGGGGCCGCCTCCAGCGTGCGCGGCACGACCCAGCCGCTGGTCCACGGCACCACCTGACTGGCCACCCGCGCCTGCACCACCGCGCCGGTACGGCGGCGGTAGGTGCCGGACGAGTACGCGGCACGGAACCGGGTCAGCGACTCCACGCCCGACTTCAGGTAGCCGCTGCCGGGCTGCGCCGGGAGCTCGTAGGCGTCCGGCACGCCGAGCACGCCCCGGCTCTCCATGGCGGAGAAGGTGCGCAGGCCGATGCGGTACGAGAGGTGGCTCTCCAGCTGGTGCATACGGCCCTCGTCCAGGCGCTGCGAGGCGAGCAGCAGGTGCACCCCGAGGGAGCGGCCGAGGCGGCCGATCATCACGAAGAGGTCCATGAACTCCCGGTGTGTGGACAGGAGTTCGCTGAACTCGTCGACGACCACGAAGAGGCTGGGCAGCGGGGTCAGGTCGGCGCCCGCGGCACGGGCGCGTTCGTACTCCAGGGCGGAGGTGTAGTTGCCCGCCGCGCGCAACAGCTCCTGGCGGCGCATGAGTTCACCGTGCAGGGCGTCCTGCATGCGCTCCACCAGCGCGACCTCGTCGGCGAGGTTGGTGATGACGGCGGACGTGTGCGGAAGTTCCTCCAGGCCCAGGAAGGTGGCGCCGCCCTTGAAGTCGACCAGGACGAAGTTCAGGGTCTCGGAGGAGTTGGTCAGCGCGAGACCGAGCACGAGCGTGCGCAGCAGCTCGCTCTTGCCGGAGCCGGTGGCGCCGATGAGCATGCCGTGCGGGCCCATGCCGCCCTGCGCGGACTCCTTGATGTCGAGTTCCACCGGGCGGCCGTCCACACCGACCGCCACCGGGACCCGCAGCCGCCCGGCGCCGGTGTGCCGTGCGAAGAGCGTGGCCGGATCGTGCCGGTGCAGGTCGGGAATGCCGAGCAGCGTGGTCAGTTCGACGTCGGCGTCCAGCGGCTGGGCGATGTCGGTGCCCAGGCTGATCCGGCGCGAGGTGAGCAGCCGGGCCAGTGACTCGGCACCGAGCGGGCCGAGCCGGTCCGGGCGGCCGAGCGGCACGGAGCGCTCCTTGCGGCTGCGGTCGGTGCGCACCAGGCTCACCCGCTCGGGACCGACGGTCAGCCGCAGCGTGTTGCGTCCGGGCCGCCAGCGCAGCGCGCCGGACACGTCGAGGACGACCGCGTTGCGGTAGCCGTGCCCCTCCCAGCGATGGCCCTCGGGGACGGTGACGCCGTCCAGGACGACGACGGTGAAGGGCTCGTCGCGGCCGGGACGGCCGTCCGGGTCGAAGCCCGGACGCTCGGCGAACTCGGCGCCCAGCAGGTCGTCCAGCTCGGTGAGGTCGGCGGTGATCCGCCGGACCTGGCCCGCGCCGTCCTCCTCCTGTGGATGCAGCGCGTGCGGCAGCCACTTGACCCATTCCCAGTCGGGCCGGCGCTCGTCGCTGACGCAGATCGCGAGCCACAGCTCCTCGGGCGCGTGGAACACCGCGAGCTGGGCGAGCGCGGCGCGCACCAGGGAACGCACGGCGTCGGTCGGGTCCTGGGCCGGGGCGCCGCCCGGGGTCCGGGTTCCGTCCGGCTCCCCGTTCGGTGTGACGCCCGGTGCGGCCGGCGCCCGCGCGGCGGTGTCCTCAGGACGCAGCAGGATCCGCGCCGAAGAACGCAGGTACAGGCCGAGCGGCTGGTCGGGGACGGTGGAGTAGGCGCGGATGAAACGGCGCAGGGCGTGCGCGCACAGCGGTTCGAGGTCCTCGACCGGGCGGGTGGAGACCGGCTGAAGGGTGAGCGCGAGCTGCTGCTCCCCGACCGCGAGCCGGGCCTCGCCGAAGTCCTCGTCGGCCGGGCGGCGCTCCCACAGCCGCGAGGTGCGGGCCAGGGAGCGGAGCGAGGCGGGGTCCGGGTGGCGCCAGGCGAGCGCCCGCTGCTGCTCCACGATGGTGGACCGGACCCGCTTGCGGGTCTGCGCCAGGTAGCGGAGGTAGTCGCGGCGCTCGCCCTTCAGTCGCTGCTTGCGCTCGCTGGAGCGGCGCATCAGCTGCCCCAGCAGCATCGCACCGGCGGAGAGCGCCATGACGCCCATCGCCAGATACATGAAGACGCCGTTCCCGCCGCCGGGGCGCAGGAACATCAGCATCATCGACACCGACATGAGCGCCATCGGCAAATAGGTCCATATCGCCGAGGTGTCGGGCACCGTCTCGGCGAGGACCGGTGGCTCCTGCAGGGTCAATTGGCCCTCGGGCATCTCCGGTCCGCGTCTACGGGCCGGCCGGCGAAACAGCACCACACTCAAGGAACGAAACCTCCGGTTTCACTGGCTTTCCGGCCCGCGCCGAATACCGGCGCACCCGGCAGCGGGAAAGACCGTACCGGGCTCATTCTCCGGACCGCGCGTCATGCGGTGAACGCCGGGGTGAATGTTTCGAGCGGATGGCGGCGACGGTCAACTCCCGTGAAGGACAACTCCATACCGGACATCGAGTCCGGTCCGCAGCACGATCCGGCGGGCGCAGGCAGTAGTCTGCATTCACGGAACGCGACCTGTCCATGCGGGAGAGACGGTCGCCGACGGCGCGGACACAACTCTCCTGTTTCATACCCCCCGTTCGCCGCCGCGCCGGGCTTCCGTACTCTTCGCAGGTGCCCCTCGCGGGGAAGTCCTCGTGCCAAAGCCCCCACGGAAGACGAGAGTTCAGCTGATGACCGACAGCGCTGTGGCCGAACTGTGCCGCCTGACCGTACGTGCGCCGAGCGTCTCCGTCGATCTGGCCGTACCCGCCGACGTGCCGGTCGCCGATCTCCTCCCGACGCTGCTGCGCTACGTCGGCGAGGAAGCCGAGGAGGCGGGCCTCGACCACGCAGGCTGGGTGCTCCAGCAGCTCGGCGACGCCCCGCTCGACGAGGAGACCACCCTCGCCCGCGCCGGGCTCGCCGACGGCGCCGTGCTCTACCTGCGCCCGCACACCGAGGCGCTGCCCGAGGCGCGGCTCGACGACCTGGTCGACGGGATAGCCGACACCGCGGGCCGCAAGCTGCACACCTGGCATCCCGGAGCGGCCCGCGGACTCCTGGTCGGCACGGCGGCGGCCACCGTCGCCGCCGCGCTCGCCCTGGTGCTCTGGCCCGGTGCGACCGGCTCCGGCCGCCTCCAGGTCGCCTTCGCGGCCGTCACCGGGCTGCTGCTGCTAGCGGGCGCCGGTTCGGCCAGCCGCGCGGTCGGCGACCGCCTGTCCGCCACCGCGCTCGCCCTGCTGGTCGCGCCCTGCCTGGCCCTCGCCGGCTGGCTGCTGCCCGGCGGCGACCTGACCGGACCGGACGCCGCCCAGGTCGCGGGCGCACGGCTGCTCGCCGCGGGTGCGGCCGGCGCGGGCGGCGCGGTCCTCGCCCTCGCCGCCACGGCCGTCGGCGCCCCGGCCCTCTTCGCCACCGCGGTCGTCTCGGTGGCGACCGCGGTCGCCGGCGCCCTGATCGGCTACTCCGGCCTCGGCGTGCCGGCCTCGGCGGCCCTGGTGGCGACCGTGGTCGCGCTCGCCGCCGGAGCGGTGGCACCCTTCGCCTTCAAGCTGGCCGGCATGCGGCTGCCCTCCCTGCCGTCCTCCGCCGCCCAGCTCCAGGAGGGCATCGAGCCCTACGCGGGCGACGAGGTCGCCGAGCGCACCGAACTGGCCGGGCGCTGGGTCACCGCGCTCTTCGCCGCCACCGGCGTCATCGCCGCGGCCGCCCTGGTCGTCCTCACCGACCGGCCGAACCTCCCCGAGGTGCTGACCGCGCTCGGACTGAGCCTGCTGCTGCTCCTGCACTCCCGCGGGCTCGTGCACATCGGGCAGCGGCTCACCCTCGCCGTGCCCGGCGTCTGGGGGCTGCTGCTGCTCGCCCGCGCCTGGGCCGCGGACCACGACGGCGACGGACGCGCGGTGGTCTTCGCGGTGCTGCTCGCCGCCGCGGCCGCGCTCGTGATCGCCGCCTGGACGGTGCCCGGCCGCCGGATGCTGCCGTACTGGGGCCGCGCGGCCGAACTGGCCCACACCGGACTGGCGGTGGCGCTGCTGCCGGTCGCGCTGTGGGCGGCCGGGCTCTTCGGCTGGCTGCGCGGCCTGTTCGGCTGAGCGCACCCTCCGTACGCCGCGGCACGACAAGGAGTTGAGGAGAGGCCGTGCAGTCCAAGAGAGACCAGGTACACGCCCACACGTTCATGATGGGCAGACTCAGTTCGAGCCTGCTCATGGCCGACCCGGACGCCCCGGAGAGCCCGCTCGGGCGCACCACCCGCGGTGTGGTCTTCGGGGTCCTGGCCACCGTCCTGATCGGCGCGGGCGCCACCGTCTACGGCCTGCTGCGCCCCGGCGGGAACGACGGCTGGCGTGACGGCGAGCACCTGGTGGTCAACCGTGACACCGGCGCCCGGTACCTGTGGACGGGCACCGACGGCGTACTGCACCCGGTGCGCAACTACGCCTCGGCGAAGCTGATCGGCGGCTCCGACCTGGCGACCGCCGACGTACGCACCCCCTCGCTGCGGGGCGTCCCGGTGGGCGCCCCGGTGGGCATCCCCGGCGCCCCGGACGTCGTGCCCGCTCCCGGGCAACTCGACGACGGGGCCTGGCACATGTGCGTCACCGGGCCGGACGGGGCGCTGCCCGACACCTCCGGCGCCGTGACGACCGGCGGGGTGGGCAAGCCGGGCGCGACGACCGTGGCGGCCGGTACGTCCCTGGACTCCCGCGCCATCGGCCGCGACCGCGGTGTGCTCGTGAGCGGGCCGGACGGCGCGGAGTACCTGGTGTGGCGCGGGAGCCGGCTGCCGCTGGACCGTGACTCCGACGCCCGCAACGCCCTCGGCTACGGCTCCCGGAAGCCGATGCCGGTCTCCGCCGCGTTCCTCGACGCGCTGGCCCCCGGCCCCGTCCTGAAGCCGCCGGTCGTCCCCGGGCGCGGCGAGGAGGGCCCCGTCCTCGGGGGCGAGGCCAGCAAGACCGGCCAGCTGTTCAAGATCAGCGTGCCCGGCGGCGACAGCACCTACCACCTGCTGCGCAAGGACGGCCTGGTGCCGCTGACCCGGCTCGGCGCCGCCCTCGTCCTGGGCGACCCGGCCACCCAGAAGGACGCCTACGAGGGGCAGTCGCCGCAGGTGCGTACGCTCGGTGCGGACGCGCTGCGCGAGCACGCGGCGAAGGACGCCGGTGACGCCGCTTCCGCGGAACTGCCGGACGCGCCGCCCCTCCCGCAGTCCACGGAGCGGGGCACGGCGCTCTGCGCACAGGTGGACGGCGACAACGGCGGCGTACGGATCAGGTCGGTACTGGTCCCGCTGACCCGGCTCGCCCCCGTCGCGGTGTCCCAGGGCACCTCGCAGCCGCTCGAACCGGCCTGCGTCCCGACGGACGCGACGGTCGTACGGCCCGGGCACGGCGCCCTCGTGCGGGCGCTGCACGCGAGCGGCGCGGCACACGGCGCCACCACCTACCTGGTGGCGGAGAACGGCGTGAAGTACCGGGTGTCCGCCAAGGAGTCGCTGGCGGCCCTCGGGTACGAGCCCTCGGACATCGGCTCGGTCCCGGCACCGCTGCTCGCCGCCTTCCCCACCGGCGCGGACCTCGACCCGGCCGCCGCCTCCGGCGCCACGGAGCCCAGGGTCACGGCTCCGGAGTGCGGCGCCGGCCGCTCGCGGAAGGCGGGGAGCGGTGAGGAGCCGGACAAGCCGGGCGACGCGGCCGCGGCGGACACCGGTTCCGCGAACTGACAGCGCGCACCGATGCCGGCAAGAAACGCATACGGGTCACCGGAAAGGAACGGGCGAAGGAGAGCCAGGGAAAGAGTCAGGCCGAAATCGGCGCCCTATGGCGTGAATTCGCCAGTGCCGTCGTGTGTCATCACGCCGGTCACCGCGGAGAAAGCTCAGAACAACCTCAAATTGTTCGGACGGAGTGCCTTCCTGGATTCCCGCGGCTGCGCGCACAAAGCCGCGTCGGCCCTCTGCGTGACCGTTCGGCCCCTTCGCGTGCCCGCTTTCTGCCCGCTTCGCGAGTCGTCACAGGCAGTCCGCGCCCGGCTTCTCCCGGCGACCGGGCCCGCCTGTTCATCCCGCTGCAACGTACGCACAACTCCGTTGCCATGCGGGCGAATTCCGGCGGACCGGCTCTTGCTCACATCCTTCCTGCACGCATTGCGCGGAACCCTGTTTTCTCTTTAGCCTCAGCAGGCAACGGTGCGTTGAGGCGCGCCTGAACGAAGGGAGCGTGACATGGCGGACAGCGCCGCGAGGAAAGCGGACTATGCCAAGGGCTTGGGGGGCGTCTCCTCCCTGGAGACGGCCCGCGACCAGGTCGAGAAAACGCAGAACAACGTCGCTGAGATCGCCGCGCGTTCCGGCGTCGGCGGCGACGAGGGCCAGGCCCTGCTGAAGCTCTTCCGCAGCTGGAACGCCGAGGCGCAGAAGGTCGTCGTCCAGATCAGCACGATGATCGACGCGCTCCAGGAGAACGTGACCTCCGCCAACCGCCTGGCGAAGGAGAACCAGGACCTGACCGAGGTTCTCAACAGCAAGACCAGCCAGGGCGTCTTCGAAGCACTGAGCTGAACCACCCGCGGTACCGGCCCCCTTCGGTGCGGCCGGACTTCGTGAGCTTCCCGGGCCCCGCGCCCGGCCTTCGAGAGGAGACGTCATGGCCGACGGCATCATTGACGTGCAGTACCCCAAGGTCCAGCAGGCCATCGAGGAACTGATGGACCAGACCCAGGTCATCATCAACACCCTCAACACCCTGGAGGACGAGCTCAAGCCGCTCGTCAGCACCTGGGAGGGCGCGGACCAGGAGCAGTACCGCGTCGTCCAGGCGGAGTGGGACAACGCCACCAAGAACATGGCGCGGCTCCTCGGCGACAACGGCGAGCTGATCCGCACCATCCACGACAACCACTCCCGCGACGAGCGCAGGAGCGCCGACAACTGGGGCAACGTACGCGCCCGTTGAGCCATCGGCCGCCGGTCCGCCCGCGGTAGCCACTCCGTCCTGAGACCGGGCCCGGCGTCGCGCGCGGGCGACGGGGAACGCCGGACCGTCCGCATGGCGGCGTCATGCGGGCGGTCCGGGGCGGGCCCCGTACGGCCCGCCGCGGCCGAGGGCCGCGATACCGGCCGCGGCACCGCCCGGTCCGCCCGTCAGGGCCGCCCCGTCCCGTACTCCCGTCCGGCACCTAGCAGCAGGAGATCGTCCCAATGGCCGGTGAAAAGGCCGACGTCAAGCACTTCGACCTCAAGCAGATGGAGAACTTCCGGGACAACGAGGTACAGCCGGTCCACACCGCCGCGAAGAAGCACCGGGAGGAGGGCGACGGCGCCAGCATCCGCCCCCTCGGCCACCTCGTCGACGGACACACCACCCCGGACAACCTCGACCAGAACAAGCAGCTCCTGCGCATCGGCAAGATGGTCACCGACCCGCTGGTCTCGGGACCCAAGCTGATCGAGGGCGTCCGCACGGCTGCCGAGGCCGTCGACAAGCTGCTCGGCGACCAGATGGAGCTGTTCAAGGAGCTGAAGGAAGCGCTCACGGACACCATCGAGGAAGCCAACAAGACCAAGGACAAGAACCTCGGGGCGATCGACGCGCAGACGCTGCTGCAGACCTTCGAGGAAGTCGACACCCTCACCGCCGGCAGTGCGGAAGAAGAGGACTGACCCCGCACGTGCCGGCGGTGGCCACGGCCGACCGGCGCGCCCCCTCACAGACACACGCCCGCGCGACCGTACGAGGACACGGTGCGCGGGCACGGACGACAACCGACCAGAAAGGGCGCCCGGTGGCCGATCGCTACGACCCCAACTCCGGCACCAACCTCGACAAGTTCGACAACGCCGGCGACCCGTCGAGTGACACCTGGGCCACCCTGGTCACCCACATCACCGGCTATCCCGTGCCGGACCGCAACACCATCTTCGACACGCTCCGCTCCGACCACGGCGGCAAGCTCTTCCGGATGGACATCAAGGAGCGCAGCCTCAGCCTGATGGTCAAGGACTCCGGGTTCCTGACCAACACCGGCGAGGACTACGACATCTTCTTCTTCGACGGCGGCAAGAAGAGCAAGATCATGCAGGCCCGGATCGTGTTCGAGGGCCGCGTGAAGGCCGGCGAGGAGATCATCTTCGCCAGTCCGGGTGCCGACAACGTCAACGACGCCCAAGTCCGTGAGGGCAACGAGTTCACGGACTACAACAAGGACAAGATGTCGACCATCCCGCTGGCCCGGTACATGAACGGGCCGCGGACGGCGCTTCTCGAACTGCTGAGGGGCGGCACGCAGAACGCCCGGTTCAGCAACCTGGGCGTCGGCGGCAGCGACGCGGTGGACCTGAACTCCTTCAACAGGACGGGTGAGTCCTTCGACTACGCCGCCAAGTTCTTCCGGGACCACGCGATCGTCCTCAAGGACTGGGAGGACCGCTTCGGCAAGGACGACGCGAGCTGGAAGGGCGAGGCCGCGGAGGTCTTCCGCAGCCTGCTGACGAAGATCCGCGAGAACTACGACGCCTACATCGAGACCTTCGACTCCAAGGCCGGCACCGGCGACGAGACCGGAACCGGCAACACGGTGTACTCGCGCGCCCTGTCCCTCGGCCGCAAGTACCTGGAGGACGCCGCCGGCAAGCTGCTGGACGCCTGGCTCGCGTGGGCCAAGTCCCCCTACTACGACCCGCATCAGGTGCTGCGCTACGTCCTGGACGAACTGGCCCAGTGGGTCGACGCCAACAACGTCTCCAAGACGAAGATCACGTCGACCAGCAACCGCTACACCACCACCGTCCGGCACAGCCCGCAGGGCGGCTTCGCGCAGGTGCACCCCGAGTACGGCGACCTGACCGACATCGCCAACTGGGCGAAGGTCGGCGACAAGGCGGTCAAGGTCTGGAGCCAGGGCGTCGCCGAGTACCTGGGCAAACCCGCGGCCACGGTGCAGTCCGACCTCAACAACCGCTTCCTCGAACTCGGCGAGGACTTCGCGGACAACGTGCCCAAGCCGAAGTCGACCGGCACGGCCTCGGACGCCTACGAGAAGAAGCAGCGGGAGAAGGAGAAGGAGGAGATCAAGAAGCAGAACGAGGAGAACAAGAAGTACCAGGACGAGCTGCGCGCCGAACAACAGCGGCAGCGCGAGGAGGACAAGAAGTACCAGGAGGAACTGCGCGCCGAACAGCAGCGGCAGCGCGAGGAGGACAAGAAGTACCAGGACGAACTCCGCGAGGAGCAGCGCAAGGAGCAGGAAGAGGCCAAGCGCGAGGCCGAGGAGCTGCGCAACGAGCAGAACCAGCAGCGCGACGAGGACAAGAAGTACGCGGACGAACTCCGCGAGGAGCAGCGCAAGGAGCAGGAAGAGGCCAAGCGCGAGGCCGAGGAGCTGCGCAACGAGCAGAACCAGCAGCGCGACGAGGACAAGAAGTACGCGGACGAACTCCGCGAGGAGCAGCGGCGCGAGCAGGAAGAGGCCAAGCGCGAGGCCGAGGAGCAGGCCAAGTCCGTGCAGGAGAGCCTCGGAGGGCTCAACGACCCCGACGCGCTCACCACCGAGAACCTCGACGGCCTCGACGACCTGCTGAACCAGAACAACGCGGTCACCACCGAGAGCCCGGGCGACTTCGGGGACATCAACGGCGACGGGCAGGGCCAGACCGACCTGGGCCCCGTCACCCAGAACCTCGGCAACCTCGGCGGACTGAACGCCGGGGGCGGCGCCCTCACCACCCCGACCGGCGGGAAGACCCAGGCCGACGGCGGCAAGCTCACCACCGACTTCCCGGACGGCAGCAGCACCTCCTTCGACCCGGACAGCGGGGTGCTGACCTCCACGTCGCCGGACGGCACGGTCACCACGCAGGACCTGGGTGACGGTCTGAAGGTGACGAACCCGGACGGCTCGGTGACGTCGCTGGGTGACGACGGGAAGCTGACGACCACGTTCCCGGACGGCACGACGCAGACCGTCGACCCCGCGACCGGCCAGGCGGTCACCACGAACCCGGACGGCAGCACCACCACGACGGACCTGGGCAGCCTTACCGACCTGAACGGCAGCCTCAACGGCGACGGTGTGCTCCAGGGGCCGACCGGCACCGACACCCAGCTCAACAACGCGGGTGACCTCACCACCGACTTCCCCGACGGCAGCAGCACCTCCTTCGATCCGGACAGCGGGGTGCTGACCTCCACGTCGCCGGACGGCACGGTCACCACGCAGGACCTGGGTGACGGCCTGAAGGTGACCAACCCGGACGGCTCGGTGACGTCGCTGGGTGACGACGGCAAGCTGACGACCACGTTCCCGGACGGCACGACGCAGACCGTCGACCCCGCGACCGGCCAGGCGGTCACCACCGACCCGGACGGCAGAACCACCACCGAGAACCTGGGCAGCCTGGGCGACCTCAACGGCCGGAACAACCTCGGTGGGCTCGGCGATCTGGGCGATCTCGGTGATCTGGGCGACCTCGGCTCCGACGTGACGACCGAGACCATCGGTGACCTCGGGGACATCAACGGCGACCGGTCCGGCCTGGAGACCCCGACCGGCGGCCACACGGCACTCGACGACAGCGGTGACTTCACCACCACCTTCCCGGACGGCAGCACCGCGACGTTCGACCCGGACAACGGGATGCTCACCACCACCGACGCGGACGGCACCACCACGACCACCGACCTCACCCACGGGGCGAGGGTGACCAACCCCGACGGTTCCACCACCGTCCTGGACAACGGCCAGCTGACCACCACCTTCCCGGACGGCAGCAAGCAGGTCATCGACCCCGACACGGGCATCGCGACCGTCACCGACCCCCGGGGCCACACCGAGCGGGTGGACCTGCACGACCTCAACTCGCCGTCCGGACGCGACGGTTTCAACATCCTCGACGGTCTCGGCGACCTGAACACGAGCGGCGGCGGGACCACCTCCCGGGACGTGCCCCTCTCCGAACTCGGTCTCGGCGGCAGCGGCGGGGGCGGGGCCGGCGGAGCCTTCGGCGGCGGCCTCTCCGGTGGGGACTCCCTGTCCTCGGACGCCTTCGGCGCGTCCGGCGGCTCCCCTCTCGCGGACGGTACGGCCGCCTCGCTCGGCGCCTCCTCCCCGGCGTCCGGCGCCCCCGGTGCCCCGGGCATGCCGGGCAGCCCCGGTATGCCGATGGGCGGCGGCACGGGCGGCATGGGCGCGGGCGGTGAGAAGGGCAACGGCGAGCGGGTGCGCGCCGTGCTGGTCGACGCGGCCGAGGAGAGTGAACGCCGCAACCGGCGCCGGCGCAGCCCGTGGAACCGCCAGGAGGACAACGACACCTTCCTCGCCCCGTCCCGGGTCAGCACCACCGGCGGCGACTCCACCGAGGAGGAGGCGGCGCCTGGACGCAGGTCCACCAGCTCCGCCGACTACCTGGAGGAGGACGAGGACGTGTGGGGCACCGAGGAGGGCGGCACCCCGGCCGTCATCGGCCGGTGACCGGCGTACGGACCCGGCACGGCCGGCACGGGGAGACGAATCCCACCCGGCCCCGGCTTCCCCGGGCCGGGCTCCACCAGGCAAGATCGGCAGGGCAGTTGAAGGACACGGAACCGGAGTCGGCCCGGCAGCCGGACGCGGGGACCGCACGTGCGGGCATGCCGTCCGTACGGCGGGCCGTACGGGACGGGCTTCCGGCCGCACGCACCGGCCGGTGGGCGGTCGTGCACACGGACCGAAGCAGAAGGGCGGGGCGGGCGTGACGGAACCGCTGGACAAGCGCCTGGAGAAGGCGATGGCCGAACTCCAGGCCGCCCAGGAGGCGGTCGCGCGCACCGAACGGGAGCTGCGGCAGGCGTCGTTCGCGGTGCTCTCGTCCGACCGCGCCGTCCGCGCCAGGGTCGGCCCGCAGGGGGAGCTCACCGGGATCGAGTTCCTGGAGAACAAGTACCGGGACATGTCCCCCCAGGAGCTGGCGGCCAGCGTCCTGGAAGCGGCGAACGCGGCACGCGTGAAGATGAACCGGCACGTGATGAAGGCGATGGCGCCCTTCACCGAGCCCAGTAGCAACGTGCCGGAACTGAAGGGCTTCGAGGTGGACTGGGAGCGGATCTTCGGTCCCGAGGTCCTGCGCGAGGACGACGAGGACACGGTGCGCGGCGGCGAGGCAACCCCCGCCTGGCGGGACGCGCTCGGCGAGGACGGGGAGGACTGACCATGGGGGAGCGGTACTACGTGGACCCGCAGCGCATCGAGGCGCTGGCAGGTCAGCTGGAGGAGATCGGCACTCTGGCCAGGAGCATGACGGAGGAGTTCCTCGACGAACTGGCCCCCACGGTCAGCTGGCCCGGCACGGAGGGCGAGTTCGCCGAGAAGGCCAAGCCGCAGGAGCAGAAGGAGCGGCAGACCACCAAGGACACCATGATGTCCATCCGGGACGCCCTGGTCGGCATCACCGACGCCACCCTCAGCCAGGTCCGGTTGATGAAGACCACCCGTGACGGCAACATCGAGGCGATCGAGCAGAACAACCGGGAGCTCGACACCCACGGTCTGGACGGCAACGACGGCCCGGGCGGGCATGGCCGCCGCTGACCTGAACGCCGTCGGCCGCTCCCGCACCGCGCCGGGAGCGGCCACGCCGTGCTGCCCGAACTCCCCCCGGGGCGGCGCCCGATGAGTCTGACCAGGCCGGGCGCGACCCCGGTGTGCCGCCGTGACTTCCCTCGGGGCGGCGTCCGATGAGCATGATGCCGTCGCCCGAGGTCAACGCGATGATCTTCATCCTCACCGGGGAGAGGCTCATCGACGCCGACGAGGACCTCGCCTACGAGAGCCGCCGGCCCTACTCCGGTCTGGGCCGCAAGCTCGACAGGATGTCCTCGCTGATCGAGAAGTCCGTCCACGACATCGCCGAGGTCATGCCCGACGACCTCGCCAAGTCGTACGCCAAGGCGATGGGCATGCTCATCGACGACGGCGGCAAGAACTACCTGCGCGACTTCGCCGAGCAACTCGACAAGATCGCCGAGGGCCGGCGCAAGACCTCCATGGACATCATGGAGTCGAAATGGCAGGTCATCGCCGAGGTCATCCGGCTGCTCATCGAGATCGCCCTCTACCTCGCGATGTCGTTCTTCACCGGCGGCGCCTCGGCCAGCCAGATCATGATGGCCAAGCTGCGCAGCCGGTTCATGATCCTCACCACGCTCAGCCACCTGCTCCAGCGGCTGCACCTCGCGCCCTCGCTCACCGAGGCCTTCGCCGAGGCGTTCACCACCTTCGCCGTCCGCCTGGCGATGATGAACTTCGCCCCGAACGGCCGCCGCCCCGACGGCTTCGACTGGAACGACATCCTCAAGTCGGCCGCGTTCGGTGCCGCCGCGGGCTTCCTCACCAGCATCTTCGACGACCTCGCGAAGAACATCGTCAAGAGCTACGACAACAACTTCCTGAAGAACGGACCCGACCTCAACTTCAAGAACAACCCCAACCTGAAGAACCCCCCGAACCTCGACATCAAGAACAACGGCCCGAACCCCAGGCCCGACCCGGACCCCACACCCAACCCCCACGACAACACCCCGAAGGACCGCCCCGAGCCCACCCCGTACGGGAACGGCCCCGACGGCAGCCGCACGCCGGTCACCTTCCGGAACGACCCCCTGTCCTTCCGGAACAACACCAACCTGTGGCGGAACAACCAGATCCTGCGCCACAACGCCGACCGGCCGGGCGCGGTGGCCGGGCACTACGGGCTGAAGGGAACGGCAGACTTCCTGGCCGCCGGATCCGGTGAGGCGCTCGCGGAGATCCTCATCAAGGGTGCCTTCGACGGCGACTGGTCGACCAACTGGTCCACGTTCGTCGGCGCGGGTCTCAGCAGCCAGGTCGAGGCCACGCTCAGTGACACCGCCCTGAACACCGGCGCCGAACTGCGCCACGCCATCGACAAGTTGAGCAACCCGCCGACCGTCTCCGGTGGCAGCGGCGACACCGGCTCCGGCACGCGCGATCCCGACTCCGCGCGGTCCCACGACGACTCCGACCGCACCGACGGCGCCTCGGGCACGGACACCCCGGGCCCTTCGGGCGGCAGCGCTTCCGCAGGCCCCTCGCCCTCACCCTCGTCCGCCACCCGGCAGGGCACGGGCACGCGGGACTTCGCCGGCGTCGACTCGCCTCCGCCGTCGTCCGCCACCGGGGACCTGCCTCCGTACACCAGCGTCGACCCGCCGGCGTACACACCGGGCCCGCTGCCGGTGACCGCCGCCGAGAACGAGCTGTGGCAGCAGATCCACACCGGCACCGCCGACGTCCGCGAGCAGGCCCTGCTCGACCTCGCCGCCGTGCGCGGCTCCCAGCAGCCCGGCAGCACCGAGATCGGCGTCCGCGACAGCCTGCACGACCACCTGTCGCAGGTCCCCGAGGTCCGGGTGGTGCCGGCCGGGAACAGCCCCGCCGCCCAAGTCGACACCGACGCGATCCGCCGCGCACTCGACGCCTTCGGCACACCGGTGACGGTGGACTCACCGCTCACGTCGTCCCTCACGACGAGCGGATTCGGGGACGGTGCCTCGCCCGAGACGGTGCCCGGGAGCCCGGTGGGGGAGTCTCCGGCGCCGGGGCGGGGGACCGGTCCCGTCACGTCCGGCGGTACCGCCAACTCGGCTGCCGACGATGTGGGTTCGGGCTCCGTCTCGGGGGCAGGAACGGGTCCGGGTACGGTAACGGGGTCCAGCTCGGGCACAGGAGCGGGAACAAGCGCAGGCACGGGCACAGGCACGGGCACGGGTCCCGGTGCGCGACCGAGTGGGGTGCCGACCGGTGCGGGCGGCCAGAACCCCACGGGCGCACAACCCTCAGGCACCCGCAGTGCGGACGTGACGGCATCGGCGGAAGGCTCGAAGAGCGGGTCCTCCGACACCTCCGGCACGACGGAGCACGACGGCCCGACGACCACGTCCGACGACCGGCCCCGGGGCACGGCCGACGGCGGTTCCCCGGCCTCGTCGTCGCCGCAGTCCGCCGACTCTCCCGGGACCACCGGCTCTCCGGACGTCTCCTCGACTCCGGACGGCGGCTCGCCCTCGGTGATCTCGACGTCCTCGTCGCAGGACCTCGACTCCGACATCGGTCACGGCACTTCGGTGCGCGCCGAGACCGGTTCCGCCCCGGTCGTGGACGTCGACGCCGGTCCGCCGCCGAAGGTGGGCACCTCCGGTTCGTACGCCGATACGGACGGCGGGGGCGAGGGCGGTGACGTACGTGATGCGGGTGACGGACGCGACGCCGGTTTCCCGGGCGACGTGAAGGCCGGGCCGCCCTCCTCCGTCACCGATCCTTCGTCCACCTCCGCCCGGCCGTTGACGATCGTGGTCTCCCAGGTGCCGCCGCCGGGGGAGGGGGCACCGGAAGCGGCCGAGCTGCTGGACGGGGCCGGGGTCGACCGGGCCGTCGTCCTCGGGCCGGCGGTCACCCCGGACGGGTCGGGGCGTCCGGTGCGCGCCGCCGTGGAGCTGACCCGCGAGGCACCGGGAGCCCCGGTGCGGGTCCGTACGCTTCACGGCCCTCCGACCGCTGTGATGCCGGACGGCACCCTCGACACCTCGGACGCCGCGTTCCCCGGCGCGGACGTGCTGCTGCCGCTGGCCGACGCCCTCGGTCCCGGCCCCGCCACGACCGGCGCGCCCGTGACGCAGGGCGAGGTCAGGACCGACAGCGGGCCGGCCCTCTCTCCGACCAGTGGTCCCGTCCTGCCCCAGGGCGGCGTGAAGGCCGACAGTGGCCCGATCACCTCCACGATCACAACTCCCGCCGTGCAGGGCGGCGTCAGGACCGACAGCGGCCCGGCACCGGCCACGCGTCCGAAGCTGGTCTCGGATGCTTCGACAGCGGACGACGGCGGAACCGGCCGCCCGCGCCCCGCCGATACCGTCACCCTCGACACATCCAGTCCCGACACGTTCACCCCCGCTTCGGCCACTGCCGACACAGTCGTCCCCAACGCGGTCGCCCCCGCCCCCGCCAAGCTCGCCACGCTCTCCCGCCCCTGGAGCGAGACGGCCACCGACCTGCACCTGGAGTCGGGCAACAGCGACGCGCACGGTGGGCGGACCTCCGGCCCCGGGCCGGACGGCGGCCGGGGGCGTGGCGACGGCGGGACGCCTCCGCCGCCTCCCACCGATCCGGACAACGGCCCGGCGACACCGGCGACGCCCCCCGGGGTCCTCCCGCACACCGGGCGGATCGTCGTACGAGCCGCGGACGGCGGACCCGGAACCGGCAACGGGAACGGCCCCGCACGGCCCCCCGCTGAGCCGGCCGTCACCACCCTGGACGGGCACAGGGTGCCCCTCACACAGCTGCGGCGTCTGGTGCCCGAGACGAGCGTCGGGCCCCGACCGGGGCGCGCGGTACAGACGGTGACCATCTCGCAGAGCGCCGCCGAGGACGGCACGGCGCACGAGGCGGGGCGCCGCGCGCTGCTCGGCCAGGACACGTTCCGCGGCGTGCGCACCACGTCCGCCGGTCCCTCCCCGGCGGTCTCGCAGCCGCCCGTCCCGCGCACGGTGTTCACCGGCCCGCCCGCCCCGCTGCCCGGCTCGGGCACCGACCGGGGCGCCGACTACTTCGTGGGGCACGCCACCTCCCGCACCGTCACCCTCGGCACCGACGACGTGGCGCGCCCCACCGTGAAGGTGAGCGGTGTGCAGCTCGGCGAGGTGCTCAAGAGGTGGGCGCGGGACGGCGACGACGACCGTCCGCTGGTGCTGTTCTCCTGCGAGACCGGACGGCAGCCGGAAGTGGCGGGACTGCCGGTGGCGCAGCACGTCGCCAACCGCACCGGGCGGCAGGTGTACGCCCCGACCACCGAGGTCGGCACGGCCCGGGACGCGGACGGCAACGTCCGCGCGGTGCTCAGCGAGGGGCCGGACGGGCCGGGAGCCTGGAAGCTCTTCACGCCGGAGCCCGCCGGCACCGAGCTGGACGCGCTGGCGCGCGACGCGGGCCTGCACACGGGCCCGGACCCGGCCGACCCCTTCACCCGGGCGCGCACACTCCAGCAGATCCGCACCCTGCGCGACGTGCTCGGCACCGACGCCGAACAGCGGCCCGAGAACCGGGAGTTGCTCGCCGGTCTCGCGTACGTGGACGGTCTGCGCTGGCTCAGCCCGGACACCGCGGCCCGCTACGGCGACGGCCGGATGACACCGGACCTGCTGCGCCGCATGGCCGCCGACCGGGCCCGGGTGACGGGCACCGCCACGGGGGACGCGGCCACCGGGCCCTCCGCCGCCCGGTACACCGAGTTCCTGAGCGCCGCGGCCGGACTGCGCCGCACCGCGGGACCCGACACCACGCTCGACGCCCTGCTGCCCCCGCCGCCGCCCGCGCTCCCGCCGGACACCCCGGTCCTGCCGGAGGACGTGCGCGGTCTCGCCTACGCGCCCTCCGCGCAGATCACCTGGTCGCTCTCCAGCACTCCGCTGCCGCTGTCCGAGCTGGGGCTCAGCGCCGAGGACACCGCCGAACTCGCCCGCCGCAGACCCGACCTGGCGCCCGCGCCGGGCCGTGCGGAGAGCCTCGCCGAGGACACGGCCCTCCTCAGCAAGACCGCGCCCCCCACGGCGGACACCGTGCGCGCGGACGGTCTCGCCTTCCGGCGGCTGGAGACCCCGGGCGGCGGGAACTGCCTCTTCCGGTCGCTCCTGGACAGCGCGCGCGGCCAGGACGTCCCGCCGGCCTGGGCCGCACGGAACGTCGCCGGGCTGCGCGGCCTGCTGCGCGACCGGATCACCGGCTCCGAACTGGGCGACACGGTGAGCCTGGCGATCCCGGACCCGGTGTTCGCCGTGGTGGACGACCTGCGGATGCGCGCCGTCGGCGGGGTGCGGGACGAGGCCGAGCGGAACCGGCTCACGGAGCACTGGAACCGGATCGCGCGGGACGTCGTCACGGGCGCCGACGCCGGCGAGTGGCAGCGGATCCTCGCCGGGAGCGACTACCCGCAGCTCGCCGCCGTGGCACCCACCCCCGCCGCCGCGCGGCGACTCGGCGCCAGGGGGCTCGTCGCCGCGGCGGCCGAGCTGCCCGCGCTCTGGTCCTCACCGTTCGCCGACCTCCTCCCGGAGGCGCTGGCGCACACCCTCGACCTCGACCTGCGGCTCGTCCAGCCGGACCCGCAGTCCCCGGGCACCACCTTCGTCAACACCCTCAACCCCGGCGGCCGGACCGGCACCCTGCACCTGTCCTACAACGGCACCGACCACTACGACGCCCTGGTCCCGGCCTCCGCACCGCTCACCCCCGTACCGGACCAGGAGACCGCCCCGGACCCCGATCCGGTCACCGCCCCGGAACCGATCGCCACCCAGGACACGGCCGTCCAGGACGAGGAGGCGTCCGGCCCCCTCGGGGAGTGGCTCCGCAGCATGGGCGGGATCACCGACCTCGACGCCCCCGCCACCGAGGCGGCCGACCGCGGCGACCTCGTACCGCTGGAGACCCAGCTGGACCGGCACCGCCCGGCGCGGCTGCTGACCGGCGAGGACGCCCGGCCGCCCGGCCCGGTTCCGAGCACCGTCACCTTCGAGGACGGCAGCCGGCTGCCCGCCCTCCTGATCAACCCGGACGCCGACCCGGGTGACGGCACCCCCGGCCGCCCGACGGACGGCAGCCCGCGCGGCCGCTCCACCGGCCTCTTCACCGGCCCCGGCATGACCACCCTGCGCTCACCCGAGCAGGTGGCCGAGGAGATCCTCGGCAAGCTGCCGAAGAAGCTGCGCGCCCAGTTCGACGAGGCGGAGCTGCTGCGCCTGCTGATCGAGCAGCCGGCGGCGTTCACCGCCCCGCGCGGCGCGCGTTTCGTGGGCCGGGAGAAGTCCGGGGTCGGCCACGAGATGACGGTCGAGGCCATCCCGTACCACCGCTGGGAGCGCTTCTCGGACGTGAACGGCGGCACCGTCCGGCTCGACACCATGCGACGCGGCCAGGCCGGTACGGGCGGCGGGCGCAGCGTCGGGTTCGGACGCCGGATCGCCGGCGGGCTGAGCATGGGACCGCCGCTCAACTGGCTGCTGAAGATCGGGGTTTCGCTCGGCTGGACCCGCAGGACCGACTACGCGCAGGGCACCCAGGCGTACAACCAGTCCGAGTGGCGGGCCCACGAGGGCTCGCACCTGCACCTGGACGACGTCCACTACCGGGTGCGGGTGGACCGCGTCACCGAGGCACCGGGTTCCGGGCGTACGGGCACCCCGCCGGGCCCGGGCAACACCGTCCGGGACCGCGGCGTCCTGCCGAAGCCCGACTGGCAGCGCACCCAGGTGCACACCGCCGAGTTCGCGATGCGCGACGGACTGAGCTGGCGGCTGCCCGACGACCTGACCGTGCCCTACAAGGGACCGCGGCGGGCGCCCCGGACGCTCACGTTCCCGGACGGCGTCGAGCCGCGGATCACCGACATCACCGGGCTGCATCTGCTGGACCCGCCGGAGGACATGGCACTCGCCATCTCCGGTGCCCGGCCCGGCAGTTCGGCGCACCGGACCCTGATCTCCTACGTCCGTCCGGGACGGCTGCTCGCGCTGTTCGGCCGGTTCGCCGGGCCGGTCACGGGACCCGAGCTGACCCGAGGCGGCGGACAGCACCCGCTGGGACACCTGATCGTGCAGGCGTCGGTGCCGCACCGGGCCACCCTGGTCACCGAGTCGGTGAAGGCCGAGCTGCGCGACCTCACCCAGACCACCTACCAGAACGAGCGCGGCCACGTCCGTGACACCCGCCTCGGCCTCCAGGTCACCGCCGGGCCGAACTACACCCTGATCGGCCCCGACACCGATGTGCGCCTCCAGGGCGGCCCGCTGGTCCGCGCGGACGTCAGTGCCGGACGCGGCCACTACCTCGGCGTCGACGCGGCACGGAAGACCACCGGGCGGGTGCGCAACCACCCCATCGCCCTGTACCGGGTGGAGCGCACCCTGATGGTGCGCAAACCCGGTGAACCGGCGTCGGCCGCCCGCCCTGTCCGGGTGGTCACCCTGGACTGGATCTCCACCCAGGACGCCCGCCGCCTCGCGGGCTGGGACAGCCGCACGCCCGGCCGGACGGGCCCCCACCCGGACGCGGAGCCGCCGGTGCCGTGGTACCTCACCCGTGAGGACCCGGTCCACCTGAGCGGCCAGGTCCGCGCCGAGGGCTTCCGTCCTCTCCGCCCGCAGGCCCAACTGCCGTCCACCCAGGAGCAGTCGCAGTCACAGCCCCGACCCCCGGTGCAGACCCAGCAGGAACCGCCGCAGACCCGGCCGTCGCCGCCGCAGGCGCAGAATCCGCCGACCGCGCCGCAGGACCCCATGCGGGCCTTCGCGGACACGGTCCTGGACACCCTCCACCAGGCGTACCCGTCGCTGTTCGTGCCGCCGTTCATGCTGCGGCACCCGCGCCTCGCCAAGTTCTGGTACGGCGACGGGCGGATGAGGACCGCACTGCACAACGACCGGCAGGTGCGCGAGGCGCTGAACCGGCCCAGCCTGGCGCAGAGCCTGGACGACCTCACCACCACCGGCGTCCCGGTCACCCTCACCGAGGACGGCAAGGTCCGCCGGGGCCACCACACGCTCATCCTCAGAGCGCGCCTGACCGACCGGCGGTTCGAGACCACCATGAGCGAGCGCTCCCTGCGCAACGCGGTGATCGGCACCGAGATCTCCGGCCAGGGCCAGCAGGCGTCCCTCACCCTCTCCGGAGGCGTCGAGCTGGGCGTCTCGCCGCGCGACCACGACAAGGTGCCCGATGTCGGGCTGCCGCGCCAGGCCGGCAACGTGACCGTCGGCGTCCGCCACGCCAAGACCGACCAGAAGGCCACCAGGAACACCGTCGCGGTCGCCCACGACCAGCTGACCTTCCAGACCGGGGCCGACCTCTACAGCTACCAGGTGGAGCTGGGCGCCTCCTTCGAGGGCCACCGCCGCCCGCGCGGGTGGGCCCGGCTCGTCTCGGTCGGCCTGCTCGGCGCCGGCGTCTTCGTCAGCAAGGTCGAGGAACGGCCCCTGTTCAGCCGCGGCAACGAGACCGTCGGGCGGGTCGAACTGGCCGTGCCGGCCGCGCACGGCTCCGAACGCTACGCCCCCGCCGACCCGCCGCCCGCGGCCACGCCCGCGGCCACGGCACCGCGGCAGCTGACCGCCACCGAGGCCGACCAACTCCTCGACGGCACCCGCCCGTCGCCCACGACGGACTCACCCGACGAGCGCCTCACCAGAAGACTGCTGAGCGTTCCCCACGTGGTGCTCAGCGCCGAGGGCGGTCCGCAGCGCCAGCAGCTGATGCAGGACACCGCCGACCGCGCGTCCGGCACCTCCTGGCACGTCAGCGCCCCCGGCGCGCCGGTGCGCGGCGCACTGCGCCGGGCGATGGCCAACCTCAGCGTGGCCGGGCAACTCGGCCAGTACCTCGGCCCCTTCGGCTCCCGCGTGGCCGGGCTCAACGGCGCCGGACCGTTCCGTACGCACTACCTCAAGGCGGCCGTCCGCGGCGAACTGCGCGACTTCCGGGTGATGAGCGACCCCAAGCCGGCCAGCCTGGAGGCCACCATCGGCAACGAGCACCGCGTCGCGGGCAGCACGAGCACCGTCTCGCGCACCACCGTCGGCCTCCAGGGCGCCGACATGCCGCTCCAGCAGGCTCCGGGCCAGGCCGCGGTGGTCGGCTCCTACTCGACCGCCCTGCAGTACGCCTGGGGCAAGGGCCGCAGCGTCTCGCAGACCCTCACCCGGGGACGCAACACCACCCTCACCTACGCCGGGCGCATGTACCTGGTGGTCGCCGACGCCGTCGAGACCGTCGCGGTACGGGACCGCTGGACCGCCGCGATGGGCGCCGTGGGCACCCGCGCCGGGGCCCGGATCAGCTCCGCGGCCGGCCGGCTCTCCGGGCGCCTCGGCGACAGCCTCGCCCCGCGCCGGGCCGCCGCCGCGCTGCACCGCATTCGCGACGCCGTGATGTTCCACCTGCCGATGCAGGACGCCATCGAGGCCGGCCTCGCGCCCGACGGCCTGGGCACCGGCACCCCGCACAACCTCGGCCGCGGCTACCGGCTGCCCCCCTACCTGCGCCACCGGCGCTTCCCCAGCCACCCCAGCGGCCGGCTGGACGCCGGTCCCGCGGCGCAGGGACTGCTCGATCAGCTGGAGCGGATCGGCGTGCCCTCCCACGACCGGGAGCAGGTCCTCCAGCGCCTCTCCCCGGACTTCCTCCGCGCCCACCTGCACGAGCTGACGACCGACGGGATGAACCTGCCGGTCCGCTACCGCGCCTGGTCCCGCCCGCACCACCTGCCGGTCGGCGGCAGCCCCGGACAGCTCCACTTCGCGCTGACGCCCGTCACCACCACCGTGGACCGGCTGCGTACCGGCTTCGAGCTGGAGGACTACCGGACGATCGCCCGCGACGACGCCGGCGGCACCTCCCAGGACCGCGGCGCCGACGTGACGCTCAGCGCCGGCCAGCGCGCGGCGGAGAGCGGCATCCTCGTCGCCAACCCATCGCTCCAGGGCATCGCGGCCAAGCAGCGGGCGAGCACCAGGACCCAGACGGCCGGCACCACCTCGATGCCGAACATCGCCACCACCCAGGCGCACGCCGAGATCGTCACCAGCTACGTCCTGACCGTCACCATGACCGACGCCACCGGCGACCCGCTCGACCCCGGCGTGCGCGCCCCGGTCGGCAGCCTCAACGAGATCCTCCCGGCGAACCTGCTCACCCCGGACGGCGAGGGCGCCGACGGCGCGCTCTCCGAGCAGGACGTGCCCGAACCCGAGCGCGCCGTACGGCTGCTGACGGCCGATCAGGCCCGCCCGGAGAACATCGGCGCCTGGCGCGCCTCCGGGGACGGCACCGGCGGCGCGGACCCGGACGTCCTCCCCTTCGACGACCGGATCGGCTCCGGCATCCTCGCCGTGGACGTCCGCGGCGCCGCCAACGTGCGGGACGCCCTCACCCTCGCCACCGCCCGCGCCGACGGCCTGGGGGACGGCGACCTCGGCCGCCGGCACACCGGCGACGTTCTCGGCGCCCGCGTGCGCATGGCCCGCCAGACCCCGCTCACCGGCCTCGGCACCGCCTCCGCCCAGGCCCAGCAGGAGGCCACCGCGCAGGGCGGTCTGACCGCCGCCTTCCGGGAGGCCCTCGGCGCGAACGGCTCACCACTGCCCGCCCAGGCCTCCGCGCGCCTCCTCGGCCAGTACCACACGGCCGACTCCCGCCTCTACGCGAAGATGCACCGCCGGGGAGCCCGCCTGCTCGCCGTGGAGAACAAGCCGCGCATGGAGGCGATGCAGCGGGCGAAGACCTCCGACGCGCTGGAGGCCGGCATCACCGACAACGTCGAGGGCGCGGTGGGCACCGCGCCGATGGCCGGCAACAGCAACGCGGGCGTCACCAACCCCGGCGCCACGGTCCCGATCGGCGGCACCAACGACGGCACCGTCCTCAAGGGCACGGCGGACACCACCCTCGGCACCCACCTCAAGGTCGTCACCGACCGGAGCATGCTCTTCGCGGTACCGGTGACCTGGCTGTCCGTGGCCGAGGTGGACCACCGCATCACCGACAGCCGCCCGCTGCACGCCCTCGGCAAGGCCAGGCGCGGTCCACGCGCCGCCGAGGCCGAGACCACCGCGCTGGTCTGGCTGCGCGAGGACATCGCCCGGGACTACGGACTGCTGGACGACACCACGTTCCCCGACGAGGTCCTCGCGGCCTGGGACAGCCAGGCCAAGGCGGCCGCCGACCTCGCCACGGCCGAGAAGAACTACTACGACGCCCGGGCGCGGGCCCGTGAGGCGTGGCTCGACCTGAGCCCGGCCGAGCGGACGGCGCTCGGCGACGACAACGCCGGACCGCCGGCCGACCTGCCGCCGGACGTCATCTGGTCCCCGGGCGTCGTCGCCTGGCAGGCCGCCCGGCAGGAGGTCCACCGCTGGGAACAGCACACCGACGCCGCCGCACAGGACCACCACCGGCTGCACCTCGCCGCCTCCCGCCTCACCGCGCACCACCAGGGGTCGGCCGCCGCCCCCGTCCGCGACCTGCCGCAGGAGTACACCGAGCCGTCCTGGCGCTCCGAGGCACCCGCGCCGTACGTGATCACCGACGGGACCGGCACCGCCCCGCGCACTCTCACCTCGCCCGACGGGGCCACGGTGCGTGACCTGCACGACGTACCGCACGACGGCGCCTCGTTCTTCCACGCGCTGCTCGCCGCCGCCGCGGCACGGGGCCGGCTGCCCCATCTGCTCGGCCACGACCTCGCCGGCCGGTTCGCGAGCGCGCCCGGCGATCCGGCGGTCACCGCGGAGGCCGTCGACACCGCCCGTACGCGCCTGGCCTGGGCGCTGGGCGAGGACAGCAACCAGGACCTGCTGGACGCGCTCGCCCTGGACGCCGACGACACCTTCACGCAGGCCGAACTCGACCTCGCGGGCGTGGAGTTCAGCCCGGCGCAGCAGGCCGAGTTCGACGCCTTCGGACGACTCCCGCAGACGTTCTGGCCGACGCCCGCACAGCGGGTCGCGCTCGCCACCGCCGCCCTGTCCCGCCCGTTCGCGAGCGAGCCGCCCCAGGACTCCGGCACCCGCGGTCCGGTCGACGAACCGGCCCCGCCCGAGCGCCGGGCGGGCGACCACGGCGGAGCCGACCTGCTCCCCGCCCTCGCCGCCCGGGTCCTGGGCACCCCGCTGACCGTCGTCACCGGCGAGGGCCGCGACCAGCTGTTCCTCCCGCACGGCGCGGACCCGGCGTCCGTCGACCCGGCCGCCGACCCGGTCCTGTTCGCCTCCGAGGGCTTCTTCCACGCCGCCCTGCCGCCCGGCACCCCTGCCCCGGCCGCCACCGCCCTGCCCGCCGCCACGGACACCCGTACCGCGAGTGCCGACCCCGCGCGCCCCACCCCGGAGCAGCCGCCCGCGCACCGCAGTCACACCACCGCGCCCTGGCTGCCGCCCGCCGACGGCAGCGGCCCGCGCTACCGCCTCGACCGCGACGGCGTCCTCACCGCACCCGACGGCGCCACCTGGACCCAGGGCACGCCGGCCGGCCGCGGCAACGGCTTCTTCGGCGCACTCTCCACCACCCTGCGCCAGGCGGCGCAGCAGCCCGGCCTCGACCGCCAGGAGGCCGCACGGCTGCGCCGGCGCGCCGAGGCGACACCCGCCCAGCTGATGCGCCTGAACGGCCTGCCCGGCGACCGGGCCGAACGCGACGCGCTCTTCACGCCGCCGCCCCTCCGGGTCCGCCCCGGCGCGCCCGCGCCGAGCCAGGACGCGCTCGACGGACAGCTCCGCCGACACCTCGCCGAGGCCCCCTGGGGGCCGGACGCCGACCGCGCCGTGGCCGAGTGGGCCGCGGCGGCGGCCGGCGTCACCGTCACCCTGGTCGAGGAGAACGGCACCGCTCACACCTACGCCGGGCCGGCCGGCGACAGCGGTCCGCACCTCCGTCTCCGCCGCCGCGGCGGCGACTTCGTCCCCCTGACCCAGCGCACCCCGGCCCCCGCGCCGAAGACCCCGGCACCCGCGCCTGAAACCCCGGCACCCAAGGCCCCGGAATCGAAGGCGCCGGAGCCGAAGCCCTCGGACCCCAAGGCGTCGGAGCCGTCGGCGGTCACGGCCCCGGAGCCGCTGGACTTGGAGGCACCGGAGACGAAGCCCCTGGAGCTCAAGGCGCCGGAATCCGAGGAAGTGGAGTCACGGGGTTCCGAGGCGCACGCCGAGACGTCGGTCGACACCGCCGCGCCGGTCCCGCCGGTGCCGGACCCCGCACACCAGGACCCGATCCTCGCGACTCCCGAGACGCCCGCACCTCAGGACCCGACCCCCGCGGCTCCCGCAACCAAGGCCCCGGCCTCCGCGGAGCCCCTCCCGCCGCGGGAACCCGCCTCACCGGACGCGGGCCTCGTGGAGGCGGTCTCCCTCCCGCTGCCGCCCCCGTCACCCACCGGCAGCGACCTGCCGGGCCTCGTGGAGGAGGAGGCGTACGAGCTGAGCACGCTGTCCGGCGCCGACGCGGGCCCGGACGCCCCCGCGGCCCCGGTCACCGCGCCGCAGCCGGTCCCGCGCCCCTTCAAGCTCGGGAACTACGAGTTCACCAACCTCAACCAGACGGAGCGGTACCTGGACAAGGCGGTCCGGATCATCCAACTGCTGGACGAGCACGGCACCATCAAGGACTACGTCGGCGACCGCACCGTCCGGATCACCCTGCACCTGCGGACGACGGAGACCCCGGCCGACGTCAGGGACCTCGGCGAGAACGGCGTCCAGATCAACCTCGCCAGCTACTACTTCGAGAAGTACGACATCGGCTACATCATGGGCATGCTGGCCCACGAGATCGGTCTGCACCCGCTCGCCTCCCGCAACCCGGAGATCCCCGAGCAGGAGCAGGCGTACCAGGGCATGCCGCTGACGGTGCCGGGACTGTCGGACCTGGACACGCCGCGCACCATGAACACCGACGGCGCGGGTCAGGCCGACCACATCATGGCCGCCTACCCCCGCACCATCCGGCACGGCATCTACCGCGACATCGTCGTCGACATGGCCAAGGTGCTGGCGCAGCACGCGCGGGTCGGCGTGCCGGGGGCCAAGTACCAGGACGTCACCGACCTGTTCGAGACCTACCTGATGGACCTCGCCTCCATCGCGGTCACCAGTGACTACCGGATGAACGCGGTCAGGGAGCCCAACTACACCGCCCGGGTCTACAACGCCTACAAGGAGATGCTGCGCGAGCGGCTGGCCGACGACACCACGCTCCGGAACCTGCTGCCGTCGAACAAGACCCTGTTCGGTGTCGCACGCTCCTTCACCCAACTCGCCACCAGCATCGCGGCGAACAACCGGGGCGACAGCATCCAGCGGCCCGCCCCCGTGGACGTCGGAACGACGGGCAGCGGCGAGGCGCGGCCGAGACTGCCTCGGGGCGGCACCGAGTCCGAGCTGCGGACGCCGCCGCCCCGCACCCCGCGTGTGCCCGGCCCGCGCGACAACCGGCCCCGCTTCGTGGTGCGTTCCGGCTTCGACGTCCGGCGGTTCCCGTACCGGGGCGAGCCGGTCACCGAGTTGACGGTCCGCGTCGCGCTGCGCGGCACGGAGGACCAGGCCACCGGCGTGTTCAACCGGCTCCGGGCGGGTGTGGAGGAGTTCCTCAACTCCCCGTCGTACCGCCTGCCCGGCGGTGACCGCCTGCACGTGACCGTCGAGCACGTCGACCCGTCGGAGAACCCGCACCTGACCGTGACCCTGGCCGGCCGGGACCGGGCGATGGACCAGAACACCTGGTGGACGGACGCCGCCCCGGTGCAGTTCGTCCACGAGCTCACCCACCAGCTCGGTCTGCGCGACGAGTACCGGGACGCCGACTCCCCGCACCGCCCCCACGTCCTCGGGAGCCTGCTGGGCGACCTCGGCGCGGCACCCGAGGACACGTCCCTCGCCCCGGCGGGACTGCGCGACCGGCACCTGGCCCTGCTCGGCGCGCTCATCGGCGACGTCACCCCGACACCTCTGCCCAACGGCGAGGACGACGAGCGGAGTTGGGAGGCCGCGCGCGAGGCCGCCGTCGCCCGGCCCCGCGAAGCCGTCTGGATCGACCCGGTCTCCCTGCCCCGGACCACCGACGACCCGGCGACAACCGAGGTCCCGGCGCACATGCCGGGGGAGACGGACCCGGCGCCCGCCCCGGAGCCGGTCCCGCGCCCGTTCAAGCTCGGCAGATTCGAGTTCACCAACCTGAACCAGACGGACCGGTACCTCGACAAGGCCGTCCGGATCATCGGGCTGCTCGACGAGCACACCACCATCAGGAACTACGTCGGCGACCGCACCGTCCGCATCACCCTGCACGTGCGGACGACGGAGACCCCGGCCGACGTGCGCGACCTGGGTGAAGACGGCGTGGAGATCAACCTCGCCAGCTACTACTTCGAGAAGTACGAGGTCGGCTACATCATGGGCATGCTGGCCCACGAGATCGGTCTGCACCCCCTCGCCTCCCGCAACGAGCGGATCCCCGAGGAGGAGGACCTGTACCAGGGCATGCCGCTGCTGGTCCCCGGGCTGGAGGAGCTGGCGACACCCCGCTTCATGAACACCGAGGGCGCGGGGCAGGCGGACCACGTCATGGCCGCGTTCCCCCACACCATCCGGCACGGCGTCTACCGCGACATCGTCCTGGAGATGGCCGAGGTGCTCGCACGGCACGCGCGGGTCGGCGTGAACGGTGCCAAGCCCAAGGACGTCACCGACCTCATCGACACCTACCTGATGGACCTCGCCTCCATCGCGGTCACCAACGACCACCGGGCGCAGGCCCTCAGGGAACCCGCCTACACGGCACGGGTCTACAACGCGTACAAGGCGCAACTGGCCGAGCGCATCGCCCAGGGCAGTCCGGTACGCGCCCTCCTGCCCGGCGACAAGGGACGCTTCGGAGTCCTGGGCGACTTCGCCGCACTCGCCACCAGCATCGGAACGAACAACCGCGGCGACAGCATCCAGCGCCCCGCCGTTCCGGCACCGGCCGCCGGCACCACCGGCGAGGCCCGCCCCCGCCTGCCGCAGAGCGACACCGGCCTCCCGGCGGCCACCGGCGTCGCGCCGCGCATGCAGCAGAACCCCGACACGGCGCGCACGGCACCGGAACCGGCCCTCGTCCCCTTCACGTCGGGGAACTTCCAATTCACCAACCTCAAGCACACGGAGGAGAAGTACCGGGACAAGGCCGTCCGGATCATCGGCGTGCTGCGCAGGCACGACACGATCCGGGAGTACGTCGGCGGCCGTCCCGTGCGGATCACCCTGCACGTGCGGACCACGGAGACCCCGGCCGACGTGACGGACCTCGGCGAGGAGGGCGTGCAGATCAACCTGGCCAGCTACTACTTCGAGAAGTACGACGTCGGCTACATCATGGGCATGCTGGCCCACGAGATCGGCCTGCACCCGCTCGCCTCCCGCGACAGGGGAATCCCTGACGAGGAAGGGATGTTCGCGGGGATGCCGCTGACCGTGCCCGGCCTGACGGACCTCAAGACGCCCCGGATGATGAACACCGAGGGCGCGGGGCAGGCCGACCACATCATGGCCGCGTACCCCAGCGGCACCAGGCACCGGATCTACCGCGACATCGTGCTCGACATGGCCCACGACCTGGCGGCGGAGGCGCGGGACGGCGAGGAGGGCGCGCGGGAGCAGGACGTCACCAACCTGATCGACTGCTACCTGATGGACCTCGCCACCATCGCGCTCACCAACGACCGCCGTAAGGACGCCGCCTGGGAACCGCGGTACACGGCGAAGGTCTACAACGCCTACAAGGAGCTGTTCGCGGCCCGGCTGGCGCCGGACAGCCCCGTACGGCGCCTGCTGCCGAAGGACAAGAGCTGGTACAACGTCACCGGCAACTTCCTGGGCCTGGGCAGCAGCCTCGCGTTCAACAACCAGGGCGACAGCATGCAGACCGCCGCCCTGACCCAGCCGGCCGGCGACAGCGCGGAGACCCGCTCCCGGCTCCCGCGGCAGAACACCGGCACCACCGCACAGGACCGGCCGTCCGGCACCGCACGGCCGGCCGGGCCCCGGGACGACCGGCCGCGCTTCGTGGTGCGGTCGGGCTTCGACGTCCGGCGGTTCACCTATGACGGCGATCCGGTGACCGACCTCACCGTCCGGGTCGCCCTGCGCGGCCCGGACGACCAGGCCGACTTGACGTTCCATCAACTCGCAGCGGGCGTGGCGGAGTTCCTGAACGCTCCGGGCCACCGGCTGCCCAACGGTGACCTGCTCCACGTGAGCGTCGAACACGTCGACCCGTCCGAGGCCCCGCACCTGACCGTGGACCTGACGGGCCGCGACCGGACCATGGACCAGAACACCTGGTGGGCGGACGCCGAGCCCGTGCAACTGGTGCACGAACTCACCCACCAGCTCGGCCTGCGCGACGAGTACCGGGACGCCGACGCGCCCCACCGCCCCCACATCCCGGGCAGTCTCCTCGGCGACCTGGACGCGGCCCCCGAACACCTCTCGCTGCGCGCCGCCGGTCTGCGCGGCCGCCACCTGGCCCTGCTGGGGGCGCTCATCGGGGACGTGCCCAGGACGTCCGAACCGAGCGGCCGGAAGGACGACGAGCAGACCTGGGACGCGCTGCGCACGGGTACCGACGGGGTCCCCCGGGAGTCCGTGTGGGTCGACCCGGTCTCGCTGCCCCGGCGGTCCGCGGACGGCACGGCGGACGCCCGCGGCGCCGAGGGCACCGACGTCCCCGCCCGGATGCCGCAGGACCCGGACGCGGTGCCCGCGTCCGCCGCGGCGGCCCACGTGCCGTTCTCGTCGGGGAACATCGAGTTCACCAACCTGGCGCACACGAACGAGAGGTACCGCGACAAGGCGATCCGCATCATCGACCTGCTGCGCAGACACGACACGATCCGGGAGTACGTCGGCGGCCGCCCCGTCCGGATCACCCTGCACGTGCGGACCACGGAGACCCCGGCCGACGTGACGGACCTCGGCGAGGAGGGCGTGCGGATCAATCTCGCCAGCTACTACTTCGAGAAGTACGCCATCGGTCACATCATGGGCATGCTGGCCCACGAGATCGGTCTGCACCCGCTCGCCTCCCGGAACACGAAGATCCCCGAGGAGGAGGACCTGTACCGGGGCATGCCCCTGCTGGTCCCGGGGCTGGACGGCCTGTCCGCGCCCCGCTTCATGAACACCGAGGGGGCGGGTCAGGCGGACCACGTCATGGCCGCGTTCCCGCACTCCATCCGGCACGGCATCTACCGCGACATCGTCCTGGACATGGCCAGGGTGCTGGCCGACGACGCGCGGGCGGGGGAGGACGGGGCGACGGCCCAGGACGTCACCGACCTGATCGACTGCTACCTGATGGACCTCGCCTCCATCGCCCTGACCAACGACCACCGGACCAACGCGGCGCGCGAGCCCGGCTACACCGCGCGGGTCTACAACGCCTACAAGGAACTGTTCCGGGAACAGCTCGCGAAGGCGGCCCCCGATCTGCGCGCCCTCCTGCCGTCCGACAAGAGCATGTTCGGCGTGATGAACGACTTCCGGCGCATCGCCACCTACGTCGCGATCGGCAACAGCGGCGACAGCATCCAGCGGACCGGACGGGCCTGACGGACGGGTGCGCCTCCCGGGCCACGCGGGACTCGGTGAGGCCCGTCCCGCGCGCCGGGGGCGAGGTGTCAGACTGACGCCATGAACGAGCGCGAATTCGGCAGGTCAGGACAGCACGCATCCGTCATCGGCCTCGGCACGTGGCAGCTGGGGGCGGACTGGGGCGACGTGGACGACAAGGACGCCCTCGCCGTGCTGGAGGCGGCGGCGGAGTCGGGGGTCACCTTCTTCGACACGGCCGACGTGTACGGCGACGGACGCAGCGAGCAGACCATCGCCACGTTCCTGCGTGGCAGGCAGGACCTGCATGTGCTGGTCGCGACCAAGATGGGCCGCCGGGTCGACCAGATTCCCGAGAACTACGTCCTCGACAACTTCCGTGCCTGGAACGACCGGTCCCGGCGCAACCTGGGCGTCGACCGCATCGACCTGGTGCAGCTGCACTGCCCCCCGACCCCCGTCTACTCCTCCGACGAGGTGTTCGACGCCCTCGACACCCTGGTCGAGGAGGAGCGGATCGCCGCGTACGGCGTGAGCGTCGAGACGACCCAGGAGGCCCTGACGGCGATCGCCCGCCCGAACGTGGCGAGCGTCCAGATCATCCTCAACCCCTTCCGCATGAAGCCGCTCCGGGAGGTGCTGCCGGCGGCGGCCGAGGCGGGCGTCGGCATCATCGCGCGTGTCCCGCTGGCCTCCGGCCTGCTGTCGGGCAAGTACACGAAGGACACGGTGTTCGGCGACAACGACCACCGCACCTTCAACCGGCACGGTGAGGCCTTCGACCAGGGCGAGACGTTCTCCGGCGTCGACTTCACCACGGGCGTGGAGGCCGCGGCCGAGTTCTCCGCGCTCGCCCCGGAGGGCTTCACGCCGGCCCAGCTCGCGCTCCGCTGGATCGTGCAGCAGCCCGGCGTGACCACCGTGATCCCGGGAGCCCGCTCCCCGGAGCAGGCCCGAGCCAACGCCGCCGCCGCGAAGCTGCCGGAATTGTCCGAGCAGACGCTCGACGCGATCGGTGACCTGTACGAGCGCCGCATCAAGGAGCAGGTCGAGGGCCGCTGGTAGCGGTCCCCGCCCGGACCGGAGGAGGCGGCTCCCCACGGAGCCGCCCTCTCCCTGGCCGTCCCGGCCGTGCCGCTTCCCGGCCTTCTCCTCGGCCGTCCCGGCCGTGCCGCTTCCCGGCCTTCTCCTCGGCCGTCCCGGCCGTGCCGCTTCCGGGCCCTCTCCTCGGCCGTCCCGGCCGGTGCCGCCTCTCGTCCGCCGAGACTCCCTGAGCGGACGTCCGGCAGAACCCTTCCCGCGCGACGGCCGCCCCCGGGGCGCCCCGCGGACCAGGTGCCCCGACGCGTCGCGGGCGTGCCGCAAGGGACCCCCCGGCCCCCGACCCGGTCGTTCATCCCGGTGTCACCGTCCGGACGTGCCGGTCGCTTCCCGCACTTCGCGGAGCCTTCTATCCTCGCGTCGGGCCGCCGCCCGAAAGCCGTTCGGGCGCGCGCCTGTTGGACCTGTCCCGCACCGCTCCACCCGTCGGAAGGCGACACCGCACATGCGCCCACCATGGCTCCGTACGGCAAGACGGCTCGGCATCCGATCGGCCGCCCTCGCCGTGACCAGCGCTCTGGCCCTCGCAGTTCCGTCCCCGGCCGTCGCGGCGGCCCGCCCGGCCGACCGGCCGGTCTCCTACGTCGACCCGCTGATCGGTTCGGCCAACGGCGGCAACACCTACCCCGGCGCGACCCTCCCGTACGGGATGATCGCCTGGTCGCCGACCAGCACCACCGGCGACCAGACCGGCACCGGGGCCGCCAACGGCTACCGGTACGACGCCACCCGGATCCGCGGACTGAGCCTCACCCACGTCAACGGGGCCGGCTGCAACCCGGGCGCCGCGGGCGACGCCCCCATCATGCCGTTCGTCGGCGACGTGACGTCCTCGCCCTCGGCGGACACCAAGGACGCCGTCTACGCGGCCGACTTCGCGCACGCCGACGAGAAGGCCGTACCGGGGCGCTACACCCTCGGACTCGCGTCCGGCGCCGCCGCCGACCTGGCCGTCGGCAAGCGGGCCGGCGTCGCCGACTTCAGCTTCCCGGCCGGCCGTCCCGCCAACCTGCTGTTCCGCGTGTCCAACTCCCTGAACGGCAGCGAGGACGCGCACGTCGACATCGACACCGCGCACCGCAAGGTCACCGGCTGGGTGCTCACCGGCGCCTTCTGCGGCCGCCGCGCCAACGGCGGCACCAACAACCGCAAGAGCTACTACAAGCTGTACTTCAGCGCCTCGTTCGACCGGGCCTTCTCCTCCGTCGGCACGTGGAAGGACGGCACGCTCTCGGCGGGCTCGACCTCCGCCTCCGGTGGCGAGGGGTACGCCACGGGAACCGACCGTGCGGGCCGCGGCTCCGGCGGCTACGTCGGCTTCGACACCCGCTCCGACAACGATGTCCGGATGCGGATCGGCATCTCCTACGTCAGTCTCGGCGGCGCCGAGGCCAACCTCCGCGGTGAGATACCCCCGCGGGCGAGCGTCGACGACGTGGCCCGTGCGGGCGCCGACGCCTGGAACCGGGAACTGGGCACCGTGCGCGTCGCGGGCGGCGGCACCGCCCGGCGCACCACCTTCTACACGGCGCTCTACCACTCCCTCATGCAGCCGAACGTCATCAGCGACGCCGACGGCCGCTACTACGGCATGGACGGGAAGGTGCACCGCCTGGCGCGCGGCCAGCGGGCCCAGTACAGCAACTTCTCGGGCTGGGACCAGTACCGGGCGCAGATCCAGCTGCTCGCCCTCCTCAAGCCGGGAATCGCCGGGGACTTCGCCCAGTCGCTGTTCAACTTCGCCGGGCAGAACGGCGGGGTGTGGGACCGCTGGGTGCACGTCAGCGGCGCCACCCACGTCATGACGGGCGACCCGTCGGCGGCCACCCTCGCCACCTTCTACGCGATGGGCGTACGCGACTTCGACCACGAGGGAGCCTTCGAGTCACTCGCGCGCCAGGCCACCGTGCCGCACCCGGACGGGCTCTCCGACGCCGGCTGCCCCGGCCAGTGCGTGGGCCAGCGTCCCAACCTGGCCCAGTACCTCGGCTCGCACTACGCGGCGCAGGACGTCTGCCACTGCTGGGGCGGCGCCGCCGAGACCCTGGAGGACGCCGTGGCCGACTCCGCGCTGGCGAAGTGGGCGAAGCTGCTGGGGCGCGACGAGGAGGCGGCCGCCTTCGCCGAGCGGGGCACCTACTGGCGCAACGTCTTCAACCCCGCCGCCACGGCCGACGCCGGATACGTCCAGGCACGCAACCTCGACGGCTCGTGGGTGACGCCGTTCAGCCCGGGCAGCGACCGCGGATTCGCGCAGGGCACCAGCGCCACGTACACCTGGATGGTGCCGCAGGACGTCCAGGGGCTGGCCGCTGCCATGGGCGGCCGGGAGCGTGCCGCCGCCCGTCTCGACGGCTTCTTCCACACGGCGGACGGCGCGTGGTCGGTGCGCGGCGGTGACCCGCTGCGCTACGACCCCACCAACGAGCCGGGCATCCACGCCCCGTGGCTCTACAACGCCCTGGGACAGCCCTGGAAGACCCAGGCGACCGTGCGGCAGATCCTCGACACCGTCTACGGCACCGGTCCCGCGGGACTGCCGGGCAACGACGACCTGGGCACCATGTCCGCCTGGTACGTCTTCTCCGCGCTCGGCCTGTACCCGCAGACCCCGGGCAGCGGCGCGATGCTGCTGGGCGCGCCGCTCTTCACGGAGGCGGTGATCGACAGGCCCGGCGGGACCGGCATCACCATCGAGGCGCCCGACGCCGACGCGGCGCACCCGTACGTCGCCGCCGTACGGGTCGACGGCCGGCCCACGGACCGCTCGTGGACGGGGGCACGGCTGGTGACGAAGGGCGGAACGCTCACCTACCGGCTCGCCGAGCGGCCCGACACCTCCTGGGGCACCGACCCCGCCGGTCTGCCGCGGTGAACGGGGCGGCTCCGTGCGGACACTCAGCGTGTTCTCATGGAGCCGCACCTCCGGGACGGGAACTGAACCTGTCCGTAACGGCGTTCAAGCTTTCGAAGGACGCCGCAGTGTGTGCATCGGGAGCCCGCGATGTGACGGCCTTCACGCTCAGTTGTCGCAAAGTGATGAATCCCTTACAGGGGATACACGTACCGGTGTGCATAGAGGCATCGTCAGACCGCGGGAGGTTCTTCGTGCGACCGTTCACGCTCAACTACGCCCTGCCCACAGGGCAACCGGCGGCCGCCCTGCCCCCGTACCACTTCGACGCCTCCCTGCAGCTGAACGTGCTGCCGGACGGCCGCCCGGCGGTCAGTGACCGGGCGCTGCTGATGGCCGCGGGCACCACGACCTCCACCGCCGGGTCCCAGACGCACTTCGACGACTGAGGGACCGCCGCGGATGACGGTCCTGGTCCTCACCGCCGAGCAGGATGTCACCGCGGACATGGTGGTGGCCGAGCTGAACACGCGCGGTGTCCCGGTGGTGCGGCTCGACCCCGCGGACCTCCCCGACAAGGCGGTCCTGTCCGCCGACTACGCGCACGGCGACTTCGACGGGCACCTGTCCGTGAACGGCCATGTGCTCAGCATGGCGGGCCTGCGCTCCGTGTGGGTGCGGCGGCCGGGCGAACCGGCCGCCCACGCGGCACACGCCTCGCCGTGGCTCACCGCCGAGACCCGGCAGGCCCTGTTCGGCATGCTCTACTCCGCCGTCACCCGCTGGATGAACCATCCCGGCAGCGCCGAGCAGGCCCGGCACAAGCCGTGGCAGCTGCGGGTCGCCCACCTCAGCGGCTTCGCCGTGCCGCCGACGGTCGTCACCACCGCGCCGCGTGTGGCGCAGCAGTTCGTGGAGGAGTACCGCGACGTGGTGGTGAAGTCCGCGTCGGGACCGCCGCCCGGTGACCCGACGGTGTCCCTGCCGACCACGCTGATCGGGCCGGACGCGGACTTCTCCGGTGTGGCGGCCGGCCCCGCGCTGCTCCAGCGCTACGTCCCCAAGCGCGCCGACATCCGGTTGACGTGTGTCGGTTCACGGCTGTTCGCCGCCCGGAAGACCGCCGCGCCCGGGCAGATCGACGGGCGCTACGGCGACACCGGCCACCTGTGGGAGACCACCTCCGTGCCGGACCGCGTCGCCAAGTCGGTCCAGGAGTACATGGCGTTCACCGGACTCGCCTACGCGGCCTTCGACTTCGCGGAGGACGCGGAGGGCCTGTGGTGGTTCCTGGAGTGCAACCAGGGCGGGCAGTTCGGCTTCGTCGAGCTGGAGACCGGACAGCCCATCGCCGAGGCGGTCGCCCTCTGGCTGGCGTACCGAAGACCCGGGTCGGACACCCGCTCGGCCTGAGCGGCCGACGGCCCGCGGACCGGCCCGGCGGCCCGGCGGACCTCGACCCCGCCTGCCACGCCACACGGCGGTCGCGGCCCCTCCGCGCGGCCTTCTCCGCGCGAGCGTGGCGGCGACACGGCCACCGCGGCACGCGCTCAAGCCAGGACCCACCGATCGGCCACCGGCCGCCCGAGCGCGAGCACCTCACCCGTCGGGCGCCCCGGCTCGACGGCCGGCCGCGCGGCTGAACACGCACCTCCGCAGTAAGTCCCCTGCGGGCAGCGGTGCGTGAGACTCACCCGGCGGAGGCGCGGAAGGTGCGCAGGAAGACGTCCAGCGCCCGCCGGTTCGCGGTGTCGTCCCAGTCGTCGGCCGGGGTCGTCCAGCGGAAGGAGAAGCCTCGGCCCGCCCCGGTGAGGAAGCCGCGGCCGAGGGTGCGCTCGCGCACGCCCGAGGACTCGGAGAGCCACTCCATGTCCGCCGCGTCCAGGCCCCGGTAGTCGACGGAGCGGATGGCGCCCACGCGTTCGTAGTCGACGGACGTCCGCTTCAGGGAGGGCTCCAGGGCCCGCCAGACACCGACGGGGTCCGGCCCGAGCCGTTCGCTGTAGGTGACCGCCAGTGTGCGCGGATCGCCGGGGGCGCCGAAGGTCACCCGGTAGGAGGCGTCGGAGGCGCTGTCCCGGTCGAGCGGCTTCCAGCCGGTGGGCAGGGCGATCGAGAACCCCTCGGGCGCGTCGTAGCGGCGGAACCCGGCGGGCGGACCGCTCTTGTCGGGCCGGGAGGGTGTGGCGGAGGGAGCGGGGGAGGACGGCCCGGACGGAGAGGGCGGCGCGCTGGGCGGCGCGGCGGGCGGGGCTCCGCCGGCGGCCGGGCGGGACGGCTCGGGGCGGGACGCGGAGGGACCGCCGTCCTGGCCGCCGCCGGTGAGGGCGAGGGCGGCGAGCGAGGCGCCGGTCACGGCCAGCGCCAGCACGCCGAGCAGCGCCGGCCGGCCCACGGTGCGTCTGCCCCACACCCGGCCGGTGCGCCAGGCGGCGGCGTAGGCGTCGCGCAGACACGGCAGAGGCGTATCGGGGCCGGGCTCCCCGGGGTCCTCGCGGAGGATACGGGTGAACGCCGCGCGCACGACCGGCTCGGGCAGGCGCTCCTGCGGATCCTTGCGGAGCAGCCCCTGGACGGCCGGGCCGAGCGGTCCCGCGTTCTGCGGGGAGCGGATGGGGAGCAGGTCGACCGCCCGCAGGGTCGCCTCGACCGGGCCGCGGTCCCGGACGGGCGGCCGCCCCTCCACCATCGTGTAGAGGATCGCCCCGAGCGCCCACAGGTCCGACGCGGGCCCGGCGCCCTCGCCCCGCGCCTGCTCGGGGGAGGCGTACGACGGCGCGGTGACGCGCGGCGAGACGGCGGCTCCCAGCAGCCCGAAACCGGCGACGAGCACCCCGCCGTCATCGCGCACGAACACCTGCCCGGGGCTGAGGTCGCCGTGGGTGATGCCCTCGCGGTGGGCCGCCGCGAGGACGTCGAGGATCGCCAGACCCATGCGGGCCGCCCGGACGTGGCCGACCGGCCCGTGCCGCAGCAGGTCGCCCAGCGGGGTGCCCTCGATCCGGTCCATGACCGTCCACAGCGCGCCGTTCTCCTCGACCACGTCGAGGACGGTGGCGACCCGGCCGGGGCAGGCCAGCTCCATGCTCTCGGACTCGCGCAGGATGCGGGCGGTGCCGGGACGTGGGCCCGTGCCCGGGCGCGACTCCGTCAGGGAGACCGGCCGCCGGAAGCGGACGTCCTGGCCGCGCAGTCCCGTCCGCCCCTCCTCCCGGTGCACGACCTCCTGCGGCCAGTACCGTCCGGCGATCAACTCCTGTGTGCTGGCTTGCCCTTCGGTCATGGTCATCCCTCGCTGCGCAACCGGTCTCACGCCTTTCCCGGTTGTACGGCGGGGGCGCCGCCCGGTGTTCAACGCGGACGGGAATCGGTCGGCCGGGTTCGTCCGGGGCGGCGCGCTTCGAGCAGATGTGCGGACGGCGCGCGCCAGACGATGGCCACGGGGTGGCGCCGATGGGCGACTCGGCGAGGGCGCCGCCCGCGGCCGGGGAGCGCAGCAGGTGCCGCGGCCGGGCCGTGGCCGCGCCCGCCCGGAAGGGGTCGCCCGACGAGGGACCGTGCAGCAGTTCCGCGAACCACATCGAGAACTCCTGGTACTCCCACACCCGCCGCAGAGCGGCCGCCGAGCAGCCGCGCAGCCCGCTGTCGTCGCCTCGGCGTCCGTGTCCGTGCCGGCCCGGCCGGCGGCGTCAGGCGAAGGCGTCGCGCAGCGCCGGCAGCAGCGTCTTCTCCGACCAGTCGAGGAAGGCGTGCTGGGAGTCGCCGCCGATCTGCACCAGCGCGACCTCGGTGAACCCGGCCTCGGCGTAGGGGCGTACGGCCTCGACGATGGCCTGCGGGTCGTCCCCGCACGGAATCGACTCGGCGACGTCGTCGGGCGTGACGAACTGGGTCGCCCCGGCGAAGGACTGGGGGTGCGGGAGTTCGGAGTTGACCTTCCACCCGCTGCCGAACCAGCGGAACTGGTCGTGCGCCCGCTGCACGGCCGCTTCGCGGTCCGGGTCGAAGCAGACGGGGAGCTGGCCCACCCTGGGCTTGCCCTGCCCGCCGTGCCGGTCGAAGCCTTCGACCAACTCCGCCTTGGGCTCGGTGGCGATCACGAGGTCGGCGAAGCGGCCCGCCAGCCGGCAGGAGCGCTCGCCGGACACCGCGAGCCCGATCGGCGGCGCCTGGTCCGGAAGGTCCCAGAGCTTGGCCGACTCCACGTCGAAGTGCGTGCCTCGGCGGGTGACATGGCCGCCCTCGAACAGGTCGCGGATGATGCCCAGAGCCTCCTCCAGCATCTCGTGCCGTACGTCGACCGAGGGCCAGCCCCCGCCCACCACGTGCTCGTTGAGGTTCTCGCCGGAACCGAGGCCCAGCCGGAACCTGCCCTCGGACAGCAGTTGCATCGTCGCCGCCTTCTGCGCCACCACCGCCGGGTGGTAGCGGAAGGAGGGACACGTCACGTAGGTCATCAGCGGGATCCGCGAGGTGGCCTGGGCGGCGGCACCGAGCACGCTCCAGGCGTACGGCGCGTGGCCCTGGGACTCCAGCCACGGGAAGTAGTGGTCCGAGGTCACCGAGAAGTCGAACCCGGCCTGCTCGGCCCGTACCACGTGGTCGACGAGGTCACGGGGTCCGGCTTGCTCCGTCATCATCGTGTATCCGATTTGCACCATAAGAGACGGGTCCCCGATCCGATGATCCGGAAACAGGGACCTTCCCCCGTACGGCGCTACCTCGCGAGGCGGGCCACGAACTCCCAGCTCCCGTGCGGCGCCTCGTACACCGCGAACCCGGGTTCGGCGCGCAGGAACGCCGTGCCCTCCGGCGCCCGGACGTCGGAGCGGGCCTCCGCCGGTACGTGGACCTCGGCCGTCGACCCCACCGGCACCCGCACCGACAGCCGCAGCGCGGTGCCGACGACGGACCACGCGGCGGACGCCTCGCCCCGGACCGTGCGCACCGACGTGCGGGCCCAGTCCACGCCCGTACGGCCGTCGGGCCGCACCGTGAAGGTCCGGTACCCGGCGTCACCGGGTCGCAGCCCCGCCACGTTCTCGTACAGCCACTGCACGACCGTGCCCTGGAAGTAGTGGTCCCGGGAGCGGGAGTCCAGGGGCCACATCTCCCACATGGTGTCGGCGCCGTGCTCGAACCAGTGCCCCCAGCCCGGGTACGTGCGCTGGGTGGCGACCGCGTGCGCCACCTCGGGATGCCCCTGCGCGGACAGCTCGCGCAGCAGCACGCTCGTCCCGAGTGCCCCGGTGTTGAGGTGGTCGCCGCGCTCGCGCAGGTCGGCGAGCAGCGACTCCACGACGCTCGCCCGGGCGCCGGGCGGGACGAGTCCGAAGGCGAGCGGGACGCAGTTGCTGGTCTGGCGGTAACCGGGGTCCTTGGCGGTGCGGTAGTGGCCCTCCGGACTCAGGAAGGCCGCGTTGAACGCCTCCTTCAGCTCACCGGCCGTCCGCCGGTAGCGGGCGGCGACATCGTTGTCGTCGAGCAGGTCCGCGAGCTCCGCCGTCCCGGTCAGCGCCCGGTACAGGTAGGCCGTCGCGGTGAGCCGGGTGTCCTCGGGCGGGTTGCCTCCGTAACCCGGCGGCAGGTAGTCGCCGAGGGCGGTCACCGCGAGCCCGTCCTCCAGGCGGGAGATCTCCCAGTCCAGGTAGCGGGTGAGGGGCTTCCAGTGGTCCCGGGCGAGGCGCTCGTCGCCGTACACGCGGTACATCTCGCGGACGAGGAAGGGGTAGACGGTCGTCCACTCGGGGGAGGGGCCGAGGTCTCCGTAGCCCCAGCCGCCGCTGGGCACGATGACCGGCAGCTGCCCGTCGCGGTTCTGGCTGTCCGCGAGATCGCCCAGCCACTTGGTCAGGAAGCGGTGCACCCCGAACGCGTACGCCATGACGGGAGCGCCGAGCTGGGCGTCGCCCGTCCAGCCGTTCTTCTCGTACATCGGGGTGTCCGTCGGGATGCCGTGCAGGTTGTTCAGGACCGTCCGGCGCATCGCCGCCTCCAGCCGCTCGTAGAACGGCTCCGAACAGGCGAAGGTGCCCGTCCGCGCGACCGGGGTGTGCACCACCCGGCCGAGCACCTGCGAGGGTTCCGGCTTCGCCGGCAGGCCGCTGACCTGTACGTAGCGGAAGCCCTTGTACGAGAAGGCGGGCTCCCACACCTCCTCGCCGCCGCCCGCGCACACGTACTCGTCCGTCTGGAAGCGGCCCGGCACGTGCCCGGTCTCCGCGTGCACGCTCCCGTCGTCCTTCAGTTTCTCGCCGTGCGTCAGCCGCACCGTCGTCCCGGCGTCCGCCCGGACGGTCAGCCGGGACCAGCCCGCCATCGTGCGCCCCATGTCGACGACGTACACACCCGGCCGCAGCTCCGACACGGCCACCGGGCGCACGGTCTCGACGACCTCGATCGGGTCGTGTCCCTGGGCGCGCAGCGTCCCCTTGGGGGCCGGCTGCCGGCGTGCCTCCCGCCAGCCGGTGTCGTCGAACCCGGGGCGCGTCCAGCCGCCCGGTGCCTCGCGGGCGTCGTAGGTCTCGCCCGCGTAGAGGGAGTTGGAGCGGGTGGGGCCCTCGGTCAGGCGCCACCGCCCGTCCGTGGCGACCGTGGTGCGCGAGCCGTCCGGGTGGTCGATCTCCAGCTGGGCCAGCAGCCGCGGCTCGCCGTGCCAGGGCGGCCGGTGCCAGTTCCACACGTTGGGGGTCGTCATGCCGAAGAAGCCGCGTCCGAGCGTGACTCCGATCGCGTTGCGGCCGCGGCGGACGCGGTCCGTCACGTCGTGCACCGCGTACAGCACGGTCTCGTCGTAGTCCGTGAACCCGGGGTCGAGGACCTGGCGGCCGACGCGTACGCCGTTCAGTTCGGCGTCGTAGTAGGCGAGCCCGCTGATGTGCAGGCGGGCGCGCACCACGGGCTTGGGGACGTTGAACTCGCGGCGCAGCAGCGGGGCGGGCTGTTCGGGCGCGGTGACCGTCACCCCGTCGCCCCACGGACCCTGCCCGTAGGGGGCGAGCACCGCGGCACGCGCCCACTGCCCGTCGTCGAACTCCGGCTGCTGCCAGCCCTGTTGCTCGCTGCCGGCGCAGAGCCAGTCGCCGTCGGTGACGAACTCGGCGGTGCCGCCCGCCGCCGTCTCGACGACCAGCCGGACGAGCAGCCCGCCCGGGTTCACCGAGGCGGGAGCGCCGCGGTTGGTGGCGAGCGCGGCCACCACGAGCCGCCCGCCGGGCGCGGCGCGCACGAGCCCGGTGACGTCCGCGGACCGGCCGGTGCGCCAGGCGTCCGTCTGCTCGTCCTGGTGCAGCACCCGCTGTCCGCCGACGTACAGCGTGAAGTCGTCGTCGGCGGTGGCCACCAGGGTGGCGCGGCGGACGTCCGCTCCGGCGGGCAGGGTCGTCGTGCCGCGGAACCAGCGCGGCCCGGTGGGGGAGGAGCCGGCGGTCGAGCCGGGCGACCAGATCCAGGCCGCGCCCGCGAAGCCGGGGGGCTCGGGGGCGGCGTCGGCTCCGATCCAGACGCCACGCCAGGCGTCCTTCGGCAACGTTGTCTCCCACCAGCGCGAGACGCTCCAGGCGGACGGGCGGCCGTCGCCGTCCCAGACGCGGACCTGCCAGTGGTAGCGCGTACGGGGCTCCAGCGCGGGGCCCGCGTACCCGACACCGACCGTACGGTCCGACGCCGTCCGGCCCGAGTCCCAGACGAGGCGGCGCCCCTCACGCAGCTCCCGCGGGTCGAGCGCGACCCTCACCTGGTAGGCGGTCTGCCGGGCCCCGTGCCCCTCCGCCGTCAACTCCCAGGTCAGCCGCGGGCGTTCGACCTCGGTGCCCAGCAGCGTCTCGGCGTACTCGACGGTGGTCCGTTCGATGCGCAGCCGGCCCGGCCGTGCGGCGTCGCCGCCCCGGTCCCCGGACGCGGAGGCGGTGCCCGCCGCCGCTCCGAGCGCGGCGGACGCGCCCGCGCCGGCCATGGAGCTCTTCAGGAAGACCCGGCGGTCCCAATCCTTGGCCATCTGCTGCCCCTCGCTGGATGTCGGTGGTGTCGATGGATTCGCCCCATGCGCCGCCGTGGACCCATGGTGATTGAAACGTTTCATTCCGTAGTCGTCGATCCTATGCACCGGCTGTGGCGGCCATCAAGAGGTGTGCACGGGTGGCGTGGACACGAGGGATGCGCGAGGGAAGGATGGCCCCTGCACACAGCCGGCACCCTGTCGGCGCGAACCCCAGCCGGCGTCCCGTCGGCGAGAACCCGTCCCGGCGACGGACGGCGGCCCGCCACGTCCCCGCTCCCCGTCCGTCACCCCGACCGTCCGGAGGCCGACCCGCATGAGCGCCCGCCCCCTGCCCGAGAGCGGTCCCGCCGCCGAGGGCGTCGACGCGTCCGGCGTCCACGCCTTCCTCGACGCCGTCGAGGACGCGCCCGGCATCGAGCCGCACAGCCTGATGATCCTGCGGCACGGACGCCTCGTCGCCTCCGGCTGGTGGGCGCCCTACACCCCCGAACGCCCCCAGCTTCTCTACTCGTTGAGCAAGAGCTTCACGTCGACGGCCGCCGGACTGGCCGCCGCGGAAGGGCTGCTGGACCTGGACCGGCCGGTGATCGCGTACTTCCCGGAGTTCGAGGCCGACATCACCGACCCGCGCAGCCGCACCATGCTCGTGCGGCACGTCGCGTCCATGGCCAGCGGGCACCTCGCGGAGACCCACGACGCGGCCTTCAGGCGCGATCGGGAGGAGCCGGTCCGCGGCTTCCTGCTCACCCCGCCGGACCGGGACCCCGGCACCGTCTTCGCGTACAACCAGCCCGCCACCTACACCCTCGCCGCGATCGTCCAGCGGGTCACCGGCCGCACCCTGACGGACTATCTGCGCCCGCGCCTCTTCGACCCGCTGGGCATCGGCGACGTGGCCTGGCTCCAGCGGCCGCCCGGCCGCGACCTCGGCTTCAGCGGACTGCACGCCACGACCGACGCGATCGCGCGGCTGGGACAGCTGTACCTTCAGGACGGCGTCTGGGAGGGGCGGCGGCTGCTCCCGGCGGCCTGGACCGCCGAGGCGACCCGCGCGCACGTCTCCACCTGGGACGGCACGCCGCAGGGCACCGAGTCTGACTGGCAGCAGGGCTACGGGTTCCAGTTCTGGCGGGCCCGGCACGGCTACCGCGGTGACGGGGCGTACGGGCAGTTCTGCCTGGTGCTGCCCGAGCACGACGCGGTGGTGGCGACGACCGCGGCGACCGAACAGATGCAGGAGCTGCTGAACCTCGTCTGGCGCCATCTGCTGCCCGCCTTCGGCCCGGCCCCGCTGCCCGGGCACGACGACGACGGCCTGCGCGAGCGTCTCTCGAAGCTGGGCCTGCCGCCGGTGCCGGGCCGCGGTGCCCCGCCGGCGCGGGCGGAGTCCTGGTCCGGCGCCCGCTTCGCACCCGCGGCGGACGAGCCGGGGGCCACCCGGCCGAAGAGGCTGACGGGCGTCGCGGTCGACGCCGACGCGGACCGCTGGACCCTCACGCTGGACGAGAGCGGCAGCCTCCTGCCCCTGCGGCTGGGCGACGCCGGCTGGACCGTGGACGGCGGACCGGTGCCCACCGCGGTCAGCGGGGGATGGAGCGACGACGCGGACACCCTGCGCGCCGACGTCCTGTTCCTGGAGACCCCGCACCGGCTGAGCGTGACCTGCTCGCTCACGTCCCGTACGTTCACGGCGCGCTGGCACACGGTGCCCCTGCACGGCGGACCGCTCGCCTCCCTGCGGGCCCCGTGGCCGGACACCGCGTCGACGGCCCCCGGCACCGCTCCCCGGTGACCGCGGCGGCCTCGTACGCCCTGCGCTGGACGCGTCACCCCGGCCGTCCGCGCCGGGCGGACCCAGGGCGTGCCGACGCACAATTGATCGCCGATGATCGAACGAGGACGGCGGCGGCCGCCCGGGTGCGCCGTCACGGAAGCGGAGTGTGCTGATGCAGCTGAACCTCGGAGGACGGACGGCACTCGTCACCGGCTCGACGCAGGGCATCGGGGCGGCCATCGCCCTGGGCCTCGCCCGGGCGGGCGCCCGCGTCGGCGTCAACGGGCGTGACGGGGGCCGGGTCGCGGAAGCCGTCGCTCAACTCACCGAGGACGCCCCGCACGCGCGGTTCGTCGCGGTCGCCGCCGACCTGGGGACCGAGGAGGGGGCGGCGCGCGCCCGGGAGACGCTTCCCGAGGTGGACATCCTGGTCAACAACCTCGGCATCTTCGGCGCCAAACCCGCCCTGGAGATCAGTGACGACGAGTGGCGCCGCTACTTCGAGGTGAACGTCCTCGCCGCCGTCCGGCTGACCCGCGCCTACCTGCCCGGCATGACGCGGCGGGGCTGGGGACGCGTGCAGTACATCGCGAGCGACTCGGCGGTGGCGATCCCGGCCGAGATGATCCACTACGGCATGTCCAAGACGGCGCTGCTCGCGGTGAGCCGGGGCTTCGCCAAGGAGGCGGCGGGCACCGGTGTCACGGTCAACTCCGTCATCGCGGGCCCCACGCACACCGGCGGCGTCGAGGACTTCGTGTACGAACTCGTGGACCGCGAGCTGCCCTGGGACGAGGCACAGCGCGTCTTCATGCGCGAACACCGCCCGCAGTCCCTGCTCCAGCGGCTGATCGAGCCCGAGGAGATCGCGAACCTCGTCGTCTACCTGAGCTCGGACCAGGCGTCGGCGACGACCGGTGGTGCCGTCCGGGTGGACGGCGGGTACGTCGACTCGATCCTGCCCTGACGCTCCGGCGACGACGCCACGACGCCCTGACGCCCTGACGCCACGACGCCGGGCCCCTGTTGGGCGGGCCCGGCGTCGCGCTGCACGAGGCAGGTCGGCGACGGGGGGGGAGCGGGACGGGCGGTCCGCTCCGTGCCCGCGGGGCGGTCCGGCCTGCCTTCGGCTCCCAGGGCATGGTCAGTTGCGTGTAGGCGCGGAGGTCGCGGCGAGGCGGGCCCGTGCTCCGTCGGCTGGCGAGCGCGGCTCACAGGGAGGGGGCGCCGCCCGTGCCCCGCCGTGAGGGGGTGCGGGGGACGACAACTGGGCAACGGCTTCACGGCCGTTGTGAAGTCGCCTACGGCGGGATGTGAGGGTGAGGCGCACGACGTCACATGCCTTGCTGCCGGTGCCCGCGCTCTGCGTCGTGCTCGCCGTCCTCGCCGGGTGCGACGCGGGCGGCACGGACGGGGGGCCCTCCCGTCGAAGGGCGGGGCCCCGGCGCCCGCCAAGAGCCGAGCCTCCGCCCCCGGGGAGGGCTCGAAGGACCCCGACGACATCAACGGCGACGGACACCGCGACCTCCTGGTCCACGCCGGACCGCGCGAGAGCGGGACGGAGCCCTCGGGCGTCGACGGCTCGCTCACCGTCCATCCGGGCGGGCGGTGAGCCCGTCACCCGCCGGCTGCCCGAGGACGGCGGGCGCGGCCACCACTTCGGCCCCGGCGGCTACGTGGCCGCCGACCCGGACGGCGGCCGCGACGGCACCCTGGTCGCCACCCAGGAGAGCGCCACCCTCATCGACGGCGAGCGGCGCACCGAGGTGCGGCGTGCGGGCGCCGCCGCGGCGGACGGCGGGAAGCCGCTGGCGTGGAACCGGGGGCCCGGCCCGCGGGAGCCGCCGACTTCGACGGCGAGGGCAGGGACGAGCTGATCCCTCACCGGGTGCCCGACGCCGTCCTCCGCGTCCACGGTGAGCAACCCGCCGACTGGTGGATCACCGACGGAACGACGTCCCGGGACAAGACGTCGTTCGCCACGGCATGGTTCGTCCCGGGGACTCACTAGGCCCCCTCAAGTCCCCTCCGCGGGTCAGGGTTTGACGGCGACCGCGCCGAACTGCGGGAGGGTCGGCGCCGACTCGGAGTCCGCACGCCACCGCGAGCACGACACGAGGCCCGGCGTGACGAGGTCGAGGCCGTCGAGGAAGGAGGCGATCTCCGCGCGGGTGCGGGCGGTGATCGGCGGGGTGGCGTTCTCGTTCCAGAACTTCATGGCCTCGACGTTGCCCTCGCCGCCGAGGTCGGCGTCCGTCGTCGGATGGGTCAGCACGAGGCAACTGCCCGACGGAACGGCCGACATGATCCGGTGCACGATGTCCCGCGCCTTCTCGGTGTCCAGGACGAAGTTCAGGATGCCCAGCATCATCACCGCGACGGGCTGCTCCAGGTCGAGCGTCTCGGCGGCACCCCGGACGATGGTGTCCGGGTTGTGCACGTCGGCGTCGATGTAGTCGGTGACGCCCTCGGGGGTGCTGGTCAGCAGGGACCGGGCGTGGACGAGCACGATCGGGTCGTTGTCGACGTACACGATCCGCGAGTCCGGCGCGATCCGCTGGGCGATGTCGTGGGTGTTGTCCAGGGTCGGCAGGCCGGTGCCGATGTCGAGGAACTGCCGCACGCCGAGGTCGGCGGCGAGGAACCGCACGGCGCGGCCGAGGAATTCGCGGTCCGCGCGGGCCACGTCCCGGATCACCGGGAACATCGAGGCGACCTGCTCGCCGACCTTCTGGTCCACCTCGTAGTGGTCCTTGCCGCCGATCCAGTAGTTCCACACCCGGGCGTTGTGCGCCACCGAGGTGTTCAGCCGTCCGGAGGCACCTGTCGGGCGCTGCGTGTCGCTCATGTCGTTCCCTTCCTGCGCGCCCGTGGGCGTCCGGGCGCGTGCGGCCGCCGGGGCGGCACCTGACCGTCGCCGCCATTGTGCCCCCTTGATCACCCGGCCAGGACCCGCCCGGTACGAAGAGGACCGGCCGGCGGTCCGGTGAACCCGGCGGCGCGGCACGGCAGTTCGCGGCCACGCGCGCGAGGCGACGCCCGGGCCGCCGCCTCCCTCACGTGTGCGAGGGAGGCGGCGGGGGAGCCGGGGGAGGCGTCAGGAGAGGCAGCCCACGTGGGCCAGGGCCTGCCTGAGCAGGACGCCGTGGCCGCCGGGCATCTCGTTCAGGACCATGGGCGACGACGCCTCCTGGGGACTGAACCAGACCAGGTCGAGCGCGTCCTGCCGCGGCCGGCAGTCACCGGTCACCGGGACGATGTAGGCGAGCGACACCGCGTGCTGGCGGGGGTCGTGGTACGGCGTGACCCCGTGCGTGGGGAAGTACTCGGCGACGGTGAAGGGCTGCAGCGACGCCGGGACCCGGGGGAGTGCCATCGGGCCCAGGTCCTTCTCCAGGTGGCGCAGCAGGGCGTCCCTGACCCGCTCGTGGTGCAGCACCCGGCCGGAGACGAGGGTGCGGCTGACCGTCCCGTCGGGGCCGATGCGCAGGAGCAGTCCGATGCTGGTGACTTCGCCGCTGTCGTCGACGCGCACGGGGACGGCCTCGACGTACAGGATCGGCATCCGGGCGCGGGCCTGGTCCAGTTCGTCGGGAGTCAGCCAGCCGGGCGAGGTCTCGGTCATGTCAGACATTCGTTGATCATACTTTCAGTGACCCCCGCTTGGCCCGTACGTCGCGGGTCCGACCCGGGGGCGCGTCGGCGGCACGCCGACGCGGTGCTCCCGATCCGGGCGGCCGGGGTCTAGAGTGAACCCGCCAGTTGGTTGAATCGCCAACCAGTTCGTGGACAAGCGAGGAGCCCCGATGGAACCTGTGGACCTGGCCGCCGTCGAAGCGGAACGCTCGCGGATCCGGGAGACCTACCTCGCGGCCTCGGACCGCCCGGCGAGTTCCGCCCGCGGCATCCATCACGTGGCCCTCCTCTCCGCCGACGTCGAGCGCACCGTGCGCTTCTACCAGGAGGTCCTCGGATTTCCGCTCACGGAGATGATCGAGAACCGCGACTACAAGGGCTCGACCCACTTCTTCTTCGACCTGGGCAACGGCAACCTGCTGGCCTTCTTCGACTTCCCCGGCCTCGACCTCGGCCCGTACGCGGAAGTGCTCGGCGGACTGCACCACCTGGCCATCTCCGTCGACCCCACCACCTGGCGCCGACTGCGCGAGCGCCTCGGCGCGGCAGGGGTCGACCACCAGGAGGAGAGCGGAACCTCCCTCTACTTCCGCGACCCCGACGGCGCCCGCGTCGAACTCCTCGCCGACCCCCTCGGCGAGATGTACGGCACGACCGTGCTCTGAGGCCCGCCCGCACGGCGGCCACGACGTGACGCGCCGGGAGCGAGCGGGACCGTACCGCTTGCAGGGCCGTGTGCTGGGCCGTATGCAGCAGCACCGGGGGCAGGCGGCCGTCCGCGCCGCCGAGGCTGGAGGCTCAGTCCCCACCCTCAGGAGCCGAGATGCCGCTGCGCCCCCTGCCGTCGCCTGCCGCCGTCGCCCCGCCGCGACTGCGGAGGGCCGCCCTCGTCGCCGTGTGCCTGACGGCGCTGACCGCACTCACCCCGAGTGCCGCCGGCGCCCGTCCCGCCGCGCCCGACGACCGCGCGCTGCAACAGGAGATCGACGAGTTCGCCGGGGCCCCGGGCGGCCCGCCGGGAGTCATCGCCGTGCTGCGCGACGGCCGCAAGACCCGCGTCCTGCGCGCCGGGACCGCCGATCTGCGCACCGGTCGGCCGCCCCGCGCGCACGACCACATGCGCATCGCCAGCGTCGCCAAGGCGTTCAGCGGGGCGGTGGCCCTGACCCTGGTCAACAGCAAGGACCTCGCCCTGGACGACACCCTGCGCGAGCGCCTGCCCCGACTGCCCCGTGCCTGGGGCTCGGTGACGCTGCGTCAGCTCCTGAACCACACCAGCGGCCTGCCCGACTACACCGAGGACGCCGCGTTCCGCGAGACGGTGATCGCCGACCCCCGGCACCGCTTCGACTCCCGCCGGCTGCTCGACTACGTCGCCGACGAGCCGCTGCACTTCAAGCCGGGCTCCCGCTTCCGGTACTCCAACTCCGACAACATCGCCGTCGCCCTGATGGCCGAGGCCGTCACCGGCACGACCTACGAACGGCTCCTGGACGAGCTGGTGTACCGGAAGCTCGGCCTGCGCGACACCAGCCTGCCGCAGGGCTACCGGCTGCCGAAGCCCTACCTGCACGGCTACGACGTGAGCGCGCCCGACGCCCCCGAGGACGTCAGCGAGTTCCTCGGCGCCTCCGGCGTCTGGGCCTCGGGCGGCATCGTCTCCACGCCCGCGGACCTGAACCGCTTCGTCCGCGGCTACGCGGGCGGCGAACTGTACGGCCGCAAGGTCGTGCGCGAGCAGCGGCGCTGGGTGAAGGGCGCCTCCGAACCCGCGGGCCCCGGACGCAACAGCGCCGGACTGGCCCTCTTCCGCTACACGACCCGCTGCGGCGTGGTGCTCGGCCACACCGGCAACTTCCCGGGCTACACGCAACTGGCCGCCGCCACGCCGGACGGGCGCCGTTCGCTCACCTTCTCGGTGACCGCCCAGATCAACAAGGAACTCGCCCCCGCACAGCTGGAGCGGCTGCGCGCCGTCCAGGAGGACTTCGTCTGCGCGCTGCTCGCCAAGGGCCGCTGACCGGTAAGGGACGGCGCCGGGACCCGAGCGGGACCGCCGCCCGAGGACGGCGCGGCCACGGCGATGAGTTGCCGGCCGCGCCGGAGTCCTCCCTTCGTCGCCGTGACCGCGGCGGCTGCCGCACGGCGGAAGGAAGCCCGTCCATGACCACCACTCACACCCTCGACGTGCCCGGGGCGCGCCTGCGCTACGAGGTCCGCGGCTCGGGCCCGCTGCTGCTGGTGACGGGCGCGCCGATGCCCGCCGCCGCCTTCGCACCGCTGGCCGACGTGCTCGCGGGCGACCGCACCGTCGTCACCCACGACCCGCGCGGCATCGCCGGCAGCCCCGTCGACGACCCCGCCCAGGACTCCACCCCCGAGCTGCGGGCGGACGACCTCGCCGCCCTCCTCGACGCGCTCGGGACGGAGCGCGCCGACGTGTTCGGCAGCAGCGGCGGCGCGGTGACCGGCCTCGCGCTGGCCGTCCGGCACCCGGGACGGGTGCGCACCCTCGTCGCGCACGAGCCGCCCGTACTGGACCTGCTGCCCGACGCCGCCGAGCGGCACGCCGCGACGGAGGACATCGTCGAAACCTTCCACAAGGAGGGCGTCGGGGCGGCCTGGGCGAAGTTCATGACCGTCTCCGGTGTGGCGGGCACGGGCGAGGAGCCGCCCCCGCCGTCCGGCGAGCCCTCGGCGCAGGACCTCGCCGACAGCGCCCGCTTCTTCGCCCACGAACTGCGGGCGACCACCCGGTACGTGCCCGACATCGGCGCTCTGACGTCCGCGCCGGGCCGCGTCGTCGTGGGGATCGGCGCCGCCTCCGGGCCGCTGCTCACCCACCGGACGTCCACCGCGCTGGCCGGTCTGCTCGGCACGCCGCCCGTCGAGTTCCCCGGCGGCCACGGCGGATTCACCGAGCGGCCCGAGGAGTTCGCCCGGGTGCTCCGCGAGGTGCTGGCACGGGAAGGAGCGGGCGAACCCGCCGCGGGCTGACCCGCTCCCGCCGGCCGGCCGCGCGCCCCGCGGCCCTCAGCGCAGGGTGTCCGCCCAGTTGGCCGGGACCCGTCCGGCCGGCCCGGGCACCGGCTGCTCGGCGGGACGGCTGACCGGGGGAGCCAGGTCGGGACCCGTCTCGTACAGCTCGGAGGTGTCGAAGCTCCAGAACCAGTTCTCGCCCGGCTCGAAACTGCGGATGACGGGGTGTCCGCTCTCTTGCGCGTGGGCGGTGGCGTGCTTCGAGGGCGAGTCGTCGCAGCAGCCGATGTGGCCGCACTGGGCGCAGCGCCGCAGATGGAGCCACCAGCCGCCGGCGGCGTCGCACTCGACGCACCCGGTACCGCTCGGCGCCACGCCCGGGTCGATTCCGTCGGGCAGGGTCATGAAGTCTCCTCGGATGTCTCGGGTTCCGCGGCGGTCAGGGGCAGGCGGACCTGGAAGCGGGTGTCGCCCGGCACGGACCGCACCTCGATGTGGCCGTGATGCTTGTTGACGACGATCCGCCACGAGATGTCCAGGCCCAGTCCGGTGCCCTCGCCCACCGGCTTGGTGGTGAAGAAGGGGTCGAAGATGCGGTCGCGGATCTCGTCCGGCACCCCGGGCCCCGTGTCCCGGAACTCCACCAGGAGGCGGTCCCGGTCCAGCGCGGTCCGCACGGTCAGCGTGCCGTCCCCCTCGGTGCCGTTCATCGCCGACACCGCGTTGTCGACGAGGTTCGTCCACACCTGGTTCAGCTCACCGGGGTAGGCCGGGATCTTCGGGAGGGTGCGGTCGTACTCCTTGACGACGGTGATGCGGGGGCCGAACTTGCCGGAGAGCATCAGCAGGGTGCTGTCGAGCAGTTCGTGCACGTCGCAGACCTGGTACGGGGCGCGGTCGAGCTGGGAGTACTGCTTCGCCGCGTTCACGAGATGCGAGATCCGGGCCGTCGAGTCCTCGATCTCGTTCATCAGGAGCTCGGTCTCCACGGTGTAGTTGAGCCAGCCGACGGCCCCAGGGAGGATCTCCGGGGCCACGGCCGCCGCCACCTGGTCGAGCCAGTCGACGTCGAGGCCGGCCTGCACGAAGCTGGGCGCGAGCTGCCACCCCTCGGCGATGCCGTGGTCGTCGAGCCAGTCGCCGAGGGCGTCCTCGCGGTCGGACGCCTCCAGGGGGCTGAGGACCGGGGCCTTGGCGACCCGCTCCGCGGTGCGCTCCTGGATCTCGATGAGATCCGCCAGCGCCTCGCGCGAGAACGGCCCCGTGGCGATGATGCCCAGTTTGTGGCGCATCTTGGCCACCCGCTCCCGCAGGGTCGAGGTGGCCCGCACCGCCGCGGCGGCGGGGTTGTTCAGCTCGTGGGTCAGGCCCGCCGACAGCGAGCCGAGGGCCAGCAGGCGCTCACGCTGCCCGATCGCCTGCTGGGTGTTCTTCGAACCGAAGAAGAGCCCCTCCAGCAGGTGCACGGCCATCGGGAACCAGTCCTGCATGATCGCCGCGAACGTCTCGGCCGGCAGGACGAAGAACCGCGACGGCTCGGTGACCCGCATCGAGCTGTTGTACACCGGCCGCACCCGGTCGCCCAGATACGCCTGCATGGCACCGGAGTACACGCCGCGGCTGGAGCTGCGGCTGATCTCCACGTCGTCGTCGCCGACCCGCCGCGACAGCACCACCGTGCCTTCGAGGAGCACGAAGAAGCAGGTCGCCTGCTCGCCCTCGGTGTAGACCGGACCGGGCTCGAACGCCTCCACCCGGCCCTCCCGGCACAGCCGGTCCAGCTGGTCGCCGTCGAGCTTCTCGAAGAGGAACAGCGTGCTCAGCTCGGCGACGCTGCACGGCTCCGGCCGCCCGCTCACGACTGCTCCAGGTAGCGGTGGACGAGCATGACGGCCATGGCTCCCTCTCCGACCGCGGACGCGACCCGTTTCGCGGACTCCGCCCGCGCGTCGCCCGCCACGAAGACACCGGGCACGTTGGTCTCCAGGTGGTACGGCGGCCGGTCCAGTTCCCAGCCCGCCGGCGGCTGCCCGTCCGCGGTCATGTCGGGGCCGGTCATGATGAACCCGCGCGGATCGCGCAGCACCGTCCCGTCCAGCCAGCCGGTGAGCGGTGCCGCGCCGATGAACACGAACATCCACTGCGCGTCGACGAGTTCGGTGTGCCCGCTCGCCACGTCCCGCAGGGTGAGCTGCTCCAGGTGGTCCGAGCCGTGCGCGGCCTCGACGACCGTGCCGGTGCGGACGCTGATGTTGGGCGCCTCCTCGATCTGCTGGATCAGGTAGTACGACATCGACGCGGCCAGCGACGAGCCGCGCACCAGGATGGTGACCGACTTGGCGCCCCGCGCCAGGTACATGGCGGCCTGCCCGGCGGAGTTGGCGCCGCCGACGATGTAGACGTCGTGGCCCTGGCACGAGGCCGCCTCCGTGAGCGCCGAGCCGTAGAACACCCCGCAGCCGGTCAGGTCCGCGATGCCGGGCGCGTCGAGCTGCCGGTACGACACGCCGGTCGCCAGGATCACGCTGTGCGCGGCGATCGCCGACCCGTCGGAGAACCGGACGGTGCGCGAGGCCCCGGTGACCTCCAGGCCCGTCACCTCCCGCGCGGTCAGGATCTCGGCGCCGAACTTGGCGGCCTGGCGGCGCGCGCGGTCCGTCAGCTGCGCGCCGGACACCCCGTCGGGGAAGCCGAGGTAGTTCTCGATGCGCGAGCTCTGGCCCGCCTGCCCGCCGGTGGCCGACCGCTCCACCAGGACCGTCCGCAGCCCCTCGGAGGCCCCGTAGACCGCGGCGCCGAGACCGGCCGGGCCGCCCCCGATGACGACCAGGTCGTAGAACTCCGCCGTCGGCGTCGTGGCGAGCCCGACCTGTGCCGCGAGAGCGGGGTCCTCGGGCTCGACGAGCGGGGTGCCGTCCGGGGTGATCACCAGCGGGAGGCGCTGCCCGTCCGCACCGGCGGCGGACAGCAGCCGCCGGCCCTCCGGCGTGTCGGACGAGTACCAGCGGTACGGCACCTGGTTGCGGGCCAGGAACTCCCGGACCCCCGACGAGCGCGCCGACCAGCGATGCCCGACCACCTTGCACACCGCCACGGGCCGGTGGTCGCTGGCCCGCCAGGCGTCCAGCAGGTCGTCCAGCACCGGGTACAGCTTCTCCTCGGGCGGGTCCCAGGGCTTGAGCAGGTAGTGGTCCAGATCGATCACGTTGATCGCGTCGATCGCCGCGTTCGTGTCGGCGTAGGCGGTCAGCAGCACCCGCCGCGCGCCGGGGTAGACGTCGATGGCCTGCTCGAGGAACTCGATGCCGTTCATCTGCGGCATCCGGTAGTCGGCCAGGATCACCGCCACCTGGTCGCCGCGCAGCTTCAGCTCCCGCAGCGCCTCCATGGCCGCCTCGCCGGACTCCGCCCGCACGATCCGGTGGGTCTGCCCGTAGCGGCGCCTGAGATCGCGGGCCACGGCGCGCGAGACTCCGGGATCGTCGTCCACGGTCAGGATGACGGTCCTCGCCGATCCGGTCGCCTGTGCCGATCCGGTGGCCTGTGCCATAGGTCTCCCACCCCGAGCAGGTCCGTGTACGGGATCAATCGTATGTTTGAACGCTCACCTTCGCCCCCGAACCGCGAGGCGCCCCCGGAACACCGGAGCTCAGGCGGGCGGCGCGGAGTCCTCGGCAGGCGGCGGCAGCTCCTTGCGCACCCCGGGCAGGATGTTCGCCACGAAGTCCTCCACGGCCGTGTCCAGGCCTATGTCGTGCTGCGCGTGCTCCGACAGGTACCAGCGGTGCTCCAGCAGCTCGTGGTAGAGCTCCGCCGCGTCCATGGAGCCCCGCAGGTCCCGCGGCACGGCCCGCACGGTCGGCCGGAAGACCTCCCGCACCCAGCGGTGGGCGAGGACCTCGGGACGGGCGGCGAGCGGATCGCCGGGCGCGTAGTCCTCCTGGGTGGCCATCCAGCTCTCCAGGTCGTTCAGCAGCCGGCGGGCCTGGTTCTCCTCCGCGTCGAGCCCGGTCAGCCGCAGGAGCTGCCGCTGGTGGTGCCCGGCGTCGACGACCTTCGGGACGAAGGTGACGGTGTCGCCGTTGGAGGAGTGGGCGATCTGCATCTCCGCGACGTCGAAGCCCAGGTCGTTCAGCCGCCTGATCCGGCGGTCGATGTAATGGTGCTTGCCGGCCGGGTACACGGAGGTGCGGGTCAGCTCCTGCCAGAGTCCCTGGTAGCGCGCGCAGATCTCCTTGCCGAAGTCGATCGGGTCCACGGAGGGGTGCAGCGCCCCGGCCGCCTCCAGGTCCAGCAGCTCCCCGCTGATGTTCACCCGGGCCAGGTCGAGGTCGTACTCGCGCTGGCCCTCGCTGAGTCTCGCGTGCAGCTCCCCGGTCTCGGCGTCGACCAGGTACGCGGCGTAGGCGCCCGCGTCCCGCCGGAACAGCGTGTTGGACAGCGAGCAGTCGCCCCAGGCGAACCCGGAGAGGTGCAGCCGGACCAGCAGCACGGCGAGCGCGTCCATCAGCCGGTGCATGGTCGCCGGGCGCATCGTCGTCTCGAACATCGAGCGGTACGGCATCGAGCCGCCCAGGTGCCGGGTGATGAGGACCGGTTCGAGCGGGCCCTCGGCCCCGACCCGGCCCGTGACGACGGCGAGCGGGTCCACCGACGGGATGCCGAGCCGGTCGAGGCTGCGCAGCAGTTCGTACTCGCGCAGCGCGGGCCGCTCCGCGAGTTCCTTGACGGCCACCACCTCGGTCCCGGCGCGCGCGTACCGCACCACGTGCCGCGAGATGCCCCGCGGCAGCGGCACCAGGTGGTGCTCGGGCCATTCCTCCAGCGGCAGCTGCCAGGGCAGTTCGAGCAGGAGCGCGGGGTGCTCCGGGTTGGTGGCGCTGATCTGCAAAGCCATCGGTGTGCTGCCCTCACCTCAAGGTCGACGTCTCGCCGCAGGAGCATCTCCGCATCCACGCGCGGGTTTCGTCAACCGGGTGCCCGCAGGGTGGGCGGCCGTTCAGCCGCCGGACACGGCGTCGACCAGGTCCGCCAGGGCCGAGGCCAGGCGGGGCAGCCCGGGACCGGCCGGACCGCCCGGTTCGCGCATGTACGTGTCCCGCCGGATCTCGACCATGAGGGCCTGGACGCGCGGCTCCGTGCCGTGGAACCGCAGCGGCACGTAGGCACCGGAGAACGGGCTGTCCGTACCCGTACCGCCGAGTCCGGCGAAGGCCGTGCGCGCCGCGGCGAGAAGTCCGGGCGGCGTGTGGAAGGAGTCGGTGCCCAGGCACACCGGCGGCCTGGGACCGTCGCCGTGCAGCTCGTAGGGCAGCCGGGACGTCGGGTAGGAGTGCACGTCGATGATCACCGCGCGTCCGGCGGCGGCCAGCCGGTCGGCCACCGCCTCCGTCATGGCCCGCGCGTACGGCTCGAAGTAGCGCTCGATCAGCGGCTCGGGGCCGAAGTCGTCGGGGCGCAGCGGCGCGCGCCCCGTGGTGCGGGTGTAGACCGCGCCCATGCCGACGGCCCTCATCTCCTCCCGCTCGTCGGGGAAGCGCTCGGGGTCGACCACGAGGCGGGACAGCCGGTTGACGAGGCGCCAGGGGGTGAGCCCCGCGTACTCCGCGGTGAGCGCGGCCAGTTCGGCGGTGTGCGCGTCCGTGATGTGGTCGAGTTCCCGCTCCAGTGCGGCGTCGTCGAGCAGGATGCCCTCACGAACGTCGGCCGGTATCGCCCGCGCGGAGTGCGGCACGTGCAGGAGGACGGGCGAGTCCGCGCTCCCGGGGAGGAGTGCGAAGGATCCGGGGCCGGAGGCGGAGGCGTTGTCCATGGGGCGATTGTCGCGACCGCCCCCGCGTCACCGCACCACACCCCCGTGGCGGGCGTAGTGCTCGATCAGCGCCTGCCTGGTCGTCTCCAGCCGGTGGGCCAGGATGGCGGCGATCGTGCGGGTCAGGGAGAGTTCGAGGGCCGGGTCGTTCGCGCACAGGGCGAGCACATCGTCCGCCCGGAACTCGTAGGCGCGCACCGGGCTGAACGCCTCGGCGCCGAAGTCCCACCGGTGCGGCGGGAACAGCCAGGACCAGCCGAGCAGATCGCTCGGCCCCAGCGTCGCGACCGAGATGCGCCGGTCAGCGACGACCTGCTGGTAGAGGGAGACCGTCCCGGAGCGGATCACCCAGAAGCGGTCCGCGGTCCCCCCGGCTTCGAAGATCATTCCGTCGGCGGGGAACGAGACCTCGCGGGCCACGCCCATCAGGCGTTCACGATGGTCGGCGGAGAGTGCGTGCAGCAGCCGGAGAGCAGTGGGCATACGGACCTCCGTCGCGCCGCCCCGGGGAAGCAGAACGGCCCCGGACCTGTGACGGGATGCGGCGCATCTCGTACCGGTTGTCTTCCGTCACCCTCCATTGGAGCGGACTCCAGGCGTTCCGTCGCGCCGGAGGCGGAATTCCCGTGTCCACCGGCCTCCGGGGGCCCGGATCACGGCCCGGGCGCCGCGCTCCGTGACGCCCGTGGGCCCGGGCGGGAAACCGGCCCCGCGCCTCCACAGCCATGCCCCCGCGCCTCCGCAGCGATACCCCGCGCCGCCACAGCGGTGCCCTCGCGCCCCTACGGACTCCGGCAGCCCCGGACCGTCGGCGCACGCCGCCCCGACGTCGGTCCGGGCCCGCTCGACGAGCGGATGCGGGCCCCGGGCGGCGCGGCTGAGCCCGCGCGGCCCGCCCGCCGCCGGGCGTGATGTGCAGCACGCACCGGGACGCCGCCGTCACGGCCCGGGAAATCATTCCCGCTGCGCACGGCTTGATCGACGATCAAGCCGGGAGAATTCCCTGGCCACGGCCGGTTCCACGCATTTGACACTTCGTTGAGCACATGGATAAGAAGCAGCTTCGAAGGTCGAGAGGTGGATCGTGTACGAGCCGAATGTGGTCGGAGACTGGCAGGAGTGCGACGAGCATGCCGGCCTGCGTGTCCGCGTCCACGGCTTGGAGAAGGCCGAGCCCCCGCGCGGTCGCGACGACGCCGCTGAGGGTCTCACCTACTTCAGATTCCGGGTCACCGTCGAGAACCGCTCCGGCGAGCACTTCGGCATCCACCTGGAGGACGGCCAGATCGACGTCCGCCTCGGCGCCGACGGCGAGAGCGCGCTCCTCGACTGGCGGAACTCGCAGTTCATCGAGGGCTTCGACGTCTACCCGTTGCGCCGGGTCACCGCCGTCGCCTACGCCGCAGGCAAGGACGCCGACCTGACCCGGGTCGACGTCCAGGTGCAGCTCAAGGTCGACGAGGAGTGGACCGACCGCTACCTGTGGGCCGGCGGTGTCGGACTGCCCGAGGACCCGGTCGACACCGGCGTCCGCACGGGCGCCGTCGAGGAGAGCCTCGCATGCCAGGTGAGCAACTACCTGAGGGAGGAAGCGGGCCCCGGCGTCGAGTGACCCGGTCGGGCCACTCCGCCGGTCCCGCCGCCCGCCAGAGGGCTGACGGATTCGCGCGCCGGTCGACGCCCGCCAGTCCGTACGCCGGGCCCGGCGTCGAGTCAGCCCGCCGGGCCGATCCGCCGGACCCGCCGCCCGCCAGGGGGCTGACGGCTTCGCGCGCCGGTCGTGAGCCGTTGGTCGGTGGCCGGGCCCGGCGTCGAGTGAGCCGGTCGAGCCGATCCGCCGGTCCCGCCGCTCACCACGAGGCCGACGGCTCCGCGCGCCCGTCGCCCCCCAGCCCGTCGAAGCCCGTCCGCCCGTGGCAGCACCCGGCCCGGCGGCGCCCGTCGGCCCGTGGCAGGACCCGGGCTCGGCGGCGCCCGTGGCTCGCCCGGTCGTCCGTGGTTCCCGGGCCTCAGTCGTCCCGGCCGATCTCCTTCAGCGTGTCCCCGTTCGTCAGCACCGCGCTCACCGTCACGCGGGTGCGGGACTTCCCCGGGGTGCGGACGGCGAGGGTACGGCCGGGCCGGGACTCCGTGACGTCTCCCGCGACCTCGATCCGGGTGACCGCGCGGCTGCCGGCCGCGAGCACGTACCAGCGCCCGGAGCCGGCCCGCCAGCGTGTGCTCGCCACCACATGCTGGCCGAAGCGGCTGCACGCCGCCGTCGAACGGACCCGCGCGACCACCCGGGCCGGGGCGGACGCCGAGGCGTCCGGGGTACGCCACCGCACCACGACGTCGCCCGGTCCGCGCCAGGTCGAGGCACGCACGCAGGACCACACCGAACGCCCGCCGTCCTCGGGCAGGTCCTGAGCGGCGAAGTCCCAGGCGTTCACCGCGCGGACGCCGCTCCCGCGCACCTCGCGCAGACCGCACCCGAGCCGCGCCCATGCCACCTGCGCCGGACCGCCGGTCGCCTCCCGCGGCTGGCGGCTCGGCGGGGCTCCGGTGCCGCCGCCGGGCAGCGGTGTGTAGGTGAGGTGCGCCGGCGAGAGACCGCCGAGGTCACTGAGCAGGAAGGCGTGCTTCTCGACGATCCGCGCCGAGGAACGCAGCTGCAGCACCGGCAGGGTGTCGCAGGCCGTCCGAGCGGCGGCGGCCGGAACCGTGCCGGTGACGCCGTCCGGGGCGACGCGCAGCCGCCGGGCGGGCGAGCCGGGGCGCAGCAGGTCCCTGGTCTCCGCCCCGGCGATCCAGGGCGCGGTCAGGAACCGCACCGTGCCCCGGCCGCGCGCGACGACCACCGCGGCGGCCGTGGTGACGTCGGCGTCGTCGGCGCGGGCGATGGCGAGCGTGGGCCTGCCGGACGTGAGCGGCTCGGTGTAGCGCACGATCCGCTGGGCGTCGTGGAACAGGACGACGGCCCGGCCCTCCACGTCACCGGCGTACAGGAGCTGCGGTGACCGCGAGGGCGGTTCGGCCCGGGTGCCAGGAGCGACACCGGTGCGGACGTTCCGCGGTGGGCGGGCCCAGACGGCGAGGGCCCGTGACAGGAGCCCGGCGTCGTCGACGCGGTCGCCGCGAGCGGGCCACGCCGTGAAGTCGACCCGCGCGGTGTCGGCCCAGACGTCCGCCGGAGTGCGCGTCAACTGCCGGGGGTCCGGCACCGGGGCGCCCGCCCGCGCGTCCGTGCCTGCTCCAGCGGGGGAGGGGTCGTGACCGGGACCGGGGAGGGCCCACACGGCGAGGACGCCCAGCAGCGCGGCCAGCGCCCCCCACACGCACCACAGGCGGCGCCGCCGCCTCAGCAGGTCCGTGGGGCGCGCCTGTACGAAGCAGGCGTCGAACTCGCGGGAGCGCCGCAGCCGCTCCGCCTGCTCCCCGGCGGCCGCGCCGAGACCGTCGGCGGCACGCAGGGCGCCTTCGGGGTCCCGGACTCCGGCGCCGGCGAGAACCTCGCGGACCTCCGCGACGGGCAGCCCGTCCAGGCGGAGCAGCAGGAAGGCGGCACGGGCCTCGGCCGGTGCCGCCGCCAGCAGCCGGCCGAGAGCCATGTCCTCCGCTCCGCCCGCCGCGGGGGACAGCCGCAGCCCCCACACCAGCGGCAGCCGGGGCAGGAGCAGGCCCGGCGGCGGCAGCGCGCCGGGCCAGCCGCGCGGTCGCCGCTCCCTGGCCAGCGCGGCCCGCACCACGTGCTGGCGCAGCCGGCGGGTCTCCGGCACCGGCGCTCCGGCTCCGTCGTCACCCGCGTCCGGTCTGCGCGGCGCCGGGAGCCGGCCGCGCACTCCGGGCAGGGCCCGCTGCACGATGCCGTGCGCGAGGAGGACGCGGCGGTGCCGGCCGAGGGTGACGGGCAGCGTGAGGTAGGCCAGCCGGGTCAGGTCGCCGTACTGGCCGAGCAATGCGGACTCGGCCCGGACGAGGGCGGTCCGGGTGCCCATGACGGGAGGTCGTTGCCGGGGGCTGTGCATGGAGCGCGTGCCTTCCGCATCGGATACAGGTCACTGCGCTGCTTCAAACGAGTGAATCTTGGGATGGTCACAGCACCCGGACCCGCAAGCCCCCGCCGGTCGGGTCATTGGGCCCGTCCGTCCGTGCGGCCCGTCGGGTCATGCGGCCCGTCGGGTCATGCGGCCCGTCCGTCCGTGCGGCCCGTCCGGTCATCCGGTCGGCACGCCTAGAGGAACCGTCGTATCGGCAGGACGGCGGTCTCCTTGAGGCGCTGACGGAGCGGGCGGTGCTTCCAGCGGGCCGGGTCGACGGTCTCGGCGCGTTCCCGGTCCTTCTCGAAGTCCTCGTCGAGTGCCGCGGTGAACCCCTCGTCGAGCACGGCCAGCATGACCTCCTCGTCGTGCTCCATGGACCGGCGGTTGAAGTTGGTCGAGCCGATCAGGGAGGCGACCCCGTCCACCGTGATGATCTTGGTGTGGAGCATGGTCGGCTGGTACTGGCTGATCTCGACCCCGGCCGCCAGCAGGTTCTCGTAATGGTGCTGCCCCGCCAGACGGCAGGCCCGCTGGTCGGTGTGCGGACCCGGCAGCAGGATCTCCACCCGCACCCCGCGGCGGGCGGTCGCGGCGAGCAGCTCCGCGAAGTAGTCGTCCGGGGCGAAGTAGGCGGTGGACAGGCGTACCCGCTCCTCCGCGGAGGTGAGCACGACCCGGATCAGGGTCTGCATGTCCTGCCAGCCGAATCCGGCCGAGCCCCGCACCACCTGCACGGTCGCGTCTCCCGGCTGGCCGTGCTGGGTGAAGCGGTCCCGCTCGTCGAACAGCTCGTCGTGGCACTCCGCCCAGTTCTGGGCGAAGGCGGCGGCGACGCCGTCGACCGCCGGTCCGCGGAGCCGGACATGGGTGTCGCGCCACTCGGAGGGGTCGCGGGCGTCCCCGCACCATTCCTCGGCGATGCCGACACCGCCGGTGAACGCCGTGTGCTCGTCGACGATCAGAGCCTTGCGGTGGCAGCGGTGGTTCTGCTTGAAGGGGTAGAGCCACAACGGCTTGCGGAACCAGGCGATCTGCACGCCGGCGGAGCTCATGGACTCCAGCAGCTCGCCCTCGATCTTCTTCGCCCCGAAGCCGTCGAGCAGCAGCCGCACGCGCAGGCCCGCGCGGGCCCGGTCGGCCAGCGCCGCCGCGAAGTCGCGGGCTATCTGCCCGCGCCAGTAGACGAACGTCATCATGTCGACGGTGTGCCGGGCGGAACGGACCGCGTCCAGCATGGCCGGGAAGATCTCGTCGCCGTTGCGCAGCGGGAGCAGTTCGTTGCCCTCGGTCGCGGCGATACCGATCAGCCGTTCCAGCCGTCTTCGCAGCCGCTGCTTGCGGACGTCCGCGTCACCCCCGGTCGCCGTGTCCTCGTGCTGGACTTCCAGCGCAGTCGCGTCACTCATTCGCCGTCTCCTGTGTTCGTTCCCTGTGCGCCGACGGCCCGGGCCGGACCCTCGGCCGGTCCCGCGGGCACGCCGCGGGACCGCTCGTCTGCCCGGCGGGATCACGTCGGGAGGGGCGGCCGCGCCCGCCCTGTGTCTCCCATGACGCGGCCGTACCCCTCCGCTCGACCGCGCGGGCGCCGGGGTGACCCGTCCCCTTCGCCCCGCGCGGGAGCATCGCCACCGACGGGACCGGGGGGAGCCCGTCGGTGGCACACACTCTCGTGCCCCCGATCCGGTGGCGTACTCCGGCGGCTTCTCCCGGCCTCCGGGACCCGTGGGCGCGGGGCTTCCGGGGCCTGCCGGGCGGCGGGGGGCCTGCGGGACACTGGGGCCATGGACACGTACGCATCCGCGGTCTCCGGGCTGCGCGAGCGGCTCGGCGCCGAGCTGTTCAGCCGGGTCGCGGGGCCCGAGGGTCCCGCCAACCGGGCCCGGATCCACGACACACCGGGGGAGCGGTGGTTCGGCCCGGACCGTCCCATCCGCACGGTCCACGGGGACGCCTCGATGTTCGTCGGAGGGCTGCGCGCGCTGCTCCTGCAGTCGCTGCACCCGCTGGCGATGGCCGCGGTGGCCGCCCACTCCGGTTACCAGGGCGACCCGTGGGGGCGGCTCCAGCGCACCAGTACGTTCCTCGCCGTCACCACCTTCGGCACCGCCGAGGACGCCCAGCGGGCCGTCGACCACGTCCGCGGCATTCATCTGAAGGTGCGGGGCAGGACGGACCTCGGCGAGCCGTACCACGCCGCGGACCCGCACCTGCTGGGCTGGGTGCACGCCGCAGAGACCGACAGCTTCCTCGACGCCCACCAGCGTTACGGGGCCCACCCGCTGGACGCCGCCGGGTGCGACGGGTACGTGGCCGACACGGCGCGGGTGGCGGAGGCCCTCGGCGTGGTGGATCCGCCCCGCAGCCGGGCGGAACTGGCCGAGGTCCTCGACTCCTACCGAGGCGAGCTGCGGGCCACGCCGCAGGCCCGGTCGGCGGCGCGCTTCATCCTCTTCCGCCCGCCGCTGCCCCTGGCGGCCCGGCCCGCGTACGGCGTCCTCGCGGCGACGGCGGTGGCCGATCTCCCGTCCTGGGCCCGCGGCCCGCTGCGGCTGCCGCGGGTGCCGGTCCTGGAGGGCGTCGTGGTCCCCCCGGTCGGCCGCGCGCTGGTCACGACGATCCGCTGGGCGATGACGCCCCCGTCGTCGTCCCGGCGGAACTGAGCCCGCTGATCCCGAGGACCCCGGTGACCGGCCGGCCCGGATTCCTCCGCGCCGGGGCCAATCCGGAACCGCTCCGGCGACGGATCACTCTCAGGAGTCCGGTACGAAGGCTCTCCCGGATTCCGGCATCCGCGCCACGGCGTACGACTCGCGCCACGACCCCTCCGGCCGAAAAGACCGGCGGTGACCAGTCCGGCGGGTACGCACGCGAGCAGGCCGTGGTGGGATGCCGGCCCCCCGGGCGGACCGCGCACCGCGCCCGCCACGGCGCCGCCCCGCGCCGACGGCGGTGGCGGCGCGCAGGGCTCGGCGACGCGGGCGGCCGGTTCGCCCGGCGGGCGGGGGAGGCGGGCCCGGTCCCGCCCACGACCGCGCGGCGGCTGCGACAGGACGGCCGCGTCCGCCGAACAGGCCCTACCGGCGCGGGCGTTCGAAGGTGAGGAGCAGGCCCTCGACGGCGCCGGGACCCATCCGTCCCTTGACGTCGGCGGACGTGATCGCTTTCAGCGCCCAGCCGTCCCCGGCGTGCTTGTTCAGGAGTTTCTCCAGCTTGTCGCTGTCGAGGGCGTCCCCGATGAGCGACTCCCGGAAGGTGACGACCTTGTACTCGAGGATGTAGGGATCGCTCATGGCGGAGGGCCTCCTGCGGGTAGGTCGCGACGACCGGCGGGCCGCCGGTCATCGGAGATGCCCGGAGCCTACGCGGGACGTCCCGGACCCGCCCGAGGAGGCCGCCCGGTGCCGTCGTGTCACCCGGGGCGCCCGCTCCGCGCGACGTAGCCTGGGCCGCGCCGAAGGCTGAGGCACACGACGACGGTCGACCTTGGGGTGGCGCGATGTGCTGGAGTGCGAAGGCCGATCTCGTGGCGGGCGCCGGGATCGCGGCCGTCGGAGTGGCCTGCGTCGTGCGCTCGCGCGGGCGCCGCGAGCTGCCGATGGCCGCTCTGCCGTTGCTGCTCGGGGCGCACCAGATCGTCGAGTCCGTGGTCTGGCACGCCGGTGGCGGATCGGGACCGGCCACCGTGGCGTGGGCCGTCATCGCCCTGCCGCTGCTCGCGGTGTGGGTGCCGGCGGGGGTGGTGTGCGCCGTGCCCGCGGCTGCCCGGCGTCGCCTGACGGTCCCTCTGGCGGCCGGGGCCGTGACCGCGGCGGCGCTCGCGCACGCGCTCGCCGTGAGTCCGGTGACCGCCGAGATCCGCGGGCACACCCTCGCCTACGTCCTCCAACTCCCGCACTCCCGGCTGCTGATCGCCGGTTACCTGGCGGCCACCGTCGGCTCCCTGCTGCTTTCGGGCGATCGCGGGCTGACCGTGCTCGGCATCCTGGTCGCCGCGGGGGCCCTGGTCTGCTGGGCGCTGTGGCGGCTGGAGTTCGTCTCGACGTGGTGCGCGTTCGCGGCGGTGTGCTCGGTCGTCCTGCTCTTCTGGGTCCGCGGACGGCAGGAGTCCGAGCCCGTGAACCGGGCCGGACCTGACGCGGCACGCGCCCGGGGGAGGCAGGCCGGGAGGTGAACCCGTCGGTGCAGGCCGCCCGCCCGTGAGAGTGCGTCAGGCGGGGCGGCGGGAGACCCGGCGTGCCGCGCTGTCGGCGGCTGGTTCGCACCGTCCGTCCGCGTCGGCCGCCGGACGGCTGCGGGAGACGACACGCGTGCCCGAGGCGTCGACGGTGCGCATCTGGAGCGAACCGCAGCCGCACCGGGCCCACACGGTGTGGCCGTTCGCCGTGCCGTGCCGGGACAGCACCTGGAACGGCTCGGCGTCGTCGGGCCATCCGCAGTGCGGGCACAGGCCGCTGCCCGAGCCTCCGGTGGTACCGCTCCGGCCGGTCATCGTCAGCTCCTCTGGTCGCAGGCGGGGGAGTTCGGGAGTGCGTCGCACAACTCCAGCGTGGACCGCGGCTCCTTGCACGTCCAGGTTGACTTTCCGGACGGCACCTTGAAGCGTTGCCTTCATGATTGACCTGCGCCGACTCCACGTCCTGCGGGCGGTCGACCACTACGGCACCGTGACGGCCGCCGCCCGCGCCCTGCATGTCACGCCCTCCGCCGCGTCGCAGCAGATCCGTCAACTCGCCCGCGAACTGGGCGTGGAGCTGCTGCGGCCGCACGGGCGCGGGGTGCGCCTGACCCCGCCCGCGCACCGGCTGCTGGCCCACGCCGACGCCATCCGGGCCCGCTGGGAGCAGGCCGAGCTGGACCTCAGGGCCGACCACGACGAGGCCGCGGGGCCGCTGCGGGTGAGCGGCTTCCCCGTGGCCGTCGCGGTGCTCCTCGCGCCGGCGGCGGCACGACTGCGCGAGCGCCACCCGGGCCTGCGGATCGAGGTCCGGGAGGCGGCGGCGCCGGAGAGCTTCGACCTGCTCTTCGAAGGGGAGATCGACCTCGCGGTCGTCGAGTCGACGCCGTACAACCCGCCGCGCGGCGACGCCCGCTTCGATCAGCAGCCGCTGATGGACGACCGGTTCGACCTGGTCGTCCCCGCGACGCACCCGCTCGCGGGCCGCCGGGACATCGACCTCGCGGAAGCCGCGCGGGAGGACTGGATCGCGCCGGTGCCGGACAGTCCGTGCCGCCCGCACGTGCTGTCCGCGTGCGGCGCCGCCGGGTTCACGCCCGACATCGTGCACCACGCGCTCGACTGGAACGTCACCGCCCATCTCGTCGCCCACGGCCTGGGCGTCGCCCTGATCCCGCGCCTGGCACACCTCGCCCCGCAGCTGCCCCTCACCCGGGTGAGCTGCACCGGCGACCCGCACCGCAAGCTCCTGACCTGCACCCGCAGCGGCGGCCGGGAACGGCCCGCGGTCGCCGCTGCGCTGCGGACCCTGCACGACATCGCCGCGGCCGCCGGGGCGTGAACGCACCGCCGCCCGGGCAGACCACCGGTACGCGCGGACAACCGCTGCCCCGCTCCCCGGGGCCCCCGGACCGTCGAAGGGCCAGACCGATGCCGACGCTCTCGTTGCCCCGCGTCGACGAGCACGCCACGGTCGTCGGGGCGGACACCGCGGACGTCTGGCGCGCGCTGGGCGAAACGCTGGACGCGTCCTTCACCCGCCGTGGAGCGGTCCCCTACGCGAGACTCGTGGGCTGCGCCGACCGCACGGCGTCCGGACCGCGGCCCCTGGCCGAGGGATCGACCTTCCCCGGGTTCCGGGTGGCCGCCGCGCAGCCGGGGCGTGAACTGGTCCTCGAAGGGCGCCACCGGTTCTCGTCGTACGCCCTGGTCTTCCGCCTCGAACCGCTCGGCCCGGGGCGCTCGCTGCTGCGGGCCGAGACCCGGGCCGTCTTCCCGGGTCCGTCCGGGCGCGTCTACCGGGCGCTCGTCGTCGCAAGCGGCGGGCACGCGGTGGGCATGCGCAGGCTCCTCGCGGGCATCCGCCGCCGCTCGTGCGCGAAGGGCGCGGGCGGGAGCTGAGCCGGACGCCCTCCCGACGTCACCGCCGCCGCGGCCCGTTCACCCCTCGTACTCGGTGAGGTCGATCGCGTGCACCGCCAACGCGTGCCCGTACAAGGGGTGTTCGGTTTCCCGGTCCGCGGTCATCCCGAGCTTGCGGATCACGTTCTCGGAGGCGTCGTCTCCCATGCGGCTGATGCTGACGACCCGGTCCAGACCCCGGTCCTGCAAGGCGAACTCCAGCGTCGCCTGGGCGGCTTCGGACGCGTACCCCTGCCCCCAGAACGCGGTGCCGAGCCGCCAGCGGATCGCCACGGCGGGCAGCACCTCGGGCAGGAACTCGGGCACCGACAGGCCCACGCAACCGGCCAGTTCACCGGAGGCCAGCAGTTCGACGGCGAAGACGCCGAAACCCTCCTCGTCCCACTCCTCCTCCCAGCGCTCGATCTCCTCGGCCGTCTCGTCCAGGCCGAGGACCGAGCCGTCGCCGGTCCAGCGCATCACCTGTGGGTCCGCGTTGATGTCGGCCATGGGCGCGAGGTCGTCGTCGGTCCAGCGGCGGAGGAGGAGGCGGGGGGTGCGGATCTCGGTCATGCGGTCCATCCTGCCCGACGTGCGAGGTCACGGCTGACCTGGGGCCGGTCGCCGTGCACGGTCGTTCCCCGGCCGACGGGGCGGCCGGAGCGAAGCGGTCGCGGGCGAACCATGCATTGACGTACGGCAAAACGGGCAAGAACCCAAAGCGGTCAGGAAGCGGCCCCGGACGACCCTGCAATTCCCTCGGCGTGGATGTCAGTGCGGACTGCTCGACGACGCACGCATCCCGCGGCGGGACTGCGGTGTCCGGGACCGGACCGCGTTGCTGCCGACCAGCGGACCCACCTGTTCTCGCAACCAGCGTCACTTCTCCGCGCCCGGCCGCATGCATGGCAGATACAACGAAGTAGGGCACGCCTCGCGTACGCGTCCCCTCCGCCACCTGCGGAGGGGGCGCGTTCGCGACTGCACCGGCATCGACAGAAGGCTTTTCAGGCGGAGGAAGGCATTTGCGATGGACCACGCGGAGACAGCGCCCCAGGTATGGGTCGAGAAACTTCCCGTCGAGGCGGGCAGCGGCCGTTCGGCGTGGCTGATGCGCCCGGTCGGCGACGTCGGCCACGCCGGCCATCCGCTCTTCGACGCCGTGCGGAGGGCGGGGGAGCGTCCGGGCACCGGGATCGTCGTCGACCTCTCCCATGTGCGCGCCCTGTCGTCCGCGGCGGTCCGGGAGCTGCTGGAGTGCGCGCACACCCTTGAGGCGACCCAGGGGCGGCTGCTGCTGGCGGGTCCGAGCCAGGACGTGGACCCGCTGCTCCGGCTGGCCCTCGGCCTCGCTCCGATCCCGGTCTTCGCCACCCTGGGGGCGGCGGTCCACGCCTGCGCGAGCCGCGCGTCGCTCGCGGACGCGGCCGGCGTCACGGGCCAGGACGCCGGCGCCGGCAGCCCGCTGACGTCGCTCCACGGCGAGCTGGCACAGCTGCAGCGGGCGGTGTCCTCGCACGCCGTCGTCGACCAGGCGATCGGGATCGTCGTGGCGCTGGCCGGTGTGCGCACCGAGGACGCCTGGCACGTCGTACGGGAGATCTCGCAGCACACCAACATCAAGATGCGGCACGTCGCCGAGCTGATCGTGGAGTGGGCCCACACGGGGCATCTCGCCAGCGACATCCGCCATCAGCTCCAGAAGAGCCTGACGACCCGGCGCCCGGTGCTGCCCGAAGCGGGCTGACACGCGGGTCCCGCCGTCGCGGGCGAGGTCCGTACGTGTCTCCGGTGGACGCCGGAGACACGTACGGACGGGCTCGTCCTGAGCCGCTCGCAGACGGCCCTGTCCGCCGTCCTCGCGGGTGTGGCGCGGTTGGACCCGGCAGCCGGGGTACCCCTCCACCATGAACGACACGAAACCGCTGGCCCTGGTCACCGGGGCCTCCAGTGGCATCGGCTACGAACTGGCCAGGCAGTTCGCCCTGAACGGGTTCTCGCTCGTGATCAACGCCGAGGACGACCGGCTCGCCGAGGCCGCCGAGCAGCTCAGGCAGTTCGGCGGCGAGGTGGAGACCGTACGGGCCGACCTGCGGCACCACGACGGCGTCGATCGGGTGTACCGGACGGTCGCGGGCCGGATGGTGGACGTGGCCGCGCTCAACGCCGGTGTCGGACTCGGCGGCGCCTTCGCGGACACCGATCTCGCCGACGACCAGTCCGTCATCGACCTCAACGTCACCTCCACCGTGCGGCTGACCAAGCCCCTGGTGCGCGACATGATCGCGAACGGCGAGGGGCGGCTGCTGTTCACGTCCTCCGTCGCCGCGGCCGTACCGGGCTCCTTCCAGCCGGTCTACAACGCGACGAAGTCCTTCGTGCAGTCCTTCGCGCAGGCGTTGCGGGAGGAGCTCAAGGACACCGGCGTGTACGTCACGTCGTTCATGCCCGGACCGACCGACACCGACTTCTTCCGGCGCGCGGGCATGGAGGACGACACGAAGATCGGCCGGATGGACAAGGACGATCCGGCGCAGGTCGCCGCCCAGGCCTTCGACGCGGTCATGCGCGGCAAGGACAAGCTGGTCACGGGTTCCGCCAGGACGAAGGCCCAGGGCATCGCCAACCGGATCGTGCCGGACCGGCTGAAGGCCGTGGCCCACCGGAAGATGGCGGAGCCGGACACGGCCGGGAGCGAGCGGCGCGACTGACACCGCCCGGGCGTCACCGCCCGCGCGGGCCGGTCGCCGTACGGCGGCCCGGCGCGACACGGCCTCGCCCTACGTACGGCGGACCTCGCACGACACGGCTCCGCGGCCGGCTGTGGAAGGGACCAGCCG